>NZ_AXBJ01000002.1:0-304299 GCF_000473345.1 Rhodanobacter sp. OR87
CAGGGGGCGGTCGCGCCGCGACCGAGGTCAAGGGAGCGCGCTGGGTGAACGTGGTGCTCGGCAACGTCAAACGAGCGATCAGCGGTTGCTACCACGCCATGCGCCAGGCCAAGTACGCGCGGCGCTATCTGGCCGAAGCCGCCTACCGCTTCAACCGCCGTTTCCGACTTGCCGAGCTGCTGCCGCGACTGGCGCGCGCCATGACCCTGTGCAAGCCTTGGCCAGAGACGAAATTGCGCGCCGTCGACAATTTTCATGGCTGAGCGTCGTCGCTAATCAGGTACGGAGATGAACAGAACTAGAGTCATGCCGAGGTTCTTTCCAACAAGGCGTGATCGGTGACGGCGAGTAGCCAGTCGTACAGCGTGCGCTGCGCCGGCATGATGTTGGGCAATGACGCCAGTGCCTGGATGAGCACAGGCAAATCCGCTGCGCTGTCGGCATCCGTGAGCATGGGCAAAGTGGCAAGATGACCGTACGCCGCCAAGGCGCTGCGCAACTGCATGGCGGTATCGGGTTGTGAATAGCGCACACCGAGCCAGACGGCACTTGGAATGGGCACCCGACCGCCGAACAACCAGAAGCCGCCATCGCTGGCTTCGCCGAGCACGAAAGGCTTGTCCGTGTCGTGCAGCGCTGCCAATGCGGCCAGCAGCATGGCTGGCGTCAGCTGAGGGGCATCGGCGCCGATCAGCAACACCCGGCCATGACGTGCCTGCAGTGCGGCGTAGATGCGAGCCAGCCGTTCACCAAGATCGCCTTCACCCTGCTCCAGCTGCGCAAAGTCATGCCATGCGGCCGAGGCCACCGGGCCGGCCTCGGCAATCGCCCAATACGGTGTGAGTGGCGGCTGGCAGCTTTGCGCCACGGCGGCCGTGGCTGCGGCGGCAAGCCGATAAAAGCGGGTGGCGTCATCCGTACCCAGCGTAACCGCCAGCCGTGTCTTCACCGGCGACAACCCCGGCGTCTTGACGAAGATGGCCAGTGCCGCCGTCATGTCCTTGCCCCGTGCGTCGCGCGCCATGCCGGCCATGCTTGCGCCACGGTCAACCACCAATGCCTGAGTGTGGTGGTTAGCCAACCGTGCTGCGCATATTTGCGCGCACTGGTTTCCAGCGACGCAGGGAGGCAGCGAAGTGGCAGTCCGGCATGGCGCGCGGCCCATACCAGCAGGTGATCTTCGCCGTAACGTGCCTGTTCATCAAAGCCGTGCAAGGTCTCGAAACAGTGCCTGGGCAACACAAACCCCTGATCACCAAACGGTAGCCCCAGCCAGCGGGCGCGCAAATTGGCGCCTGCTGCGTTCAGCGCGGTCCAGCGAGGTCCATCGCGGCGAAACGCGAGCTTGAACCATCCCAGCGCATCGCCCCCTTCCGCCAGAAACCGTTGCAGTTCACGCAGGCTGTCTTCCCGCAGACGCGAATCGGCATGCAGGAACCACAGCCAGTGGCCAGTGGCGAGCCGGGCACCGAGGTTCTGTTGCCGGGCACGCCCCGGCTTACAGTGGCACTCCCGATAGCGCAGGTGCATCGGCCACGCTGCCGGGGCCGGCCACGATTCATCATCGGCACGCACCACAATCACTTCGCTGTCCACCGGCAGCGAGGTCAGCTGTTGCAGCAACCCATGCCATTCGGTTTCCCCGGGTGCCAACGGCACGATAACCGACAGAGAGCGCATCGACGCGTGCGGGGCAGCGGGATGACAACTGTCCATGAGCATCTCAGCAGCAGCTTGCCGATGTGGTCGTCGCCGCTGCGGCCGGGGCGCAATCGAACAGGCCAAAGTGCCGCTGCCTGTCGCCGTGGAAAAGGAAATGCGCCGCGTAACGACTGCCGGCCAGCATGTCGGCACTGTTGCCGCAGACCCGCAACGGCTTGCCGTTCTCGAAAAGGTGATGGTCGTCCAGCACGAACCGGTGCGGATGCGCCGGTATTGTGCCGAGGTAGGTCGCAGACTGGCCGTAGTCCTCGCAGCGATCCTCCAGCGGCAGCTTGAAAGCGCGCCAGGTGATCGACTCGAAATGGGCAAAACCGATCTTTTGCTCGATCGCCTCGTCGGTCAGTGCGATCGGGCCGCGCGCGCACACCCGTGCGTCGGCCACGCCGAGTTCGCCCAGCAGGCGGCGAAAATCCTCCACGTACAGCGCGCCGGCCAGGCATTCACCGAGCAATACCGGATCGGCCAGCAGCTCGCGCGGCAGCCGGCGGTCGCTGTAGACGTCGGAGAAATACAGCTCGCCGCCGGGTTTGAGCACACGCAGGATCTCGGCAAATGCGCGGCGCTTGTCCGGCACCAGGTTCAGCACGCAATTGGATACCACCACATCGACCGACGCATCAGCAACGCCGATTGCCGCGAGGTCGGCCAGATCGCCCAGATGAAACGTGACATTGGAACGGGCATGTCCAAAGGCCTGTGCGTGAAAGTCGCGATGCCGCTCGGCGACGGCCAGCTGCTGCGCCGTCATGTCGACGCCGATGACATGACCCCGCTCGCCGACAAGCTTCGACATCAGGTAGGCATCGCGGCCACTGCCGCAGCCCAGATCCAGCACCGTCATGCCGTCCAGCGCCGGCGGCAGNGGCGAGCCGCAACCGTAGAAACGGTCGCGCACTTCCGGGTGCAACTGGGCCAGGATCGCGCGCAGGTGTACGGGTATCGCATCGATGCTGCAGCACGCCGTGGTGCGCAAGTCGTTGCTGGACTGCAGGGTTTCGCCGTAATAGCTGCGCACCGCCGATTGCTGTTCTTCGGCAGCGCCGCCGATTTCGTGTTCCAGGTCCATGTTCATGTCAACGATCCTCCACAGGAGCTGCCCGCACCGGCGGTGCAGCCATAACAATGATTGGCGAAAGCGATCGGCTCGCGTTCCATGTCCGCCAGCCCCGCGATGTCCCAGATGCTGCGCCGCCGGCCACCCTGCGGCAGGTCCAGCGCCTGGTTGAAATCGCAGTCGTACAGCAGGCCGTCCCAGCTCACCGACAGCAGGTTGCGGCACATCACGCCCAGCGCGGCCTGGGGGTTGAACGCATCGAGCAGGGTATGCATGTAGGTTTCGTAACGGCCCTCGCGTTCCAGCAGATGCAGGAAACGCTTGATCGGCATATTGGTGATGGTGAACAGGCGGTTGAACACGATGCCGAAGTGCTCGGCCAGCTCGCGCCGGTAGGTCGTCTCCAGCGCCGCTTGCGCCGGGGGCAAGCTGGCGCCCAACGGGTTGTAGACCAGACCCAGTTCCAGCCCGGAGCCGGCGTGGCCGTAGCCGAGCGCATTGAGCTGACGCAGGGCGCGCAGGCTGGGATCGAACACATGCTGGCCGCGCTGCCTTTCAACGTTGGCCTTGCTGTAGCACGGCAGCGAAGCGACCACCTTGACGCCCTGCGCGGCCAGGAATTCCGCGGTGTCCTCCTGTCCCGGGCGAAACAGCACGGTCAGGTTGCAACGGTCGATCACGGTCCTGCCCAGCGCGCGCGCCTCGCGCACCAGGGTGCGGAAATGCGGGTTGAGCTCGGGTGCGCCGCCAGTCAGATCCAGCGTGTGCACCGCGGGCGCATGAGCCAGCAGTTCGAGGATGCGATCAACGGTTGCTGCCTGCATGATTTCAGTGCGTTTTGGGCCTGCCTCGACGTGGCAGTGCTGACAGGCCAGGTCGCACAGCTTGCCGACGTTGACCTGCAGGATTTCCAGCGGCAGGCGCGGCAACACCAGCCCATGCTCCCGCAGGGTGCGGGAAAACGACGGCAGTGACAAAGAAAGAACAGCGTTCACGTTAGATATGCCTCACTGGTTATGCCTGGGCCAATCGCCAACGATCCGGGTCGATGGTGTCCTGCACGAGTCCCGTCGACGACGCCACAAGACGCAGGAGCAACGATGTCGCCGCGCTCGGTGGCCTCGGCTCACTCACCACCACTACGCCAGGCAGCATCGGAACGGCGAACATGTGGAGGTGGACCCTTCGATACATCACTGCAGGCTCACTTCAGCCGCCAGGCGTGATAGCGCGCCAGCCAGCCCAGTACCCGCTCGGGTGCATGCGCCTTCTTCCAGTTGCCGGCGACGTACTTGTTCGCCTCCGCCCAGGTCGGATAGGCGTGGATGGTGCCCAGAATCTTGTTCAGGCCGAGCCCGTGGCGCATGGCCAGCACGAACTCGGCCAGCATCTCGCCGGCATGCTGGCCGACGATGGTCGCGCCGAGGATGCGGTCCTTGCCTGGCAGGGTCAGGATTTTCACGAAACCCTGCGCCTGATCCTCGGTAATGGCGCGATCCAGCTCGTCCAGTTCGTAGCGGGTGACTTCGTAAGCGATCGCCTGTTCCCGCGCCTCGCGCTCGTTGATGCCGACGCGCGCCACCTCGGGATCGACGAAGGTGACGGCCGGAATGACCGAGTAGTCGGCGCGGAAGCGGCGAAACTGGCCAAATAGCGCGTTGACGGTGGCATACCAGGCCTGATGTGCGGCGGTGTGCGTGAACTGGTACGGGCCGGCGACATCGCCGCAGGCATGGATGTTGGGATACAGCGTGGCCAGATACGCGTCGGTCGGCACCGTGGGCGCGGCAGCGATGCCCAGTGCCTCCAGGCCGAGGCCAGCCGTGCGTGGCTTGCGACCCACCGCCACCAGCAACGTGTCGAAATACAGTTGTACGCGCTGGCCTCCGGCCTCACACACCAGCACATGCCCCTCGTCGAGGGGCTCGACGGCTACCGCCTTGTGGCCGATGCGCACGTCCACCCCATCGGCGTTCAGTCGGGCCTGCACGAAGGCGGAGACTTCGTCGTCTTCGCGCAGCAGCAGACGGTCGAAGGCCTCGACCTGGATCACGGCCGAACCCAGCCGCGCAAAGGCCTGTGCCAGCTCGCAACCGATGGGCCCGCCACCGAGTACCAGCAGATGCCGGGGCAGTTCACGCAACTGCCACAGCGTCTCCGAGGTCAGGTAGCCCGAAGCGGCCAGGCCTGGAATCGGAGGCACCAGCGGCTCGGCACCGGAAGCGATCACGATGGCGCGCGTGCTGATCGGCTCGCCGTCGATTTCCACCACCCAGGGCGACACGATGCGCGCGTGGCCGCGCCGCACGTCGACACCCAGTGCACGGTACCGCTCGATCGAATCGTGCGGCGCCACCGTGGCCACCGCCTTCCGCACGCGCTCCATGACCGCCCGGAAATCGATCCGCACCTGGCCCGTCTCCACACCGGCCCGCGCGGCATCACGTGCCTGCGCCGCCATCCGGGCGGCATGGATCAGCGCTTTGGACGGCACGCAGCCGGTGTTGAGGCAATCGCCCCCCATCGCCTGCTTTTCGACCAGCGTGACCTTCGCGCGTACCGTCGCGGCAACGTAAGCACTGACCAGCCCCGCCGAACCCGCGCCGATCACTACCAGGTTGCGGTCGAATCGCTTCGGTTTCGGCCAGCGCCCATAGGCCAGGCGGGCTTTCATGCGGGCGACGATCCATCGTGACAGCAGCGGAAATACACCAAGCAGCGCAAGCGATCCGAGCATCCGGGGCGACAGGACACCCGACATGGATTGCAGCGCGGCCAACTGCGTACCCGCATTGACGAAGACCACCGTCGCCGCCAGCATGCCGACCTGGCTGACCAGGTAGAACGTGCGCGTTGGCAGCATGGTCAGCCCCATCAGCAGGTTGACCGCGAAGAAGGGAATCGCCGGAACCAGCCGCAGCGTGAACAGGTACAACCCGCCTTCGCGCCGGATGCCTTCGTTGATCGCGTGCAGGCGTTTGCCGAAGTGCCGCTGCACGGCGTCGCGGAACACGAGGCGGCTGGCCAGGAACGCCAGTGTCGCTCCGATGCTGGAGGCAAAAGATACGAGCAACGTGCCCTCCAGCAGCCCAAACAAGGCGCCGCCCGCGAGCGTCAGCAACGTCGCGGCGGGGAGCGAAAAGGCCGCAAACGCCACGTACACAAGAAAGAAGGCCGCCGCGAGGGATACCGGATGGGCCTGGCGATAGCCATCCAGCGCGTGCTGCCGGACCTTCAACGCCTCCAGACTGAACTGATGCTGCAGGCCCAGCACGAAGAACGCGGCCACCACGCCAAGCAGCCCGACGAAAATCAGTGACCGGATGAGCGTGGTCTTGTTCTTCATGCGTCGAATGACCGAGGGAAACCGAATGGCGTCAACACGACCGACCGACGCTCATGGAGCTCTCCGCCATGCGCTGGGGCCGACGCAGGGCAACTCAATCCTTCAGATACTCCTGGACCATCTGGCGACCGCGGTGAATGCGGCTCTTCACTGCCTGGCGCGTCAGCAGCAGCCGGTCGGCGATCTCGCTAATCGAAAATTCCTCGAAATCGCGCAGGATGATCGCCTCGCGATACTTGTCCGGCAACGACTGGATGGCGGCCGCCAGATCGCGGCGCAGATCGAAGCGGTCGGTGTAAGTGAAAATGGGGTGATCCGACTCCGGCAGTTCGACCTGCCCGCGCATCGAACGCAGCAACCGCTGGCATTCCCGTCGTACGATCGAAAACGTCCACGCCGGGAACGCAGCGATCGTGCGCAACGCGCCAATGCGTCGGTAGATCAACAGCAGTGATTCCTGCACCGCATCGTCCGGATCCACGCTGCTCGCGCATTGCGACTGGGCGATACGGCGCAGGCCGGGACGGCACAAAGTCAACAGCTTCTCCACGGCAGCGAGGTCGCCCTGACGTGCGGATTCCAGCAGTATGGGGTCATGTTGCATGGGGCACCTCGCGATGGCAGCTCGATGATGTGGTGCAGGAATGGTCCTACCACATTCACCCTATTAGAGGGAACCAATACCCGAAAGGATTCAAAATCGGCGTCGAGCCGCCACGCCGCGGTGAAACACATCCGGGCCTGGCCTAAAGGGCCGGGCGGCGACCGATGGGCCAGAACCTCACCAGCCACCGGTCGAACGACAGGGTACCCGGCCCCCATGCCACGAGGGCCAGCAGCATCAGGGCCCATATCTTGTGGTCGTTGAAATCGCTACCCATCAGCCCGGTCCAGAAACCGTGCGGCCACAGATCGGGATAGGAAGTCACCGCCATGATGTTGTAGATGAACAAGAACGCGGCGGTGAGTCGCCCGCCCAGCCCCAACAGGAGGAACCAGGGCAGGATCAACTCGATCCAGGTGCCGAGGAATGCTGCAGCGTCGCCGGACAGCAGCGGCACGTGATACTCGTTGTTGAACAGGTAGGACGTGCCGGAGGGATCTTCGAACTTCACCACACCGGCCCGCCAGAACGCCAACGCCACCCAGACCCGGAACAACAGCAGGGCCAGCGGCCCCAGCCCCGAAAACACGTGGACGAGTCGCCCATAGTGATCCCCTGTCCAGGCAAGAAACTTGTTCATGTCCCGCTCTCCTCGTCGATAAATGCCACGATCAACCCCTGCGCAAGCAGATCCCGCAGGCAGGGTTCCAGGTCGAAGTCGTCGTCCACCCCGGATGCCACCCGACAAGCCGACGCCATATCACGCCCATCGGCCAACGCCTCGATGCAGCGGAAGGTGGCCGGATCGACGGTCGTCATCGCCACGTCGCCGCCGTCGCGCCACAGCAGCACATGTTCGCCGTTGCCCTCGAGTTTCAGTGCTGGTCCATCCGGCATCCGGCACCAGTGCCAGATCGTCAATACGGCGTGATCGCTGCGCAGCCTCTGCAGGCTCGGATGCAGGCGGACGCGCAGCCGGTCCGGCGCCACCGCGGCCGCGTCGGCACTCATGGCAGCACTGACGGGCACGGCATCGGGTGCCAGGGCAGCGACCTGGCGCAACCAGTCCAGGCGCGCCACATCCGCCAGATAGCCCAGCGCCCGCACCTCCGGCATGGTGGCGATGAACCCGGCCAGCGAACCGCCGAACTGCTGCAGGTTGCCGCAGGTCGAAGGGTGCTGCAGTCGATAGCGCTCTGCCATGGCCTCGAAAAACGCCTCGCCGACCAGGGCCAGCACGGTGGGATAACTGTCGCGCAAGGCCGCCGTCAGGGTTCCGGCCACCGCGTGCCGGTAGATACGCAATCGCGCCGAAGGCTCGAGTCCGCCACCATCGACCCACGCTGCCGCAGCGTCGCCTCGCCCCAGCAGGGCGTCGACGAAACCTCGCTGCAGCTCATGCAATCGCGGTGCGGCAGGCATGCAGCCTCTCCTCGGCCCGGCCGGCTTCGGCCAGCAGAACTTCCAGCTCGGGAATGTCCTGATCCCATTCGATCAACGTAGGCTGCGCACCGCACAGCTCCAGCGCCTCGCCGTAAAGGGCCCAGACTTCGTCGGCCACCGGCCGGCTATGGCTGTCGATCAGCAAAGGAACGGGCAGATGTCCCTTCCGGATGAAACCGGCCAGGTGCATTTCGCGCACTGATGCATGCGGCATCGCACGCAGGTAGTCGTGCGGGTCGAACCCGTGGTTGATACTGTTGACGTAGATGTTGTTCACGTCCAGCAGCAGCCCGCAACCGCTGCGACGAACCAATTCCGCCACAAACGCGGACTCCGGCATGTCCGCGTCGCGAAAGCCCAGATAGCTCGACACGTTCTCTACCAGGAACTCGCGCCCCAGCGCCTCCTGCACCTGCGACACCCGCGAAACCATCAGCGCCAGCGCTTCCTCGGTGAAGGGCAATGGCAGCAATTCGTTCATGTGCGCGCCGCCGAACGCCCCCCAGCAAATATGGTCGGAAACCAGCGCCGGTTCGTAGCGATCAACCAGTCTGCGCAAGGTGGCGAGATGCGCCTGGTCGAGGGCATCGGCCGAGCCCAATGACAAGCCGACGCCGTGCAGGCTCAGCGGATAGTCGGCACGAATGCGCTCCAACGCGGCGTGCATGGCGCCACCTGCGCCGAAATAGTTCTCGCTGTGCACCTCGAACCAGGGTACGGGCGGCCGCTCGGCCAGCACGCGTTCAATGTGCGGGGCGCGCAACCCGATCCCGGCAGCCGCCGGGACCGGTCGCTGCACGAAGGGCAGCACAGGGTTCATCGCGTTGCTCAGCCCTTGTCGGCCGGACTGGTCGAGCCGCCGTCGATCTTCTCGCACAGACCGGCCGGCACCGCGACGAACGCGTTCGGGTCGCGCGCCTTGCTGTCCTGGCCGGCGCAGGAATGCCCCGGCGACTTGCAGTCGTTCTTGTGGGCCGCATTGATGCCGTAGCACTTGGTCATGCCCATGTCGCCGGCTTTCGCGCCGCCGGCACCGGCAGGTGCCGGCGCAGCAGTGGCCATCGCGGCGACGCCGAGCGTCAGGGCGCCGACCAGGGCCGTTTTCAGCAGGTTCTGGCTGTTCATGATGCGCATCTCCGTAGAGTGAACCGGATCTTTCCGGCAACCCATAGAGCACCTGATCAGGCGAAAGGATTCATTCGCCCGGAACCCGGTTCGCCGTGCACTCGCGAATCGGATGCATCGGTTCGAATGCCGCGCACTTTGCGGGAGCCGCAAGTCGACCCATGGGGGCCCATCGCGACGGTCCCCGCGGACGCCGCAAACGATCGAAGCGATTCCGCCGCCCGCGGCGACCCGCCCCTCGTCGCCTCGGTCCGACGGCGCTACGCGTTGAGCTTCGCGTCAAGCGCGATGGCCTGGTGAGAGAGGATTTCCAGCCGGGTATCCTCGAGTACCGCGCGCCCTTTCCAGGCGGACAGCATCGTGTCACGCGCGCCGAGGAGCATGCGGATCTCGTCCATGCAGAGCGCGACGACGCACTCCAGCACGGTGTCGATCGCATCATGGCCGGTGCGCAGGTGCATGTCGGCGAGGATCCGCGCGGTGCCGGAGGCGCTGAGCATCAGGTCGCCGGTGACCCAGCTATTGACCGTGAACAGGCTGACCGGAAGCCCCTTGGCATCCATCCCGACGGCCAGCAGGTGCCGCGTGGCGACCTGCCTGCCGGGGTTGCCTGTCAAGGCCGCAAAGGCCCGCTCCGCCTTTGACTGCATGCGCCGGGACCAGAGTGGGCGGCGGGCAAAAAGGTGGAAATGGCCGTGCTCGGCAGCCTCCGGCCGATCCTCCGGCGAATGCGAGTGGTAGAACCACTGGTAGCCGCCGTCCGGGTCGATCGAATCGTCCTCGGGATAATGCTGCCACTGGCGAGGCACCTGGCCCCCGAGCAGATCGTGCAGCAGGTGTTCGCCGCGAGTCGCGAGTACCGCGTACGTGTCGAGCAAGCGCCGGCCGGCGAGCCCTGTCCGGCGCGCGGCCGGGTTCGGCGATCGCCGGCCAGGCGCGGAGGCCATCAGTGCTGGGCCGCACACTTCGGTGCACATTTCGGTGCACATTTCGGTGCACACTTTTGGGCACCGCACTTCGCGTGCATGGAGGCATGCTTCTTCAAGGCGTGGTGCTTGTTCGGAGCACACTTGCCTGCGCACTTCGCGCCGCACGCGGCCATGCCAGACGCGGGATGGCAGGTTTCCTGGGCGCCGCCCATGCTGGTCGCCGCAACAGGAAGGGCGACGATGGCGGCGGTCAAGGCGGCCAGCGAAGCCAGCTTCAAGGAATTTTTCATAGGAATCTCCAGGTTGAGGTATCGGAACAAGGCAGAGACTTTTGGGTCTCGAAGGAGAGAGGCGGCCTTGCGACGAAAAGATTCAAACCTCGAACGAACGTCAATGCTCGTCGCGCCGCATATCCCGCAGGAACGACTGGAACTCCGGTGACTCTCCGAGCAACTGCCCCGCCAGGGCGCGCAGGGCATCAACCTGGGTGGAGCGCAGATGAAAGGCAGTCGGCATCGCATTGAAGCGCTGCCGCTCGGCGGGGTCGGCGATCTGGTTGAACGTCAGTACGGCGAAATCGACCTTGACCCCGGGTTCGCCCGGTGGGCGCGTGGCACTGACGTGCCGGGCCCACATCAGGAAGCCATTCTTGGCGAGGGAGACGGTTTCGGTGTTGAGAATGCCCAGTGACGCATCGAATGAGGCACGCATCGTATTGATCAGACCCGGTGCGCGACCCTCCACTGACCACGCATAGGGCGCGTAGACCTGCGCGTTGGCGACGATGACCAGGACGTGTCGCACGCGGCGAAGTTGTTCCGGCGTGAACGCACCCGCCATGTTCGGCACATCACCATATTGCGCGACAGGGCTCATCATCGAACCACGCACGCCGAGGTTGTCGGTCACGCCGCCATCGGCGAGGCGCAGGATCGGCATCTGCTGCGGATCGCCGTAGCGCAAAAGCGCGCGGGCTACGGCATAGCGACGGTCCAGCATGTCGTCATGCGCCAGTGACTGGGTCACCCACGACTGGTGGCGTTGCGGGCAATCGGGGTAATTGCGCAGGGCGATCGGCGCAAACAGCCCCGGTACGGCGGCCGACGCCATCACCGCGTTGGCCACCGGATAGGTGGACAGATCCGAGCACAGGAAATCGAACTGCTGCTGGATGAAGGAAAACGTCGTGGCGTTGTTCAGGTCGCTCGCGTTGAGGATGATCATCGGCAATCCGGCCGGCGACATATCGGCGAAGGTCTTCCCTTCGAGCAAAGTGCGATCGAGGTAGGCGGCCACCAGGTCGCTGCGACTGTAATGGCGACCGGCGATCGATAGCAGGTGATCGGGGCGCCACAGCAGGCCCAGCAGCTCGCCCTGCCAGTCGCGGTACAGAAACCGGAACCGGAAGTCGCGGAAGATGCGGTCGCCGAACAGTCCGTAGTAAGCCGCCGTATAGCTCCCGCCGGAAACCGACGTGATCACGTCCACCAGATTCAGCAGGGGCGTCCGCTGCCCTCCTGCCATCACCTCGGTATCGCGCAATTTTTCCAGCACGCCATAGCTGAAGGCGGCCGCACGGGTACCGCCGCCGGAAAAGGCGAGTACGACGAAGGTATCGCGGATGGCGTGCGGAAAGCGCGTCCCGAACTCGTAGCGATCCTCCACTCCGACCGGCTTGATCCGGGTATTCCACGTGCGCGTCGCGCAACCCGTCGGCCCGGCCAGGAGCAAGCCGAGCAACAAGAGTCTGGACAGGCCGCGCAACAAGTCATGCGTCGCGTCCCTCGTGGCAGGCCCTTCACCTGAATCCGCCATGATGCCCCCTTGCGCATGTCCCCTTTCAGGACTGCACCTTGACCCCTCGCCAGAACGCGACGTGACCGCGGATTTCGGCAGCCGCCGGTTTCGGGGCCGGGTAGTACCAGGCCGCGTCGGAGTTGATGTCACCCTCGACGATGACATCCAGGTAACTGGCCGTGCCTTTCCAGTGGCACACCGAATGGTGGTCGCTTTCGCGAAAGTTCTCCCGCTTGAGCGATTCGCGCGGGAAGTAGTGGTTGCCCTCGACCACGATCGTATGGGCGCTTTCTGCAATGACGGTGTTTTTCCACACTGCACGCATGACGCTTCTCCTCGTTGACGGCGCACCATTCGGCGCCCACGGTCCACTGCTGGATGGCATATGCACCTTGATCCTTCCCGGCAACGCCAGGCGCACCCGTACTTCCGACGAACGCAACCACCCTCAAAATCAGATCGGAAGATTCCTGCGCCGGCAGCATACCGGCCGGCAGGCGAGTAATCCGAAGGATGGCCCTCGCCACCCGACCGCCAGGCGAAGCCTGCTTCGTAGAGGCAACGGGCAAGCAAAAGGATTCACCACGGCGGACAGATCACGAAGAATCTTCACGTATCGACGCCGCGACGGTTCATGCGTTTCGTCACGGCGTCTTCATGTCCACGCCGACCAGCAGCATCGTCTCGCCGAGATTCGGCTTCCGCGTGCCGCCGTTGGAGACATGCCTTATCAGGATGGCGAAGCCGTGCCGGGACCAGCCCAACGAGCTCACAAATTGCTGAGTGCTGCTCAAGGCTTTCGTCCGTGGCGTCGCTGCCCCCAGCTGAAAGCTGAAAAACATGTGGTGCCAGAGCTCCGGCAGACGAATGCCTGCCGCAGCAACCCAGACACTGCGGTCGAAATCTCCCCCTTGGTACCGGCGGGCCGCCACGTAGGAGAGCCCCATGTCGGGCTGCACTTCGAGGCCTTTCCATGAGCGCGTGGCACCCAGTCCATCGTGCATCGAGCATCCGGCCCTGCCAGCACGATCAGACGACCCACGATGGGCGAGGGCGTGCACGGCGGGTCCGGTAGGCTCGGAATTCACTGCCCGTGAGCACGGGGGATGGCGGTGAACTCCCTCTGCCGCTGTGCAACGCCCTCACCCGCATAGAGCAGGCAAACCGCCCATCGGATTCATTGGCGTCTCACGACGACCGCGAGGCGCCCGGCGAACGCCCGTGGATGCGCTTGAAGGCGCGACTGAACGCGGCCTCCGTCGCATAGCCGGCGATCACCGCCGCCTCGGCCACGCTGACGCCACGCTCGGCCAGCGCCGACTGTGCCTGCTGCATGCGCAGGCCGGTGACGTAGTCCATGGGGGTGACCCCGACCGCCTGGACAAACCGTCGCGCGAACGCGGCCCGCGACAGATGTGCGGTGTCGGCGAGGGCAGCAACCGTCCAGGGGTGCTGCGGATCATGATGCACGGCCAGCAGCGACGCACCCAGGCAAGGATCGGACATCGCGCTCAACAACCCCCGTTCCACGGTGCCCGAGGCCACGCACTGTCGCAGTGCGTACATGAACAGCGCATCGGACAGCTTGTCCATCAGCAGCATGGCGCCGGGGCCGTTCTGCTCGGCCTCGGCGATGATCAACTGCAGCAGCGCCGCCGGCGCTCCGGACGCCATATCCTCCGGCGTCGGGTGGTGTCGAAGCAGCATCTGCGCCGGCAATGAAGCCAGCAACACTTCGGCCAGTGGCGAGTCAAACTCGAAGTAACCGCACAACAGCAGCGTGGCGACGGTGTCGTCAGCGTCACGCGGAGCGATCAGGCAGTGGTCCTGCGGGCGGATGAACAACACCGCGTCGCCGGCCTGCAGCGCCACGTCGGCCGTGCCATCGTCCGTGCGCAGCACACAGGAGCCACCAGCCACCAGATGGAACATCGCCTTGCGCTCGTACTCAGCGTCGAGGGTCCACTGCCCACAATGGGCAGTCCGATGAAACACGCGTGTCTGCAAACGCAGATGGCGCATCAATTCGCTCAGTTCGTCCACGGCAGCTCCAGATCAAGACGCAGGGACAAGCATGCGCGCGCTGCGGGCATGGCTGCCGCCTCGGCCGGTTGTCAAAGTATGCCCGGGGCCGACGCGACATCCGATCGGCCGCACATCCAACCACCAAGGAGTATGACCCATGAGCGAATTCACCTTGCAAACTCCCGACACGGCTCCCGGGGCGGCGCGCGCGCTGCTGCAGGGCGCGCAAAAGCAGATGGGCTTCGTGCCCAACCTGTATGCCAACCTCGCCAATGCGCCAGCGGCGCTGGAGGCCTATTTCGGCCTGTCTTCGCAGTTCGACAAGACGTCATTCAACCCGGTGGAACGCCAGGTGGTGCTGCTGACCGCCAGCGTGGAGAACGGCTGTGAATTCTGCGTCGCCGCCCACTCGATGATCGCGCGCAAGATGGCCAAGGCTCCCGATGACGTCGTCGATGCGTTGCGAAACCGCACCACGGTGCCGGACGCGCGGCTGCAGGCGCTGTCCTCGTTCACCCGCAGCATGGTGAAGGAGCGCGGCTGGGTCGCGGGGGCGCCGCTGGAAGCCTTTCTCAAGGCCGGGTTCACCCATCAGCAGGCGCTCGAAGTCGTGCTGGGCGTCAGCATGAAGACGCTGAGCAACTACGCCAACCACCTGACCGGGACCTTGACCAACAAGGAATTCTCCGGCGAAGCCTGGCATCGCCCAGCGTAAGCGCGGTACCCGAACGACGTTATGTGGACGGGTCGGTCAACCCGATCGCCACCACTCCGATCAGGGCAGTGCCATCCACACGTGCCGCACTGCCCGCCCTTCCTGGGAAGCACGAATGATCAAAGCAAGCGTGATGTACCCGTACGCCCCTGGAGCCAGGTTCGACCATGCGTACTACCGCGAGACACACATGCCCCTCGTGAAGCGCCGCATGGGCGAGAGCTGCAGGTACTACTCGATCGACAAGGGGCTGGCCGGCGGATCGCCCGATACGGCACCGACCTATCTCGGCATGAGCCACATCTTCTGCGACTCGGTGGAGGCGTTCCAGAACGGCTTCGGGCCGCACGCCGCCGAACTCCTGGAAGACCTGCGCAACTTCACCGATATTGCTCCGGTGATCCAGATCAGCGAAGTCCTGGTGGAGCGGGGCTAGGAGGGCCGTTCCACCCGATGGAACCAGGCATGACGCGCAAAAAGCGGCTATTCGAGGTGCCCGGCAACGAAGCCGTGCTCCGCCGCACTCCACCGATACATCCACCTGCCGAGGAGCCATTCCGTGAACTCCACGAATCGTCTGAGCTTGTCGCTGCTTGGGTTGCGGCTGACAGTGTTCCTGGTGATGCTGATGTGGGCCCTGGACAAGTTCATCCGCCCCGAGCACGCCGCCGGTGTATTCGAGCGCTTCTACGCCATGGCGGGACCAGGCGCCTCGGCGTTCACCATCCTGGGTGCGCTTGAACTGTTGCTCCTGCTGGCCTTCGTCATCGGGGTTTTGCGCCGTTTCTCCTATGGCGCCGTAATGCTCTTGCACGCGGGCTCCACGCTGTCGTCGTGGCACCAGTACCTGCATCCCCACGAAGGCGCCAACCTGCTGTTCTTCACGGCGTGGCCCATGCTGGCAGCGTGCGTGGCGCTGTACCTGCTGCGCGACAGCGATGGGTTTACCGTCGACGGTGCCCGCCATGCCCATCCATGACCACGATATTCCTGACGTACAGAGGGTGGACACGGCACCTCCGGCCATCGCGGTCTTCGACGCCTACGGAACCCTGTTCGACGTGCATTCGGCCATGGCCCGCCTGGCCGGGATCGTTGGCCCGGACGCCGAACGCATATCAACGTTGTGGCGACAGAGGCAGCTTGAATACAGCTGGACGCGTAGCCTGATGGGGCGGTACGCCGATTTCTGGCAGGTCACCGAGGAGGCGCTCGACTATGCATTGGCCTCGTTCGGTCGCCGCGACAGCGTGGTTCGGCAAGCTTTGCTCGACGCCTACCGGAAGCTGGATGCTTATCCGGACGTGCGCGAGGCGCTCGGCGCCTGTCGTCGCCTGGGGTTGCCCGTGGCGGTATTTTCCAATGCCACCACGGCCATGCTGAACACGGCGCTGACTGCGGCCGGTCTCGATGATCTGGTCGACATCGTTTACTCGGTGCATGCACTGGAGATGTTCAAGCCCGATGCGCGGGCCTACGCCGCAGCCGCGAAGGCGTTCGGGGCAGTCCCGTCATCCATCGCATTCCATTCGTCCAACGGCTGGGATGCGGCCGGTGCCGCATCGTGCGGATGGCGCGCACTCTGGATCAACCGCGCCGGACTGCCGCGGGAATACCCCTGGATGGATGTGCCGGCGGTGTCCGGCCTTGGTCAGGCATTGGCACGTATCGAGGCCTCGACCGCCGTCGATGCCATCCGCAACACCGGACAAAAGGACGCCTGAATGGGCTGGATCAGCGAAATCCCCGACAGCGAAGCGCAAGGCCCGCTGCGGCAGACCTATGATGCCGTGAAGGCGCGGCGCGGCAAGGTGGCACGTATCCTCGGCGTGCACAGCCTCGACCCGGGTGGGCTGCAGCACCATCTCGATCTCTACATGCACCTGATGTTCTCGGCCGGTCCGTTGAGCCGGCGCGAGCGTGAGGCCATCGCGGTCACGGTTTCGGCCGCCAACGGCTGCGCCTACTGCGTGGCGCACCATCTGGAGGCGCTTCGATGCTACGAGAAGGACGAAGGGATGCTGGCTACGGTGCGCGACGCGCCGGATCGGCTCGCTGCGCCGCGGCTGCGCGCGATGCTGCTTTACGCGCGCAGGCTCACCGTCTCTCCCTCGACGATGGACGAGGAACAGGTAGGCGCGTTGCGCGCCGAAGGTCTGACCGACGCGGAAATACTGCGTATCAACCTGGTCACCGCCTATTTCAATTTCGTCAACCGGATCGCGTTGGGGCTGGGTGTCGAAGCCGACGCGCAAGAGGTTGCAGGTTACGCCAGATGAGAGCATCGCCCGCCGCCGGCGTACGGACCCCTGATGCCCCGCAGGGCGCACCGTTCCCCGATCGGCACGCCCCGCCCCGAGCTGGCGGCTGTGGCCCGGAACACGGAAAATGTTCCGCCAACGACATGTCGATCCGGAGGAATACTGCATGATGTCCGACCGCCTTCCGGTTCCGCCGCCGCCATGGCCGCTCGGCCACGTCGTGCCATCGCGCATCGTTCCGTGCCGGACCGCCGGATGAACAGGATCATGGTCACCCTGCGCCGAACCCGGGCAATCGTGCGGCATCCGCCCCATCTGAAACGAACCTGCATGGTGGCTCTGCTCGTGGGGATCTGGCTGAGCGCTTTCAATGTCGGTGGGCAGCTGCTGGCCGGGCCTTGGGATCTGCCGCTGGCGATCAAGATCGCCATGAATGTATTGACTCCGTTTACCGTGGCCAACCTCGGTCTGGTCTCTCGACAGGTCGGATCAGAATCCGACGATGCCGGGTGACCTCGTCGCGAAAATCGGGATCCACATGCACGGGGCTGGCCGCACGGCACATGCCATCCACCCTGCCCAGCCGGCAGGCGAGACGCCGGGGCCAATCGGGGCGAAACCGATTCGCCGGACCTTCTGATCGGAGCTCCCCACCATGACCCGATTTCTGCTCATCCACGAACCCGCGATCCGGCTCGGCGCCTTTTTCGGCATCTTCGCCGTGATGGCGCTGTGGGAAGCGCTGGCGCCAAGGCGACGCCAAGCCATCGGCCGATGGAAGCGCTGGCCCGGCAATCTGGGCATCGTCGTGCTCGACAGCGTGTTCGTGCGGCTGATTTTCCCCACCGCGGCGGTCGGTGTCGCCTTGTTCGCCGCCGCCCATGGCGGAGGGTTGCTTCAGGCGATCGGAGTATCCGACGGGCTGGCTCTGGTCTCGTCCGTACTGCTGCTGGATCTGGCCGTCTATCTGCAGCACGTGATGTTTCACGCAGTGCCGCTCTTGTGGCGACTGCACCGGGTGCACCACACCGACCTCGAATTCGACCTGACCACCGGCGCACGTTTCCACCCGTTCGAGATCGTGCTTTCCTTGGTCATCAAGCTAGGCGTGATCGCGGCGCTGGGCGCGCCGGCAGTAGCCGTGCTGGCATTTGAAGTGCTGCTCAATGCCACCTCCATGTTCAACCACGGCAACGTTCGCCTGCCGCAGCGGCTGGACGGCGTGCTGCGCTGGCTTCTCGTCACGCCGGACATGCACCGCGTGCACCATTCCTGGCATCCGCACGAGACCAACTCCAACTTCGGCTTCAACCTGCCCTGGTGGGATCGCCTCTTCGGCACCTATTGCGCCCAGCCGCAGGACGGCCAGATCGGCATGACGATAGGCATCAATCAATTCCGCGACCCGTGCGAGTTGCGGTTGGACCGCATGCTTTGGCAGCCATTCCGCGGGCCGGTGCATAGCTATCCGATCAATGCCCGGCCAGAGCGCACCGACGGTATGTATAAGCCGTAGTCGACGTCGGCACGGCGTTCCATACCCGACTCAGCAGATCTGATTGCGTCCGCCAGATACGGGTTCTACCCTGTTGAACCTGTGCGCCGGCAGCGAAGACGGTTGTCCGATTCTCGAATCACTGGACGGTGACCGGCGCTGAGGCTCCTGAGTCACGGCAGCATGGATTCAATATCCGACGCTGCGGTGGGGTAGGCAAAGGTGGCGCGGCGGATCGCGGCGGCGCCGAGTCCGCTGCGCATGGCGAAACCGAACAGGTTGATCACCTCGGCCGCCTCCGGACCGATCAGATGGGCGCCAAGGATACGATCGCTGCCCTCCTCCACCAACACCTTGTAGCCGTAGCATGATTCGTTGACACGGCGTGCAGTGAACCAGCCCGGCACGTTGGCGTGGCTGAGCTTGAAGCGCAGACCCTGCGCCCTGGCTTCGGCTTCGAGCAGACCGACGCGGGCCAGCACCGGCAGGGTGAACACGGCACTGGGAATACCGGTGTAGTCGACCGTGACGTGCTTGTCGTGCAAGAGGTTGTCGACCACCGCGTGGGCCTCCAGTGCGGCCACCGGGGTCAGCGGCAACGGCCCGCCGGACGCATCGCCTGCGGCATAGACCGCAGGATGGGAGGTGCTGCGGAAGGTCTTGTCCAGCGTCAGCCGGCCGTGGTCGTGCGCGATACCGGCCGCATCCAGATCCAGTGCTTCCAGTGCGGGCGCGCGCCCGCCACTGTGGATCACCATGTCGGCGTCCACGACCAAACGCCCGTCCGGGCCTTGCGCCTCGACTTCGAAACCGTCACCGCGCTTGCACAGCGCTTTCACTTCATAGCCGAGATGTACCGCCACGCCGAGCGCGCGGGTGCGTTCGACCAGCAGGCCGACCAGATCCGGATCGAAGCCGGCCAGCGGCTGCGCGCCCCGGTTGAAGATCGAAACTTCGGCGCCGGCGCGCGCGGCGATATGGGCAAACTCGAAACCGATGTAGCCGCCGCCGACCAGCACGATGCGCCTGGGCAGCGATTCAAGATTCAGAAAGTCATCGCTCAAGACCAGGTGCTCGGCGCCCTCGATCGGCAGCCAAACCGGTTCCGCGCCAGCAGCGATGGCGATGTGCTTGGCATGGAGCGTCCGATCGCCCACTGTGATGGTGTTGCGTCCACTGAAACGGGCGCGGCCGTGATACGCATCAATGCCCTGTTTGGCGTAGGCCTGTTCGCGATGACCCGGCACCGGATCGGTGAACGAACGCTTGTGCCGCTGTAGTGCAGCCCAGTCGATGTGCAACTCGCCTTGCACGGTGCCGATGGCGCCCATGCGCGTAAAGCCGTCGATCACTTCGGTGGCGGCGATCAGCATTTTCTTCGGGTCGCAACCGCGCAGCGCGCAAGTACCGCCGAACGGCCGGTGATCGATGATCGCCACCGACCAGCCGGCTTTGCGGCAATTGAAGGCGATGACGTTGGCGGCGGTGCCGCTGCCGATGACGACGAGGTCGTAGTTTTGTTGGCTCACGCAGGACTCCTGGCGGTGAGGGCAGCGGCGGCAAAGCGCATTCAGTGCGCGCAGGTCCTCGCGCGGCGGCCGTTGGCAAAATCCCAAAAACTGGCGGCCACCAACAGCAGCAGGCCCAGCGTCGCCGCCAGCGGGTGGATGTACAGGCCGACCACGGCCAGTACGCCGCCGAATACACCGAGCACGAACGGCTGCCGCCTGGCATGACGGCCGGTGGCCCGCCATAGCAGCCACAGGTTCAGTGCCACGAAGGCTGCCAGCAGCGGGATCAAGATCGCGTCATGGATGAGAAAGCCCAGACCGGCCGCCGACAGCGCGCTGAGCAGCAGCGGCAGGCCCAGGCAGCAGGCCGCCGCCAACAGCGCGCCGAGCAGGCTGCCCAGCTGTTTGAGAAGATCTTTCATGCGATGGTCTCCCTCAACCTGCACAGCAGGAAAGTTGCTTGACGTCCTTGCTGAACGTCTGCGCGGCCAGCTTCAACCCCTCGACCATGGTCAGGTACGGAAACAGCTGGTCGGCCAGTTCGGCAGCGGTCATCCCGGCGCGTAGCGCGATGGCCGCGGTCTGGATCAGCTCGCCGGCCCCGTCGGCCACCGCCTGCACGCCGATCAGCCGGCCGCTGGCCGCCTCCACCACCAGCTTGATGAAGCCGCGCGTGTCGAAGTTGGCGAGCGCGCGCGGCACGTTGTCCAGGGTGAGCGTGCGGCTGTCGGTCTCGATACCCTTCAGATGCGCCTCGGCCTCGCTCAGCCCCACCGTGGCGATCTGCGGTTCGGTGAACACTACCGCCGGCATGGCCGACAGATCGAGCTGGGCGTCGCCGCCGGTCATGTTGATCGCGGCGCGGGTGCCGCCGGCGGCGGCGACATAGACGAACTGCGGCTGGTCGGTGCAGTCGCCGGCGGCGTAGATGTGGCTGGCCGAGGTACGCAGCTGCGCATCGACTTCGATGGCGCCGCCCTTGCCCGTGCGCACGCCGGCTTGGGCCAGCTCCAGCGTGTCACCGTTGGGGGTGCGGCCGGTGGCTACCAGCAGCGCATCGCCGCGCAGCTGGCCGGCGCTGGTGTCGAGGATGAACTCGCCGTTTTCATGGCGCACCGCGCGGGTCTGGGTCTGACGCAGCACGGTGATGCCCTCGTCGGCAAAGATCTGGCCGATGGCTTCGCCGATGGCCGGGTCCTCGTGGAAGAACAACTCGCTGCGGGCGATCATCGTCACCCGGCTGCCCAGCCGCGCATAGGCCTGGCCAAGCTCGCAGGCCACCACGGCCGAGCCGAGTACCAGCAGACGCTTCGGAATGCGGTCGGCGGCCAGCGCGTCGGTGGACGTCCAGTACGGTGTGTCGGCCAAGCCGGGGATCGGCGGCACCGCCGGCCGGGCGCCCACCGCGATCAGGCAGCGGTCGAAAGCCACCGTGCGCTCGCCGCCTTCGGCCAGGCGCACGCGCAGCGTGTGGCCGTCGACGAAGCGCGCTTCGCCGCGCAGCAGCGTGATGTCCGGATTGCCATCGAGGATGCGCTCGTACTTGGCGTGGCGCAGCTCCTCCACCCGCGCCTGCTGCTGGGCCAGCAGCACGTCGCGACGGATCGCCGGTGCGTGGGCGTCGATGCCGCCGTCAAACGCGCTGTGACGGCGGGTATGAGCGACGTGAGCAGCGCGGATCATGATCTTGGAAGGCACACAGCCGATGTTGACGCAGGTGCCGCCGACGATGCCGCGTTCGATCACCGTCACCTGCGCACCGCGCTCGGCGGCCCGGAGCGCCGCAGCCATTGCTGCGCCGCCGGTGCCGATCACCGCCACACGCAGACGGGCGTCATGGCCGGCCACGGGCCCGCCATGCCTTGCCGCGTGATCCGCGGCCGGCGGCCGCGCCAGCGCTCGTACGCGATAGGGCGGCGGCAGTGCGGCATTGAGCGCGGCGACGGACAGCGCCGCACCGGCCACCACCTGGGCGGTAGCCGTCGGATAGTCCACGCTGGCGCTAGTCACGCCATCCACGCTGGACAGCGCCTCCTGCACGTGGCGAGCGCATGCCTGGCAGGTCATGCCAGTGACCTCGAGCGCCTGTTTGTTCAAACCGTATGTTTCAGTCATGCAAATTCAGCCCTGGTGAGTCGCTCCCGTACTTGGGAGCCACACATGGAAATCAGCACTTGCCGGCCAGGGGTACCACGCAAACTCTTCCTGGCCGCGAGGAGGACGAAGATCGATACGCCACCATCAGCGCCAGCCCCGGATACAGCAACCAGCCGGAGCGGTAGCCCGACGCCCGCATCAGCAATATCGCGACCGGCACGGCGACCGGACCCAGCAGGCACGCCGCGGTGCGCCGACACTGGCGATGGCTGAGCCGGCCGAGCGTCGGCTATCAGCGCGATGCCGGCGAACAGCGGTAGCAGGATGCGCACGAACAGCCCCTTGTGCGGACTCAGCGAACCGAGTCCCACCGCCACCCCCAAGCTTGCCAATACCGGGAAAGCAGCTCACGCAGGATGCCGCCAAAACGACGCTGCCGCCCAGGCCAGCCTTGTCGGCCACGCGCACGCCAAGGCCATCAGCGCACCTGCGTCGATGGGTAGCCGGCATCCGTGGTCGCCTTGGTCAAATCGGCGAGGCTGGTCTTGGCATCGTCATAGGTAACGATGGCCTGGCGCTGTTCGAGAAGGATCTGGGTCTTTTCGACACCGGGCACCTTGGACAGCGCCTTCTTGACTGTGACCGGACAGGCGGAGCACGTCATGCCCGGCACCGACAGGGTGGCGGTCTGCGTGGCCGCCCATGCAGGCGCACTGAAGGCCGCGGCAAGGGCGATGAGCATAGAAAGTATTTTCATGAAATGTCTCCTTCAATAGAACAGTGGCAGAACATAGGGAAACGCCAGCGCGACCAGCACCAGCGCGACGACGACCCAGAAGACGATCTTGTAGGTTGCCCGTACTTGCGGGATGGCACACACCTCGCCCGGCCGGCAGGCAGCGGCGGGACGAAAGATGCGGCGGTAAGCGAAGAACAGCAGCACTATGGCTGCCGCGATGAAGATCGGCCGATATGGTTCCAAGATCGTCAGATTGCCGATCCATGCTCCCGAAAAGCCCAGCATGACCAGCACTAACGGACCAAGGCAGCAAGTGGACGCAAGAATTGCCGCGAGGCCGCCGATGGCCAAAGCGCCCTTGCCGTGGGTGGGTTCAGACATGTGTATGTTCCTTCCAAATTTGTCGTCGCGGCAGTAATGTATTTCCGTAGTCAAGTACGGAGTCAAGTCCATGAATTCGGCACAAGACAACCTGTCCATCGGCACCTTCGCCAAGGCATCAGGAGTTGGTGTCGAGACGATCCGCTTCTACCAGCGCAGAGGGTTGTTACCCGAACCAGAGCGCCCTCTTGGCGGTATTCGTCGCTATAGCCATGCGGACGTGGCCCGAGTGAAGTTCGTCAAATCGGCGCAGCGACTGGGTTTTAGCCTCGACGAAGTCGCGCAACTGCTCACGTTGGAGGACGGCACTCATTGCAGCGAGGCGGCGGAATTCGCCGCGCGGCACCTGGCCGATGTACGCGCGCGCCTGAAAGACCTCAAGCGCATGGAGACCGCCCTGTCCCGACTGGTGACTCAGTGTGGTTCGCATCGCGGCGCGATCAGCTGCCCCCTTATTGCCTCGTTGCACGGCGGTTGACGTCAATGTTTCTCCACTGCCTCCGTCCATGCCACTGACGAATGGTTCCGACCATGCCATGCCACTCGCTTGGAACCTATCCGCAAGCGGCGCAGCGCGAAAACACCCGGCGCAGCTACGCATCGGCTGTGCATCAACACCGGCGCGTGGTTGCTAGGTGCAGATGCAAGATCTGTCCTTGACCAGCCCGGTAACGAGCGGTCCATCACCACCATCACCATCACCATCACCAGCATCCTGGAGCCGCAGGTCGATCCGGCCGGCACTCTTCGACTGGCAGCCGAGATGGACCGCGCAGACCCTGTGCGCGCCTTGACGCTGCTGCAGGAGTTTCACAAGGGGTTCTTGGGGTGCCGCTAAGGGAAGGTCAGGTGGGGCAACCGACCGCGCGCTGTGAGGAAGCACGAACGACTTGCCCGAACTGCACCACGATGGACGATGGTTCGAGTCCGCTGTTAACCCCCGAATAAGGGTGGGCGGCGGGTATGTTCCGCCTTGAGCGCAAGTCAGACAGCCGCCCGCGGACCTCGGCTACCTAGATGGGTGGCTACGTAAAGTGCTACAGCAACTGCTACACCAACTGTTACAATCGACCAATCCGCGTCGGCGGGAAGCCGCAGAAACACTAGGTTCTCGGTTCGACTGGTGGCTATGCTACCCCTCCCCCCATAGCCACCAAGAACCGGGCGTGTGTCTTTCCGTCGGTCCCTCTCGTCACGACACGCGGGCGTCCGCCATGCATATCTTCAAGGTATTCCAGATCGAGGCGGCGCATCGGCTGCCGAACGTGCCGGCCGGGCACAAGTGCGCGCGGCTGCACGGGCATTCGTTCCGCATCGAGATCCATCTGGCGGGTGAACCGGACCCGCAACTGGGCTGGGTGATGGACTTTGCCGACGTGAAGGCGGCCTTCGCGCCGCTGTTCGACCAGCTCGACCATCACTACCTCAACGAGATCGAAGGGCTGGAGAACCCGACCAGCGAGATGCTGGCGCGCTGGATCTGGCAACGATTGCAGCCGCGCCTTTCGGGGCTGGACAAGGTGGTGGTGCACGAAACCTGCACCTCCGGGGCGAGTTGTAGTCGTGACAGCTTTTGACGCGTCGCAATGTTTCATGGTTCCGTCATAAATTGGCGTTTTCAAATGAATATTTGCTGACATCGCGAACGATCTACAAAAAATATATTGCAATGCACAAAAAGCGCTGCTAGAGTACCTGCCACTACCCCATCCTCCACGAGGACTACGCCATGACGCAGCAGCTCAACAACCAGCTTTTCGCCTACACCAAGCAGTTCACCGACAGCGCGTTCAAGGCGCAGTCGCTGGCCCTGAAGGGTCTGGAGACAGTCGCCGAGCTGCAGCTCAAGGCCCTCGAGGAGCAGGCCAAGGCTTCCGCGGAATTCGTCGCCGAGGCCCTGGAGGCCCGCGACATCAACGGCCTGCGCAGCCTGTGGGAGAAGGGTGCCAGCCTGAGCCGCGACAACGCCGAGCGCACGGTGGCGGTTTCGCAGGAAGTGCTCGCGGTCACCCAGAAGACCGCCGAGTCGCTGAATGCGCTCGTGCAGGAGCAGCGCCAGGCCGCCAACGATGCCGTTGCCGCGCCGGTCGCCGCCGCCAAGAAGGCTGCCGCGAAGTAATCCCGCAGCACCGTCGCGCCTCCATGCGATGAAACAGGGCCGAACCTCGTGTTCGGCCCTGTTTGTGTGTGCCGTCGGCCAATGCATGGCGGTGAGTCGGGTGGGACGATTGGGTCACGGAATCCGGCGGCCGGACGCGATGCCGCAGGCCGCATGGCTTGTCGCTGCAATTGCCGCGCTGATATACTTTTATGGATTGGATCGTGGCCCGCAGCTGTATCGGTGCCGCCTGGTGCAGGCCGCGCGGAGACGCTACGTGCTCAACAGTTTAGCCTCGGGTCGACGCCTCGCCTTGCGCATCATCCTGCTGCAGCTTGCTGTGGCGTTGCTGGCTGGCCTGGTTTTCCTGGCGCTGGGTCATCGCGAAGCGGTGGCGGCGGCGGCAGGGGCGACGACGGTGGCGCTGGGTACCGCGCTGATGTCGGTGCGGTTTTTCGGCGACGTCGGCGGGGCAGGCCAGGCACTGGGTCGCCTGCTGACGGGCATGCTCCTGAAGTGGAGCGTGATCGTCGGGGGGCTGGTCGTGATCCTGTTCCAATTCAAGTTGCCACCGCCGGCCGCCATCACGGGGTTGGCGGCGGCTTACGCGGTTTATCTGGTGGCGTTCAGATTCAAGGGTTGATCCATGGCAAGCGAGCCGACTGGCGGTCTTACCGAATACATTCAGCACCACCTCACGCACCTGGTTCCGCATGCCAGCAAAGGCGGGTTCTGGGCGGTGCACATCGATTCGATCACTGTGTCACTGGTGCTGGGCGTGCTGTTCTGCCTGTGGTTCTGGCTGAAGGCGCGCAAGGCCACCGCCGGCGTGCCGGGCAAGGGCCAGGCCTTCGTCGAGATCATCCTCGAGTTCGTCGATGGCCAGGTCAAGGACGTGTTCCACGGCGATCGCCGCGTGCTCGGGCCGCTGGCGCTGACCGTGTTCGTCTGGGTGTTCCTGATGAATGCGATGGATCTGCTGCCGGTTGATCTGCTGCCCTGGATCACCGAGATGTTCGGTATCAAGCACTTCCGTGCCGTGCCCACCGCCGACACCAGCATGACGTTCGCCATGTCGATCACGGTGTTCCTGCTGATCATCTTCTACAGCTTCAAGGCCAAGGGCTTTAACGGCTTCATGCACGAGCTGTTCACTGCGCCGTTCGGCAAGCACCCGCTGCTGTGGATTCCCAATTTCGCGTTGAATCTGGTCGAGCTGCTGTCCAAGCCGGTGAGCCTGGCGATGCGACTGTTCGGCAACATGTATGCGGGCGAGCTGGTCTTCATGCTGATCGCCGGCCTGTTCAGCGCCGGGGCCGGCCTGGCTGGCTGGGCGTTGTACGGCGCGGGCATCATCGGTTACACGGTGTGGGGCATCTTCCACATCCTGATCATCTCGATCCAGGCCTTCATCTTCATGGTGCTGACCATCGTGTACATCTCGATGGCACACGATCACCACTGATCGACGTTTTCGAATCATCTGTTTCAACCGTTTTATCTATTTCAGTTTGAATTTCTCAGGAGACCGTCGTGGAACTCATCGCTCACATTGCTCAAGTCCAGTCCTTCACCGCCATCGCGCTCGGCCTGATCATCGGCCTCGGTGCGCTGGGTGCCTGTATCGGCATCGGCGTCATGGGTTCGAAGTTCCTTGAGGCCGCTGCTCGCCAGCCGGAGCTGGTGCCGCTGCTGCAGGGCCGCATGTTCCTGCTGGCCGGTCTGATCGACGCGGCGTTCCTGATCGGCGTGGCGCTGGCTATGTACTTCGCCGTGGCGAACCCGTTGCTGGCGAACTTGACGGTTGCGACCGGTCACTGATCGCCTTGGTTCACGGCGCCGTTCCGGCGGCGCCGTTGCCTCGTGCGGGAGCTTCGGCCCCGTGCTCGTAAATCCACGTTACAGGTAACGCAGCGATGCTTCCCAACGGCACTTTGATCGGCGAAATGATTGCTTTCGCCATCCTCATCTGGTTCAGCGTCCACTTCATCTGGCCGCACATCAACAAGGCCATCGAAGATCGCCAGGTCAAGATCGCCGAAGGCCTGAATGCGGCCGAGCGCGCCCACGCCGAGCTGAAGAGCGCCGACGTGAAGGTTGCCGGCGAGATCAAGCAGGCCCGCCAGCAGGCCTCCGAGATCATCGACAAGGCCCAGCAGCAGGCCAACCAGATCATCGAGAAGGCCCGCGGCGAAGCGATCGCCGAGATCAACCGGTTGAAGGCCGCGGCGCAGGACGACATCGCCTCGATGGCGCAGCGCGCCCGCGACCAGCTGCGCGAGCAGGTCGGTGCATTGGCCGTGCAGGGCGCCAGCAAGATCGTGCAGCGCGAGGTCGACGCCTCGACGCACAAGGCCTTGCTCGACCAGCTCGCGGCCGAGATCTGATCCATGGCCCAGGCAATCACCCTCGCCCGCCCGTACGCTCGCGCCGCCTTCGAAGTGGCGCACGCGGCCGGTACGCTGCAGGCATGGTCGCAGGCGCTGGCGTTCGCCGCCGCGGTGGCGAAGGACCCGCGCGTGGCGGACCTCGCCAACGATCCGCGGGTGCTGCCGGCACAGCTGGTGGCGCTGCATCTGCCCGCCAGCACGGCCGCCGACGGCCCGTTCGGGCACTTCCTCGGCGAGATGGCCGAGCAGCGCCGGCTGGTCCTGCTGCCGGAAGTGGCCGAACTGTTCGAGGCGTTCAAGCGCGAGTCCGAGTCGCAGCTGCTGGTCAAGGTGGCCAGCGCGATGGCGCTGGACGCCGCGCAGGCCGAGCAGCTCAAGGCATCGCTGAAGCGCCGCTTCAAGCGCGAGATCGAACTGGAAACCCGGGTCGATGCCTCGCTGCTGGCCGGCGTGGTGATCGATACCGGCGAACAGGTGATCGACGGCTCCGCCCGCGGACGTCTGGCGCAGATGGCCAGCGCCCTTTCGCACTGATCCAAAGAATCAAAACCTATCGGGTGCCGCTGACGCGGCGCGAATCCCAGGAAAACTTGCCATGTCCAGCACCACTTTGAATCCGTCCGAGATCAGCGAACTGATCAAGAGCCGCATCGAGCAGTTCAAGCTCGGCGCGGAAGCGCGCAACGAGGGCACGATCATCAGCGTGTCCGACGGCATCGTGCGCATCCACGGCCTGGCCGATGTGATGCAGGGCGAAATGATCGAGCTGCCGGGCAACGCGTATGCGCTGGCGCTGAACCTCGAGCGCGACTCGGTCGGCGCGGTGGTGCTCGGTGAATACCAGCACCTGCGCGAAGGCGACACCGCCAAGACCACCGGCCGCATCCTGGAAGTGCCGGTCGGCCCCGAGCTGCTCGGCCGCGTCGTCGACGCGCTGGGCAACCCGATCGACGGCAAGGGCCCGCTCAATGCCAAGCTCAACGCGCCGATCGAGAAGGTCGCGCCGGGCGTGATCTGGCGCAAGTCGGTCGACCAGCCGCTGCAGACCGGCTACAAGTCGGTCGACGCGATGATCCCGGTCGGCCGCGGCCAGCGCGAGCTGATCATCGGCGACCGCCAGACCGGCAAGACCGCGCTGGCGATCGACGCGATCATCGCGCAGAAGGATTCCGGCATTAAGTGCATCTACGTCGCGATCGGCCAGAAGCGCTCGTCGATCGCCAACGTTGTGCGCAAGCTCGACGAGAACGGCGCGCTGGCCAATACCATCATCGTGGTCGCCTCGGCGTCCGAGTCGGCTGCGCTGCAGTACGTCGCGCCGTACTCCGGTTGCGCGATGGGCGAATACTTCCGCGACCGCGGCCAGGACGCGCTGATCGTGTACGACGACCTGTCCAAGCAGGCCGTGGCCTACCGCCAGATCTCGCTGCTGCTGAAGCGCCCGCCGGGCCGCGAGGCGTATCCGGGCGACGTGTTCTATCTCCACTCGCGTCTGCTCGAGCGCGCCTCGCGCGTGTCCGAGGAATACGTCGAGAAGTTCACCAACGGTGAAGTGAAGGGCAAGACCGGTTCGCTGACCGCGTTGCCGATCATCGAGACCCAGGGCGGCGACGTTTCGGCGTTCGTGCCGACCAACGTGATCTCGATCACCGACGGCCAGATCTTCCTGGAAACCGATCTGTTCAACGCCGGCATCCGCCCGGCCGTGAACGCCGGCATCTCGGTGTCCCGCGTCGGCGGCGCCGCGCAGACCAAGATCGTCAAGAAACTGTCCGGCGGCGTGAAGCTGGCCCTGGCGCAGTTCCGCGAGCTGGCCGCGTTCGCGCAGTTCGCCTCGGACCTGGACCCGGCCACGCGCGCCCAGTTGGACCGTGGCCAGCGCGTCACCGAGCTGATGAAGCAGAAGCAGTATTCGCCGCTGTCGATCGCCGAGCTGGCGCTGTCGGTGTACGCCGCCGAGCAGGGCTACCTCGACGACCTGCCGGTGAACCAGGTGCTGGCGTTCGAGAAGGGCCTGCACGCGTTCATGCACCAGAACCACGCCGACCTGATGAAGACCATCGTCGCCACCGGCAACTGGGACAAGGACATCGAGGCCGTCTTCAAAGCTTCGCTGGACGAGTACAAGAAGACCGGTAGCTGGTAAGACCTGGCAAGAGCGAATCGGAAGGGTTCGGCGGTAACGGGACCCCTTCCCACCAGCGAGCACAACGAGCGGAATAGAGCATGGCCAGCGGACGCGAAATCAAAACCAAGATCAAGAGCACGCAGAACATGCGCAAGGTGACGCGCGCGCTCGAGATGGTCTCGGCCTCGAAGATCCGCAAGGCGCAGGACCTGATGAAGGCCTCGCGTCCGTACGCACGCTCGATGCGCAAGGTGATCGCGCACGTGGCCCAGGCCAGCACCGATTTCAGCCATCCGTTCCTGGTCCAGCGCGACAACGTGGCGCGGGTCGGCTACATCGTGGTGTCGACCGACCGCGGCCTGTGCGGCGGCCTCAACTCCAACCTGTTCCGCCGCCTGCTGCCGGCGATCGCCGAATGGCAGCGGCAGGGCGTGCAGGTCGACGTGGTCGCGATCGGGCAGAAGGCAGTGGCGTTCTTCCGCCGCCTCAAGGGTGTCAACCTGGTCGGCAGCGTCAGCCACCTCGGCGAGAAGCCCAAGCTCGAACAACTGGTCGGCGTGATCAAGGTGATGATGGATGCCTACCAGGCCAACGGCCTGGACCGGGTGTTCCTCGCCTACAACGACTTCGTCAACACCATGACGCAGAAGCCGACCATCGATGCGCTGCTGCCGCTGCCGCTGGTGGCCGCGGAGATGGAAGCGCACCAGGAAGCGGGCGAGTCGGCCTATGCCGGCGTGAAGCTGGAAGCGAGCCACGACTGGGACTACATCTACGAGCCGGACGCGCAGACCGTGCTGGAGCACGTGCTGACCCGCTACATCGAGTCGGTGGTGTACCAGGCGGCGCTGGAGAATCTGGCCAGCGAGCACGCCGCGCGCATGGTCGCGATGAAGAGCGCGTCGGACAACGCGAACAAGGTGATCGGCGAGCTGACCCTGGTCTACAACAAGGCCCGCCAGGCCGCGATCACCCAGGAAATCAGCGAGATCGTCGGCGGCGCAGCGGCGGTGTAAGTGGGTATGAATGCGATCGTCCCTGATCGCAGAGCAAGATCAAAAGGCGGCCATCCATGGCCGCACTCCTAGTAAGAGCGACGTTTCATTGGCGCTTTGTACAAATCGAAATCTTAAAGAGATTCATCCGGAGCTATCAGCATGAGCCAGGGCAAAGTTGTTCAGATCATCGGCGCGGTCATCGACGTGGAGTTCCCGCGTGACCAGGTGCCGCAGGTGTATGACGCGCTGAAGATCGACGGCACCGAGATCACGCTGGAAGTGCAGCAGGTGCTGGGCGACGGCATCGTGCGCACCATCGCGCTCGGTTCGACCGAGGGCCTGAAGCGCGGCCTCGCGGCGCGCAATACCGGCGAAGGCATCAAGGTGCCGGTCGGCAAGCAGACGCTCGGTCGCATCATGGACGTGCTCGGCAACCCGATCGACGAGGCTGGTCCGATCGGCGAGCAGGACCGCTGGGTGATCCACCGCGAAGCGCCGAGCTACGCCGACCAGGCCGCCGCGAACGATCTGCTGGAAACCGGCATCAAGGTGATCGACCTGGTCTGCCCGTTCGCCAAGGGCGGCAAGGTCGGCCTGTTCGGCGGCGCCGGCGTGGGCAAGACCGTCAACATGATGGAGCTGATCAACAACATCGCCAAGGCGCACGCGGGCCTGTCCGTGTTCGCCGGCGTGGGCGAGCGTACCCGCGAGGGCAACGACTTCTACCACGAGATGAAGGACTCCAACGTGCTGGACAAGGTCGCGATGGTGTACGGCCAGATGAACGAGCCGCCGGGCAACCGCCTGCGCGTGGCGCTGACCGGCCTGACCATGGCCGAGTACTTCCGCGACGAGAAGGACGAGCACGGCAAGGGCAAGGACGTGCTGCTGTTCGTGGACAACATCTACCGCTACACGCTGGCCGGTACCGAAGTGTCCGCGCTGCTCGGCCGCATGCCGTCGGCGGTGGGCTACCAGCCGACCCTGGCCGAGGAAATGGGCGTGCTGCAGGAGCGCATCACCTCGACCAAGACCGGCTCGATCACCTCGATCCAGGCCGTGTACGTGCCCGCGGACGACCTGACCGATCCGTCGCCGGCCACCACCTTCGCCCATCTGGACGCGACCGTGGTGCTCTCGCGCAACATCGCAAGCCTGGGTATCTACCCGGCGGTGGATCCGCTCGACTCGACCAGCCGCCAGCTCGATCCGAACGTGATCGGCCAGGAGCACTACGACGTCGCCCGCAAGGTGCAGGGCACGCTGCAGCGCTACAAGGAACTGAAGGACATCATCGCGATCCTCGGCATGGACGAGCTGAGCGAAGAGGACAAGCAGGCCGTGGCGCGCGCGCGCAAGTGCGAGCGCTTCTTCTCGCAGCCGTTCCACGTGGCCGAGGTGTTCACCGGCTCGCCGGGCAAGTACGTGTCGCTGAAGGAAACCATCCGCGGCTTCAAGATGATCGTCGACGGCGACGTCGACCATCTGCCGGAGCAGGCGTTCTACATGGTCGGCGGCATCGACGAGGCGATCAAGAAGGCGGAAGAGATGGGCGCCAAGAAGGCCGCCTGATCCCGCGGGCGGACCGCGTGCCCGCCCGTCGCTTTAAGCATTTGGAACCTGAGTCATGACCCACACCATTCGCGTCGACATCGTCAGTGCCGAAGCCGAGATCTTCTCCGGCGACGCGACGATGGTCGTTGCCACCGGCGAAATCGGCGAGCTCGGTATCACGCCGCGCCACGCGCCGCTGATCACCCGCCTCAAGCCGGGCCACGTCGACGTGCTGCTGGCCAGCGGCGAGCGCCAGCAGTTCTGGATTTCCGGCGGCATGCTGGAAGTGCAGCCGCAGGTGGTCACCGTGCTGGCCGACACCGCCGCGCGTGCCGCCGACCTCGACGAGGCCTCCGCGCAGCGCGCCAAGAAGGAAGCCGAGGACGCGCTGGCCAACCGCACCGATGCGATGGAAATTGCCGAGGCCCAGGTCAAGCTGGCCCAGGCGATTACCCAGCTGCAGGCGCTGGAGCGCCTGCGCAAGAGCCTCAAGCACTGAGGTTGGTGCGCTCGTCCGTGAGCGCAAAGCAAAAGTCAAAAGGCGGCCATCCATGGCCGCACCCGTGGATGAAGCGGTTGCTTCGATGGATCTCCACGGAAAAGAGCGCCGGCCTTGTGCCGGCGTTTTCGTGTCGGCACGATGCAGCTTTGGCAATGCAGGGAAGATTGCGATGGCAGGAGCGATTCCCACCTTCCGTTTATGCGGCTGCATGCTGTCGTTGCTGCTGGCCGGCTGCGCCACGTCGCCACATCAGTCACTACCGCCAGCCAGCGGTGATGCGTCATGGCGAGTGGTCGTGCCGCCCGATACGGTGCGCTACCAGTTGGCGCTGGGCGAGGTGTCCAGCGGCGCCACCCCATTCAAGCGCGTGACGCCGGTATATCCACCGAGTGTGTTGGCCCATTGCCCTCCTCCTCAGGAAGTGCCGGCGTTGCTGGTCGTCGACGAACAGGGCAAGGTCGACGAGGTGCGCGTGACGGGCGAGGCACAGGCGGATGCGAGCCGGCACGTATTCGTCGACGCGGTGCGCGTGGCCGCGCTGCAATGGCAGTTCAACCCGCTGACGATCAATCGCTGGGCTGCCGACGTCGACGGCAACAGCCATGTGGTCGACAGCGAGGCGAAGCCGTTCAGTCTGGCCTATGTGTTCCGTTTCGCCTGTCACGCCGGCAAGTCCACGGTTTCGTCCGCGGCGGCGCAGCGTTGACTCACACCTGCCCGCGTCAAGGCCGAATCGGCTGCTATGCTTTTTTGATCGAAACCTGTCAGGGCCGACACCGATGAACCACGCTTCCCTCCACGTCGTCATCCTCGCCGCCGGCGCCGGCACGCGGATGAAATCCAGCCGCCCGAAAGTGCTGATGCCGCTGGCGGGGCGACCGCTGTTGGCGCACGTGATCGACACCGCGCGGGCGCTGCAGCCGGCGGCCATCCATGTCGTCTATGGCCACGGTGGTGACCAGGTACGGGCCGCGTTCGCCGACCAGACCGATCTGCGCTGGGTGCTGCAGGCCGAGCGACTGGGCACCGGCCATGCGGTGGAGCAGGCGCTGGGCGAGATCCCCGATGGCGCGCGCGTGCTGGTGTTGTACGGCGACGTGCCGCTGACCCGGGCCGACACCCTGCGACAGCTGGCGGCAGCAGAGGGAGGCTTCAGCCTGCTCACCATGCGCCTGGCCGATCCGTGCGGCTACGGCCGCGTGCTGTGCGACGGCAACGGCCACGTGCGGGCGGTGATCGAGGAGAAGGACGCCGACCAGGAGCAGCGTGCCGTCAACCTGGTCAACACCGGCATCCTCGTCGCCTCTGCCGCCGCGCTGCGCGTCTGGATCGCCGGGCTCGACCGCGACAATGCGCAGGGCGAGTACTACCTCACCGACATCTTCGCGATGGCGAGCGAGGAGAAGCGCCCGGCGCTCGGGGTGGAGTGCGCCGATCCGGTGGAGGCCTCGGGTGCGAACGATGCGCTGCAGCTCGCCGGGCTGGAAGCCGAGTACCGCCAGCGTGCGGCGCGTGCGCTGATGCGAAATGGCGTGCGCCTGGCCGATCCTCTGCGCGTCGACGTGCGCGGCACGGTCGCCAGCGGCCGCGATGTCGAGCTGGATGTCGACGTGATCCTGGAAGGCCGCGTGGTGCTCGGCGACGACGTGAGCATCGGCGCGTTCACCCGGCTGAAGGACGTGCGGCTGGCCGCCGGCACGATGGTGCAGCCGCATTGCGACCTGGACGGCGTGGTCACCCACGGTCCGTGCATGATCGGCCCGTTCGCGCGACTGCGCCCCGGCACCGAACTCGAGGCCGGTGTGCACGTCGGCAACTTCGTGGAAACCAAGAAGACGCATCTCGGCGAAGGCAGCAAGGCGAACCACCTGAGCTACCTCGGCGACACCGTGGTGGGCCGCGGCGTCAACATCGGCGCCGGCACCATCACCTGCAACTACGACGGCGTGAACAAGTTCGCCACGCAGATCGGCGACGGCGCCTTCATCGGTTCCAACAGTGCGCTGGTCGCGCCGGTGACGATCGGCGCCCAGGCCACCATCGGCGCCGGCTCGGTGATCACCCGCGATGCGCCCGCGGGCGAACTCACCGTGGCGCGCGGCAAGCAGCAGACGTTTCCCGGCTGGAAGCGGCCGGTGAAGCAGGAGTGAGCGAAGGGGAGTGAGGCGCGAGATAAAAGCCGAAGCGCGCTCCGCCGTTGCCTTCGCTCACTCCCCGCTCCACGCGTAACGCCAGCCGTCGATTTCCACCAGCAACTCGCGGCGGCAGATGTCGCCGTGCAGCAGCAGCAGCGGTACGCCGGGCAGGCGGTGTTGCAGGAAGTCGCGCGCGCGTGCAGCGTCCGCCGCGTGGCGCACGTAGACCTTCAGCGGCGAGCGAGGGTCGAAGCCGGCGGCCATACCGGCGCTGGCCAGCAGCGTCTCGAGGTTGAGCAGGGTTTCCTCCAGCTGGGCATCGAGGTCGTCCTGGTGCGCCGAGGCGTGGCCGACCACCGCGGCGGTGCCGGAGATGGCCAGTACGTCCTGCGCCGGCAACGCCATCGCGCGGGCGAAGCTGGGCGGCGTGCGTCCGTACTGGCGCGGGTAGCGCCAGGCGCTGACCTGGCGCGGGTTTTCCACCCGCAGGCCGGCCTGGTCGCCAGCCAGCAGATAAACCTGCAGGCGGTGCTCGTCGCCGTGGTGGCCGATCGCGGTGGCCGCGGGGAAGCCTTCGGCGAAGAAGTCGCCCATGCCGGCGGCGCGGCCATCGCAGAAATGCTTGTAGCGCTCGGCGTCGCCATCGCCATGGTTGATCGCGCCGAGGTAGTTCCACACGCGCAGCACGTGCTGCGCCGCGCGGGTGGCGACGAAGCGGTGCAGCCGCTCGTACGCCAGCCGGGCGGTGGCGGTCGGCCCGCCGTGTTCGCGTTCGTCCAGCTCGAGCGCCACGAACAGCCAGCCGCCGCCGGCCGACCAGTGCAAGGCACCGTCGCTGCCGCAGCTGACCGGTGCGTCGACCCGCCACAGCTCCAGCGGCGCGCCCGCATCGAAGGGTTCCAGCGCCACCTGCAGGTAGCGCGGGTCGGCACTGGCCGGCGTGCCGGTACCGAAGCCGAACAGCGCCAGCGTGCCGGGTTCGGCGAGCAGCGCGGCTGCTTCGCTGGTGCGATAGCACACCTGCGGCGCGCGGCGCGGCAGCGGGTCCATCTGGGGGTTTTCGCAGCCCTGCATCATGGCGTACAACCGGGAACGACAAGGGCGCTATGTTACACTCCGCGATCACTGCCACCGGGGGGAGGCAATGCATTCAGCGTACGGAACCGAGCATGGCGGAACAGACATCGGCGCAGCACGAATTGGCCACCCTGGTCGTGGAATGCCTGAACCTCGAGCACGTCACCCCCGGGCAGATCGATCCCGACGCACCGCTGTTCGGTGGCGAGTTGGGGCTGGATTCGATCGACGCGCTGGAAATCGCCCTGGCCGTGTCCAGGCGCTACGGCTTCCAGCTGCGCTCGGACAACCCGGACAACCGGCAGATCTTCACCAGCCTGCGCACGCTGTCCACGCACGTCGAGCAGAACCGCGCCGGCTGAGGCCGGCGATGCGTGCCGAGCCCGTCCACGCCGCTTCCTTCATGCTGCGTTGCTTCGCCCGTGGCAGGCTCGCGGTTCCGGTGGAGCCGATGCGGAACCCGGCATGACGTCCTCTCCTCTTTCGCCCGAACACGCCACGCGGCGCTATGGCCTGCTGCTGTTGCCGGCCTACCCGCTGCTGGCGATCGCCGGCGCCGTGACGCAGCGGCAGGTGTTCGCGCTGCTGGCGCTGGCCCTGCTGCTGACCGTGCTGATGCTGCCGCAGCTGCTGGCGCGCCGCGGCACGTCGTGGCTGCTGTGGTCGGGCGTGCTGTTCGGCCTGCTGCTGAGCTGGCGCTGCGGCTTCGCCGGCGCGCTGCTGGAGGCGGTGCCGGTGCTGATCAACGCGCTGCTGGCGGCCTGGTTCGGCCGCACGTTGGGCACACCCGAGCCGCTGGTGGAGCGTTTCATCGTTGCCATCGAGGGCGCCGAGCGGCTGCGCCAGCCGGGCGTGGCCGCCTACGCGCGCCAGGTCACCTGGTTCTGGACCGTGCTGCTGGGCGGCCAGGCGCTGCTGCTGGCCGTCCTGCTGCTGTGCGCCGACCATGATGGGTTGCTGGCGCGCGCCGGCATCGCCGCACCGCTGGTCGTGCCCGCACGCTGGGCCGCGGTGTGGCTGCATCTGGGTGGCTATCTGCTGCTGGGGGTGGCGTTTCTGGCGGAGTACGGCTGCCGCCGCTGGCGGCTGCGCCATCTGCCGCACCCCGGTCTGCACGACATGCTGCTGCAACTGGCGCTGCATTGGCCGCAGCTGCTGCGCGGCAAGCGCGTGGTGGCGCCATGAGCACCGGCTTCGAACAGGCGCTGCGCGTCGACGCGGGGCATCCCGCGTTGCCCGGCCATTTTCCCGGCGCGCCGCTGGTGCCCGGGGTGGTGTTGCTGGAGCAGGTGGCGCTGGCCCTGCGCGCCTGGCGCGGCCAGCGGCTGGGCCGCGTGCTGGAAGCGAAATTCGCCGCGCCGCTGTTGCCGGGCGAGACGGCGCAGCTGCAGCTGGCGGCGACGGACGCGTCACGCATCCGTTTCGAGATACGGCGTGACGGCATGCTGCTGGCACGCGGCCTGGTCGAGGGAGCGACATGAACATGCATGGACACTGGCAGAGCCGGCCCGAGGGCGGTGGGCGTTTCGCGCTGTGGCTGATCCGCACCATCGCGCTGCATGGCGGGCGCCGTGTGGGCCGGCTGTGCCTGTACCCGATCACGCTGTACTTCTTCCTGCGCCGCGGGCCGGAACGGCGGGCCTCGCGGCAGTACCTGCGGCGGGCGTTCGGCCGGCCGGCGACGGCGTGGCAGGTGCTGAAACACATCCACTGCTTCGCCGCCACCATCCTCGACCGGATCTTCCTGCTGGCGCATGGCGAGCGGCCGTTCCAGATCGAGACCGAGGGCCTGGACCTGCTCGATGAGCGCATCGCGCAGGGCCGCGGCGTCCTCTTGCTCGGCTCGCACCAGGGCAGCTTCGAGGCGCTGCGCGCGATCGGCGCGCGCCGTCCGCAGATGGCGCTGCGGGTGGTGCTGGACAAGCAGAAGACGCCGGCGATGACCGAGCTGCTCGAAGCACTGGCACCGGACGTGGGCGCCTGCGTGATCGATGCGGCGCAGGATGGCACCACGATCGCGCTGGCGATGGCCGAGGCCTGCGCTGACGGCGCGGTGGTGGCGATGCTGGCCGACCGCGGTCGCGGCCACGAGGTGCTGCGGCGTACCGGCCTGCTCGGTGCCCCGGCGCCGTTCCCGGTCAGTCCGTGGCTGCTGGCGCATACGCTGCGGGTGCCGGTGGTGCTGTGTTTCGGTCTGTACCTGGGCGGCAACCGCTACCGGCTGGTGTTCGAGCCGTTCAGCGACCGGGTGGAGATTCCGCGGCATGATCGTGGCCCGGTGCTGGACGTGCTGATTGCCCGCTATGCGCAACGGCTGGAACACTACATCCACGTCGCCCCCTACAACTGGTTCAACTTCTATGATTTCTGGCAAGAGGCGCCCGCTGCGAGCGAGCCTGCTGCTGAGCCTGCTGCTGCCGTGGGCGAGCGCGTCGGCGTCTGAGCCGGCCCCGGCGGCGTCGGCGGCGGCGCTGGTGGCCGCGCTGGGCCAGCCGGCGCCCGCGCATACCGCCTTCGCCGAGGCGCGCTTCCTGCAGGTGCTGGAGCGGCCGCTGGTGGTCTCCGGCGAGCTGTCGTGGCTGGGCGGCGACCGGCTGCAGCGGCGCGTCGAACAGCCGCAAAAGGAAACCGCCACCATCGCCGACGGCGAGGTGACCCAGCAGCGCGACGGCAGGAGTCCGCGGCACTTCTCGCTGAAGCGCGCGCCGCAGCTGCAGGTGCTGCTGGACAGTTTCGTGGCGCTGCTCAGCGGCGACGCCGCGCGATTGCAGCAGGCGTTCGAGATCCGCCAGCACGGCGACACCGGCGGCGCGTGGACGCTGACCCTGGTGCCGCGCGACGCCCGCGTGGCGAAGACCGTCGCCAGCATCCGCATCGACGGTTACGCGAACGCCTCGCGCTGCATGCACATGCAGGAAGCCGATGGTGACCTCGCGGTCGACCTGCTCGGCCCGCTCGCCGCGCAGATGCCGGCTGCGCCCACCCGCGAGGCGCTCGAGGCGCTGTGCCGGAGCGCACCCTGAACATGCGCGCCCGCGCGACGCTGCTGCTGGCCTGGTTGCTGGCCCTGGCCGGGCTCGGCTGGATGGTCAGCCAGCGGCTGCACGTCAGCACCGACCTGCGCAGCTTCATGCCCGCGCCGACCACGCCGGACCAGCGCCTGCTGATGGAACAGGTCGGCGAAGGGCCGGGTTCGCGCTTGCTGCTGCTCTCCATCCGCGGCCAGTCCGACACGCAACTGGCCGCGCTGAGCCAGGGCCTCGCCGCGGCGCTGAAGAACGACCGACGCTACAGCCAGGTGCTCAACGGCAGTTTCGACCTCGGCGCGCTGGACGGCGGCCTGCTGCCGTACCGCTACCTGCTGTCGCCCACGCTGGACACGCAGCCGCTGGACGAGGCGTACCTCGCCGACCAGCTGCAGCAACGACTGGACGATCTTTCCTCGCCGGCGGCCAGTCTGCTGAAAGGCCTGCTGCCGCGCGACCCCACGCTGGAGGTGCTGAAGCTGGCCGAGCTGTGGGCGCCGGCGAAGTCGCCGGAACTGCGCGAGGGCGTGTGGTTCTCGCCGCAGGGCGAGGCGTTGCTGCTGGTGCAGACGGTCGCCGCCGGTTTCGATCCGGGTGCGCAGCAGCAGGCGATCGACGGCATCCGCCACGCCTTCGCCGCGCTGCCCGGCAGCGCCGGCGCGAAGCTCGAGTTGAGCGGCCCGGGCTATTTCAGCGTGGTGGTCGGCGCGCAGACGCGGCACCAGGCCGACTGGATCGGGCGCATCTCCACCGTGGGCTTCGTCGCGCTGCTGCTGCTGGCGTACCGCAGCGTCGGTTCGCTGCTGCTGTCGGCGCTGCCGATCGCCAGCGCCGCGCTGGCCGGCATCGCCGCGTTGACGCTCGCGTTTCCTGCGGTGCACGGGATCACCCTCGCGTTCGGCTTCACCCTGCTCGGCGTGGCGCAGGAATACCCGATCCGCGTGCTCAGCCACCGTCGTGCCGGCGAGGACGCACTGGCCAGCGTGCGTGCGCTGTGGCCGCTGCTGCTGACCGCGATCGCCTCGGCCTGCATCGCCTACCTGGCGTTCTACGCGTCGGGCGTGAACGGGCTGAAGCAGCTGGCGGTGTTCACCATCGTCGGCCTGCTGGTGGCCGGCTTCAGCACGCGCTACCTGCTGCCGCAGCTGCTGCCACGGCGCGTGCGCGACGTGGCCGGCATGCGCTGGCTGATGAGGGCGCGCAGCTTCGTCGACCGGCTGCCGCGGCCGCGCTGGATTCCCGGCGTGGTCGCCGTGGCGATCGTGGCGATGCTGGCGCTGGCGCGCGGCCCGTTCTGGCAGGACAACCTCGCCGCGCTGACCCCGCTGCCGGCGGACCTGCTGCAGCACGACGCGCGCCTGCGCGAGGCGCTCGGCGCGCCCGACGTGCGCTACCTGCTGGTGCTCGAGGCGCCGACCGAACAGGGCGTGCTGGCGTTGTCGGAGCAACTGCAGCCGCGCGTCGATGCGCTGCTGGCACGACACGCGGTCGATGCGCTGGAGCTGCCGTCGCGTTACCTGCCCAGCGTGGCCGTGCAGCGCGCGCGGCAGGCGAAGCTGCCCGATCGCGGCACCCTGCAGCACGCACTGGACGAGGCGTCGCGGGGCCTGCCGTTCCGCGCCGACCTGTTCCGGCCGTTCGCCGACGACGTGCAGGCCGCGCGCACGCTGCCGCCACTGACGCCGCAGCGCTACGCGCAGACCCCGCTGGGTCAGCGCCTCGCCGCGATGCTGGTGGAGCGCGACGGCCACTGGCTGGGCCTGGGCACGGTCAGCGGCGTGCACGACGTGGCCGCGTTGCAGGCGCTTGGTACGAACACGAACGGCACCGTGCGCCTGCTGGATCTGAAAGCGGCTTCCGAGTCGCTGGTGGTCGACTACCGCACGCGCATCCTGCAGGCCTTGCTGGCCGCTGCGGTTTTGCTGGTGTTGACCATCACCTTCGCGCTGCGCAGCGTGCGCCGCACCTGGCACGTGCTGGCGCCGATGACCCTGGCGACGTTCCTGGTGCTGGCGGTGGAGCGCGTGGCCGGCATCGAGATCTCGCTGTTCCACCTGGTCGCGCTGATCCTCGCCGGCGGGCTGGGCCTGCACTACGCGCTGTTCTTCGAGCGCGACACCGGCGATCCGGCCGAGCAGCGGCGCACGCTGCACGCCACCTTGGTCTGTGTGCTGTCCGCGCTCTTGGTGTTCGGCATGCTGGCGTGGGCGACGATCCCCGTGCTGCGCGCGATCGGGCTCACCGTGAGCCTGGGCGTGGCGTTCCATTTCTGCCTGTCGATCCTGATGGCGCCGCATGCTGCCGAAGACTGACTGGGCCCAGCTGATCCCCCATGCGGGCACGATGTGCCTGCTCGACGCGGTGCTCGCGTGGGACGAGCGCACGATCCACGCGGTCAGCGCGGGCCATGCGCGCACCGACAACCCGCTGCGCGGCGAACACGGCCTGCATGCGGTGCATCTGGCTGAGTACGGCGCGCAGGCGATGGCTGTGCATGGCGCGCTGCTGGCGCGTGCGCGCGGCAGCGAGACGGTGCGCCCCGGCAGGCTGGTCAGCCTGCGCGACGTGCAGCTGTTCGAGGAATACGTCGATCGGCTCGACGGCCATCTGGACGTCCACGCCGAGTGTCTTTACGCCGACGACGGCGGCGCGCAGTATGCGTTCCGCGTCGAGCATCGCGGCCGCCTGCTGGCCAGCGGGCGCGCCGCGGTGATCCATCCTTCCCGCTGATCCGCCTGCGAGGCCTGCCATGTCCGAAGCCCATCCCGCACGCCGCGCCCTGGTCACCGGCGGCAGCGGCGAGCTCGGCGGCGCGATCTGCCACGCGCTCGCCGCGGCCGGCTGGCACGTGATCGTGCATGGCCACCACAGCCTGACCCGGGCCGAGGAAACCGCCGTGGCGATCGTCGCCGACGGCGGCAGCGCGCAGGCGCTGGCGTTCGACGTCACCGATGCGGAGGTGACCCGCGCGGCGCTGGACGCGCTGCTGGCCGAAGGGCCGATCCACGCGCTGGTCAACAATGCCGGCATCCACGACGACGCGCCGATGGCCGGCATGAGTGACGAGCAGTGGCACCGGGTGATCGACGTCTCGCTGCACGGCTTCTTCCACGTCACCCGGCCGCTGCTGCTGCCGATGGCGCGCGCGCGCTTCGGCCGCATCGTCTCGATCGGCTCGGCGGCGGCACAGCTGGGCAATCGCGGCCAGACCAACTACGCCGCGGCGAAGGCGGCGCTGGTGGGCGCCAGCAAGTCGCTGGCGCGCGAGATGGCCTCGCGCGGGATTACCGTCAACGTGGTCGCGCCCGGCGTGATCGAGGGGCGCATGGCCGAGGCGGCGTTCCCGCCCGAACGTATCCGTGAGCTGGTGCCCGCGCAGCGCGCCGGCCGGCCGGAGGAAGTGGCCGCGCTGGTGGCGTTCCTGTGCTCCGACGCGGCCGGCTACGTCAACGGCCAGCTGATCGGCGTCAACGGCGGCATGGGCTGAGCGACGGCGAACCGGCATACTGCACGGACGGAGCCAGGGGGGTTCCATCACGGAGGATGTTCGATGCGCAAGACCGCTCTTGTTTCCGCCGCCTTGTTGTGCGGTGTCTTTTCCGTTTCCCATGCCGCCGACAACAACGCGGCGCCGTCTGCCACGGTGAGCGTGCCGGCGGTGGTTCCTTTCGCGCAGGATGCGGTGATCGCGGGTGCGGTCAAGCGCGAGTGCCAGCTCGGCGAGAAGCTGTCCGGCTTCATCAAGAAGTACGGGCAGGAGAAGGGCGTGGCGGTGACGCAGGTGGCGTCGGTTGGCGCCGGTTCGGCGGGCCGCGCGCTGGTGCTGGAGATCACCGACTCGGTGGCCGACGGCAACGCGTTCCTCGGCCACCACACCTACACCACGGTAAAGGGCCGGCTCTACCAGGACGGCACCGAGGTCGGCCATTTCATCGGGCGGCGCAATTCGATGGGCGGCGCGTTCGGCGGCTTCAAGGGCAACTGCTCGGTGCTCGGGCGAACGGTCAAGGCGCTCGGTGAAGACATTGCCGGCTGGCTGGCCCGGCCCGGCAAGGACGACATGCTCGGCGATCTGGAGTAACCGTTCGGCCTGGCCATCGCCGCATGGGGCGATGGCCGCCTGCCGGATCAGCCAGCGGACTCGTCGACCACGAGCGGCACACCACGCGAGCGACGATAGCTGCGGATCACGTGGCCGTAGTGGATCACCCGGCCGATCGTGTAGGTGGTGATGCGGGTGACGTCGCGCACCGGCTTGAGGTGGCTGGGGCGGAACGTGCCGTGGTAGCGCGAGGCGATCGGCACCGAGACCACGCCAAGCCGCTGTTCGCGCGAGGCGGCGATCAGGATCGCCGCCTCGAACACGAAGTTCTCCGCCGGCAGGTCGACCAGCGCCAGCGCCGCGCGCGGGTACCAGCGCTGCCCGCTCTGGGTGTCGGCCACCGGCTGCGCGCAGGCCCAGGAGATGCCCCAGTCGGCCACCGCGTTGGCGCGGCGGCGACCCTTCGGCTGCTGCTCGCGGTCGAGCAGGCGCGCGCCGATCACGATGTGCTGCGGGTGGCGTTGCGCGGCGGCCACGATGCGCGGGATGTCGCTGGCCAGGTGCTGGCCGTCGCCATCCATGGTCAGCACGGCGTCGTAGCCCTGGCGCAGCGCCTCGCGGAAGCCGTGGCGCAGCGCCTCGCCCTTGCCGCGGCGCGTGTCGTGGCGCAGCAGGGTCACCGGCAGCGTGGCGGCGATCTCGGGCGTGCGGTCGTCCGAGCCGTCGTCGATCACGATCACCGGCGCGCCGAGCGCCAGCACGGACTCGACCACCGAGCGGATCGCGGCTTCCTCGTTGAGGCAGGGAATCAGCACGCACCAGCGTGCAGTGGCCATGTTCAAGTGACGTGCTCCATGTCGATGCGCAATCCCAGTGTAGCGGCGGCGGCCAGCTGGCAGTGGCCGCCGCCACCGGCGAGCAGGGCCAGCAGCGGCAGGCTCGCCGCCGACGGGTTGCCGGCGCGCCAGCTTGCCAGCGGCTCGGGCAGCGGCGGGTCGGGGGCCGTGCCCGACTGCAGCGTGAGGTCGAGCCGGGCCAGCGTGGCCGGGCCGGCGTGCGGCGCCAGCACCAGCGCGCAGCCGAATGGCTGGTGGCAGGCGGTGACTTCGTTCAGCGGGCCGCTGCCGGCGGTATCGCTGCATACCAGCAGCACCGGGCGCTGCTCGGCCAGCACCTGGCTGGCGGCTTCGAGCAGGCCGGCACCGAAGCTGGCGTGCTGGGCACAGATCGCGGTGGACGGCGCGTGGCAGCCGGTGGCGATGGTCCAGTAGCCGACCGCGGCGTTGTGCACCGAATTGTGGAAGCGGGTCGGCGACAACTCCGCCGGTGCGCGCGCCAGGGTGGCGCACATGTAGTCGGTGATCGCCTGGTCGCCGTGCGAGGAGGCGAACACGCAGGCCAGCGTGGCGGCGTCGCGGCCGCTCATCGCCAGCGCCTGGCCCGCCGCCTCGATCGCCAGCAGCACGCTCTCCGGCGCGCGCCGGCGTTCGTTCGGCGGCAGCGTGGCGGCGGCCGGGCGTGGCGGCGTCGCGGGTGGCGTGGTGCCGGCCAGCAGCGCGCGCAGCGCGGCGAAGTCGGCCAGCGCCGGCGACCACAGGCCGACGCCTTCCACGCAAAGGCGCAGCGCGCTCATGCGGCGAACCCCGCACGGGCGAACGCGAGGCAGGCGTTGTTGCCGCCGAAGCCGAACGAGTTGCTGAGCGCCACGTCGACGCGCTGGCGCTCGTTGCGCCAGGCGAACTGCGCGCCGCAGATCGGATCGGGAGTGTTGCCGCCGAGGTTGCCCGGGATCAGGCCGTGCGCGATCGCCTGCAGCGCGACGGTGGCCTCGACGATGCCGGCGGCGCCCAGCGTGTGGCCGGTGTAGCCCTTGGTCGAACTGGCCCGCGTGCTGGCCGGGAACACGCGCGCCACCAGCGCCGCCTCCACTTCGTCGTTCTTCAGGCTGGCGGTGCCGTGCAGGTTGATGTAATCCACCCGCGCCGCGTCGAGGCCGCTGCGGGCCAGCGCGTCGCGCAGGGCCAGCTCGGCACCGAGGCCCTGCGGGTGTGGGGTGGACATGTGGTGCGCGTCGCTGGCCTCGCCGTAGCCGAGCAATCGCAGTGCGGCGGGCGCCACCTCCGCGCGTTCCAGCAGGGCGAAGCCGGCCGCCTCGCCGATCGAGATGCCGCTGCGCGTGGCGTCGAACGGGCGGCACGGCTCGGGCGACACCAGCTCCAGCGCGTTGAAGCCGAACAGCACGCTGTCGCACAGGGTGTCCACGCCACCGACCACCGCCGCGTCGACCAGGCCGAGGCGCAGCATCCGCTCGGCGCTGGCGAACACCTTGGCGCTGGACGAGCAGGCGGTGGAGACGGTCAGGCACGGCCCTTCCAGCGCCAGCGCGGCGGCGACGAAGGCGGCCAGCGAATGCGGTGCGTGGATCGCCGGGCGCAGCAGGTCGTCGGCGAAGCCGCCGTCGGCATCGAGCCGGCGATAGGCTTCCTCGGTGGCGCCGATGCTGGCGGTGGACGTGCCCAGCAGCAGCGCGACGCGGTCGGCGCCGTAGCGTGCACGCGCCGCCCGCACGCGTTCGAGGAAGCCATCCTGGTTCAACCCCAGCCAGGCCAGGCGATTGTTGCGGCAATCCCAGGCGGCGAGCGCGGCGGGCAGCACGGTGTCTTCCACGCCCTCGACGCGGCCGATCCAGCAGGTCAGCGGCGCGCTGCCGATGTCGTTCGGGCGCAGGCCGCTGCGGGCGTGCTCGAGCGCGTCGAGCTGCGCCGCGAGGCCGCTGCCCATGGCGGAGGTGGCGGTGTACGCGGTGACCGCGAGCGGTGTCATCGGGGAAGGCATCGGGAAAGCGTAGCCGGCACCCCCGTGAATGCCTAGTCTGCGCGCGGCGGGCGTTCAGCCGCCGAACCGCCGCCGGCGGCGCGCTGCGGCTATGCTGACGCACCCCCGCTCCGCACTTCCCCGTGTTGCCGAATCCGTCCCCACCACGCAACCCCTGGCGCTACCTGCGCGACCGCGACGTGCAGCATGCCGCGCTGGTGACCGCGCTGGCGCTGGTGCTCAGCGCGGGCCTGGTTTGGCTGGGCTACCTGATCCACGTCTGCCGTGTCGCCATGCGCAGCCCGCTGGCACCGCCGCGGCGGATGGTGACGCTGGTGTTCGGCCGCCGGCTCGAGCGCGATGTGCCGGAACACGACTACCGGCAGCGACTGCGCCGTGCGCTGGCGCTGGCCGAGCAGCAGCAGACCGGTCACCTGCTGCTGCTCGGCGGCTGCAGCGGTGGCCAGTGCAGCGAGGCCGCTGCCGGCCACGCCTGGCTGCGGCTGCACAGACTGCCCGGCGAGGTGCAGGTGCAGCTGGAACAGGAGTCGGTCGACTCGCTGGAAAACCTGCGCCACGCGCGCCGCCTGCTGTTGGCCGAGGCCGGCGATGCCGGCCTGCCGCCAGTGGCGCTGGTGACCAGTCGCTACCACCTGGCGCGCTGCCTGCTGCTGGCGCGCCGGCTCGGTTTCGACGGCAATCCGGTCGCCGCCGAGCCGACGCTGCCGTGGCAGCGTCGCTACCTCGGCCTGCTGCTGCTCGAGGCCAGCTACCTGATGTGGATCGACCTGGGGCTGCGCTGGGCGGGGCTGATCGGGCACCGGCGGATGCGCGCGCGGATCAGCTGAGCGCCGCCTTGTGCGCCGCGCTGCCGCCCGGCAGACTGCACGGGCCGTGCGCCTTGCCGGCCTATCAGGGAGGAAACACGATGTCGCGTTCACGACTGTTGTTGCTGTTGCTGCTGCCCATGCTGTTGCTGACCATGGCGTTCCGCCAGACGCCGCTGGTCGACCCGCCGCCGATCGACGTGCCCGCCGGCCTGACCGCGGTGCAGGTGAGCAAGGCGGTCAAGGGCGCGCTGATCGGTCGTACCTGGGTCGTCACCGCCGAGCATGCCGACGGCATCGACGCGGCGCTGAACGGCAACGATTACCAGGCGAAGATCCACGTCGCCTTCGACACGCACCAGGTCAGGATCCGCTACGTCGACAGCACCAACCTCAAGTACAAGGTGAAGAAGGACGGCACGCGCCTGATCCATACCAACTACATGAACTGGATGCGCTACCTCAGTGGCGACATCGGCCGGGATCTGCAGCTGATTTCCGCCGGCGCCGAATCGATGCCGATGGCTTCGCCGGGCGGCTGATGCCGCGGCCATCCGCGACGACGACGGCCCTGCGTGCGGGGCCGTCGTCGTTTCCGCGCGCCGTCGCGCCGCCGCCGCGGTCGCCTTGCTAAGCTCGCCGCACCGAACCGATGAGCCAGACGATGAGCGAGCAAGCCAACCAGGCCGAAACCTTCCTGCGCGAACTGCAGGACCGCATCTGCAGCGCGATCGAGCGGGCCGACGGCGGTGCGCGCTTCGCCGAGGACGCGTGGACGCGCGAGGCGGGCGGCGGCGGGCGCACCCGCGTGCTGCGCGGTGGCGCGGTGTTCGAGCAGGCCGGGGTGAATTTCTCGCGCGTGTCCGGTCATCAACTGCCGCCCAGCGCCACCGCGCACCGGCCGGAGCTGGCCGGCGGCAGCTTCATCGCCACCGGCGTGTCGCTGGTGCTGCACCCGAACAACCCGCACGTGCCGACCACCCACGCCAACGTGCGCTACTTCGAGGCCAGCAAGGAAGGCGTGGAGCCGGTGTGGTGGTTCGGCGGCGGCTTCGACCTCACCCCGTTCTATCCGGTGGACGATGACGTGCGGCATTGGCACACGGTGGCGCACGAGCTGTGCGCGCCGTACGGCGCGGACGTCTATCCGCGCTACAAGCAGTGGTGCGACGAGTACTTCTACCTGAAGCATCGCGACGAGACCCGCGGCGTCGGCGGCCTGTTCTACGACGACCTGAACGAGGGCGGCTTCGAGCGCTGCTTCGCGTTCACCCGCGACGTCGGCCGGGGTTTCCTCGATGCCTACCTGCCGATCGTGGCGCGCCGCAGGGACGCGCCGTACGGCGAGCGCGAGCGCGAGTTCCAGCTGTACCGGCGCGGCCGCTACGTGGAGTTCAACCTGGTCTACGACCGCGGTACGCTGTTCGGCCTGCAGTCCGGCGGGCGCACCGAGTCGATCCTGATGAGCCTGCCGCCGCGCGTGCGCTTCGAGTACGCGTATCAGCCCGAGCCTGGTTCGGCCGAGGCGAGGCTGGCCGGGTACCTGCAACCACGCGACTGGCTGGCGGCGCCGTTGTAGGAGCCCGCTGGCGGGCGATGCTCTTGTGCTTTCGCGTCGGGCATCCAGAGCAAGAGCATCGCCCGCCAGCGGGCTCCTACGTATGGTGTTACGGCGTGGCGCCGCTGAACTGCTCCGGCGTGGCGCCCTTCACCGGGCCGATCTGCGCGCTGTCGCTGACTTTCAGCACCACCTCGCGGCGGAACTCCAGGGTGCCCTGCACCACCGCGTGCGGGCCGATCACGATCACCGGCTTGCGCTCGCTGCCCCAGTGGAACCAGCCGTTGTTCGGCTTGTCGACCAGGATGCCGCCCTCGACGCGCGAGTCGGCGCCGATGGTGACGTCGCCGCCGACCGTGCCGACGCCGCCGGCGACGTGGGCGCCGTCCAGCACGATGGCGCCGTTGACGTTCTCCAGCCGGCCGCCGATCTCGGCGCCCGGGGCCAGGTGGATGCTGCCGTTGACCGCGTTCACCTTGCCGCTGACCCGGCTGGCGCGACCCAGGCTGATCGCGCCGTTGACCGTGCCCAGTTCGGTCGCCTGCGCCTTGTCGCCCAGCTCGACCTCGCCGTTGACGGTGCTGGCCTCGTGCACGCTGGCGCCGCCGGCGATGTGCACCGCACCGTTCACCGTGCTGACGTCGCCGACCTGCTGGCCGGCCGCGACCTGCACCGAGCCGTTGACCTTGTCGATGTCGTTGTCGCCTGCGCTGGCCAGCGGCGGCAGGCCCAGGCCCAGCGCCAGCGCGGCGAGGATGAGGATCGTCGGGAAGCGACGCATGGCAGTCTCCTTGAGTCTTCAGTGAGTGGGTATACGCACTAGGATGCAGCCACCGGGCCAAGGGTTGGGCATGACCTGTGGCAGGGGCCGCATTTGACGCTGCCCGGGTCGACCGGCACCATTTCGCCTTTACATCTCATTGTTGGCGCCCCCATGCACAAGCTCGTCCTGATCCGCCACGGCCAATCGCAGTGGAACCTCGACAACCGTTTCAGCGGCTGGGCCGACGTCGACCTCACCGAGCAGGGCATGGCCGAGGCGCGCGAGGCCGGCCGCCTGCTGCGCGAGGGCGGCTATCATTTTGACGTGGCGCACACCTCGGTGCTCAAGCGCGCGGTGCGCACGCTGTGGGGCGTGCAGGACGCGATGGACCTGATGTGGATCCCGGTGCTCACCGACTGGCGCCTCAACGAGCGCCACTACGGCGGCCTCACCGGCCTGAACAAGGCCGAGACCGCGGCGAAATACGGCGAGGCGCAGGTGAAGATCTGGCGGCGCAGCTACGACATCCCGCCGCCGCCGCTGGAGCGCGACAAGAACGAATCGGTGCACGACCCGCGCTACGCGGCGCTCGACCCGAAGGACATTCCCGACACCGAGTGCCTGAAGGACACCGTGGCCCGCGTGTTGCCGTACTGGCATGAGGTGCTGGCGCCGGCGATCAAGGCCGGCCAGCGCGTGCTGGTGGCCGCGCATGGCAATTCGCTGCGCGCGCTGGTGAAGTACCTGGACGGCATCTCCGACCAGGCCATCGTCGAGCTGAACATTCCCAACGGCGTGCCGCTGGTGTACGAGTTCGACGACGAGCTCAAGCCGCTCAGGCACTACTACCTCGGCGACGCCGAGGCGATCGCGGCGAAGATGGCCGCGGTGGCCAACCAGGGCAAGGCGAAGTAGCAAGCGACCGGTGCGGGGCGGCATGGGGCAACGCGGGGCGGACGGTGTGCGCCGGCCCTTCGGTTCGCCGCCATGTGGCGGCCGAGGCGGCGGACGGTGTCTGTCTTGCGGGTATTCGCTGCGGCAACGGGTGACAAACGTCAGTCGCCCGCGCCGGGCGGCCGCACTAAGCTGGCGACCGGCTCTCCCATGGACCGCGCCATGCCTGCACATCTGACCAACTATCTCGTCATGTTGCCGATCCTCGCCTGGATGGTGTGGCGACGGGTCAGCCGGCAGTTCGGCCGCCAGCCGATCCGGCGCAAGCGGATGCTGTTCCGCATCGTGATGTTCGCGCTGATCGGCGGCCTGCTCGCGCTCAGCGGGCTGCACCGGCTTGCACTCGCCGAAGGCCTCGCCGGCGGTGTGTTGATCGGTGGCGCGATCGGCCTGCTCGGGCTGCGCCTGACCCGCTTCGAGGTCGATCCGGTCAAGGGCGACTGCTACGTGCCGAACCCGTGGATCGGCGCGCTGCTGACCGCGCTGCTGCTGGGCCGGCTGGCCTGGCGGATGCTGGTGGCGTGGCCGTCGATGCAGCAGGTGCCAGCCGACCCCGGCGCGATGCCGCCGATGGGCCATGCGCTCACGCCGCTGACCATGCTGGTGGTCGGTCTGCTGGTGGGCTACTACATCGCCTACTTCAGCGGTTTGCTGATCCATCACCGCCGGTTCCAGCGCGCCCACGCCGTGCCGTGAGCGGTTGCCGCGACGCGGCCGTTCAGCCGGGCAGGCGATCCGCCGGGGGCGGCGACGCGTGCTCGCGCAGCCAGCCGGCCACGTCCGCCGCCGGCAGCGGGTGGGCGATGTGGAAGCCCTGCACTTCGTCGCAAGCCATGCCGCGCACGGCTTCCAGTACGCGCCCGGTTTCCACCCCTTCCATCACCACGCGGAAACCCAGTTCGTGGGCCAGCGCCACCATCGAGCGCACCACCGCCGCGTCGTGCCGGCTGGCGTCGAGCCCGCACACCAGCGACTTGTCGATCTTCACGCAGCTGGCCGGCATCTGGCGCAGCGCGTCGAGGTTGCTGTAGCCGATGCCGAAATCGTCGATGGCGATGCCCACGCCGGCCTCGCGCAGTGCGGCCAGGTGGCAGCGGTTGGCGTCGCTGTGGCGCATCGCGGTGCTCTCGGTGAACTCCAGCTCCAGCCGCGCCAACGGCACCGCATGCCGCCGCGCCGCGGCGGTCAGGCGCGTCTCCAGGGTGGCGTCGAGGTCGGCGCTGGACACGTTCAGCGACAGCTGCACGTCGAGCCCGTCGCGCAACCATGCGGCCAGTTGCGCCAGGCCGTGGTCGAGCACCCAGTCGGTCAGCGAACGCATCAGCCCGGCCTGCTCGGCGAGCGGCACGAACACGCCGGGCGGCACCGCGCCGAGCGTGGGGTGGCGCCAGCGCGCCAGCGCCTCCAGCGCCACGCAGCGGCCGCTGGCCAGCTGCACGCGCGGCTGGTAGTGCAGTTCCAGCTCGGCGCGCTCGGACAGCGCGGCGGCCAGCTCGGTGACCAGGAAGAAATCCTGTCGCTGCCGTTCGTCCTGCGTGCGGTCGTACACGGCCCAGCCGCGCACGCTGTCCTGCGCGACGTGGGCGGCGTTCATCACGCGCCGCAGCGGGTCGCCGCCGCGCAGTTCGTGCGCCTCGACCTTGAGCAGGCCCACGCCGGGCTGCAGGGTGAGCGGCACGCCGAGGCAGTCGATCGGTTCGCGCAGCAGGGCCACGAATTCGTCCAGGCGCGCCGGCAGCAGTTCGTCGTGCGGGTGCGCGGGCAGCAGTGCCAGGCGCGCCGTGCCGACCTGGTAGAGCTGCATGCCCGGCGTCATCCACGCCTGCACCCGCGCCGCCACCGCGTGCATCAGCGCGTCGGCGTAGCTGTGCCCCATGGCCCGCACGAAGGCGTTGAAGCGCGCCACCGGCGCCACCTCGACGGCGAGCAGCCAGGCGGTGTCGTCCGCGCCCGGCAGGTGCGTGTGCAGGTCGGCGAAGAACGCATTGCGGTGCGGCAGCCCGGTCGCCGGGTCGGTGCGGTCCAGGTAGTGGCGCAGCGCCGCGCCGGTGCCGGCCAGCGAGGCGGCGTCGCGCAGCGCGTTGCGTTCGCCGGCGTGGAGCGGGGGATGCGGGTGCCGGTCCACGGCAAACAGCGCGCCCAGCAACTGGCCGTCCAGCGCGAACACCGGCTCGCAGGCGAAGAAGCCGATGGTGGCGTGCGCCGGGTCGGCGTCGGCCGGCAGGAAACGCGCGTCGCCGCGCGCGTCGGGCACCACCTCGGCGACGCCGCGGCGCGTGGCCTGCCGGCAGGCGGCCAGCAGCATGCCGTCCAGGCGGATCGGGTCGCCGTGGCCGGGCGGGGTGTACCAGAACGCACTGCCGTCGGCCAGCAGCAGCGCCACCAGCGGCGTGCCCAGCGTGGTGGCTGCCAGCCGCGCCACGGCGTCGAAACCGGGCAGGGCATGCGGTTCGGCGTCGCCGGCCGGCCACGCGATGCCGGCGCCCGCGCGGGAACCCGCGAGCGATCCCTGCGTCATCTTCATCGTCCCCTCCCGTGCGCGACAGCGTGCTGCCAGCGGTTGCAGGCTACTGCGGCGGTGACGGGGGAGCAATGCGCCGGTGGCGGATCACTCGGGCCGATGCTCCAGCGCCAGGTAGGCCTCGCTCTGCATCTCGATCAGGCGCGATTCGGTGCGGCCGAACTCGGCGCGCAGGCGTTCGCCGTCGTACAGCTCGGTGATCGACGCGGCGGCGGTGAGCACCAGCTTGACGTGGCGGTCGTAGAACTCGTCGACCAATTGCACGAAGCGCTTCGCCGCGTCCTCGCTGTAGACGGTGAATTGCGGGACGTTGGCGACGATCACCGTCGGCCCGGCCTTGGCCAGCGCGATGTAGTCGGCCACCGCGCGCGGGCCTTCGCACAGCGCGGCGAACTCGAACCAGACGATCTCGTCGTCGCGCTTGACGAACGGAATGTCGCGACCGTTGACGTGCAGGTTGCCGTTTTCCTGCACGGCGCCGCGGGCCTGGCTGGCGAAGATGCGCTCCAGCGCGCGATGCGCCTCGGCGCCGGGCGGGGTGAGGTAGACCGGCGCCTGGGTCAGCGCGCGCAGGCGCCAGTCGTGCGCGGAGGCCATCTCGACCACGTGGCAATGCTGCTCGATCAGCGCGATCGCGGGCAGGAAGCGGGCGCGCTGCAGGCCGCCCTTGTACAGGTTGGCCGGCGCGGTGTTCGAGGTGGTGACCAGGGTCACGCCGCGCGCGAACAGCGCGTCGAGCAGGCCCGAGAGGATCATCGCGTCGCCGATGTCGTTGACCAGGAACTCGTCCAGGCACAGCACGCGGCAGCGCGCGGCGAGGCCGGCGGCCACCTCGACCAGCGGGCTCTGCCGCTCGCCCAGCGCGCGCAGGTGCTCGTGCAGCTCACCCATGAAGCGGTGGAAGTGCCGGCGCAGCACCACGCCGTGCGGCAGGCTGGCGGCGAACAGGTCCATCAGGAAGGTCTTGCCGCGGCCCACCGTGCCCCACAGGTACAACCCCGGCACGGCCGCCGGCGGCTCGTTGCCGAGCAGCGATTTCAGCCGGCCGAGCAGGCCGTTGCCGTTCGCCGGTTCGGTGCACAGTGCCGCATGCATGCGGTCGAATTCCGGCAGCAGCGCCAGCTGGGTCGGGTCGGACTCCCAGCGGTGCGCGGCGACGCCTTCGAGATAGCGCGCCGTGGGCGCCAGTGAGGGTTCACTCATGGGACGGACAGGTCTTGGCAGGGAGTGGCTGGTGCGCCTCAGGCATGCCGCTTCGGCGGCAACCAGCCGTGCACCGCATGCTTGATCGCGCCGCGCAGGTCCATCAGCCGGCGGTGGAAGAAGTGGCTGGTCTCGGGCATGCGCACCAGCTCGGGCCGGTGTGCCAGCGTCTCGACCCAGTCGAATACCGCCTGCGGCTCGACGATCTCGTCGGCCTCGCCCTGCACGATCAGCCACGGGCAGCGCGGCAACTCGACCGCGTCGAACGGCCAGCGCCCGACCGGTGGCGCGATGCTGACCAGCGCGTCGGCGTGCAGGCGCACCGCGTTGGCGATGCTCACGTAACTGCCGAACGAGAAGCCGGCCAGCCACAGCGCGTCGTCCGGGCGCATGCGACGCACCCAGTCCACCACCGCGGCCAGGTCGTCGCCTTCGCCGCGGCCCTTGTCGTAGTCGCCCTGCGACTCGCCGGCGCCGCGGAAGTTGAAGCGCACGGTGTCCAGCCCGGATTCGCGCAGCGCGCGCTCGGCCATCGTCACCACCTTGTTGTGCATGCTGCCGCCCTCGATCGTGAGCGGGTGGCAGATCACCGCCACGCCGCGGCGCGCGCAGGCCGCTTCGGCGACGTCGCTGATCGCCTCCAGCTTGCCGGCGGGGCCGTCGAGCATGAAACTGGCGGCCACATCCGGAAAGCCGGCAGGTGCGGTGGAGAGCTCGGTGGGAGTCATGCCCGTGATGATAACCGCCGGACGCATCGGCTGCCGCGGGCGGCGCCGATGAACCACCTGGCGCACGCGCTGCTGGCCGGCGACGACGAAGCCCTGCAGCTGGGCGGGATGCTGGGCGATTTCGTGCGCGGCCCGCCGGACGCGGTCCTGTTACCGCCGCGGGTGATCGCCGGGATCCGCCTGCACCGGGCGATCGATGCGTACACCGACGCCCATCCCGAGGTGCTCGCGGCCAAGGTGCTGCTGCCCCCGCCGTACCGCCGCTACGCGGGGATCCTGCTGGACATGTGGTTCGACCGCTGCCTGGCGCGGGATTTTCCGCAGTGGAGCGCGCAGCCGCTGGCGGAGTATTCGCTGGCCCTGCGCGCGCTGCTGTGGCGGCAGGACGCCTTGTTGCCGCCGGCGCTGCGGCGCTTCCGCGGCTACATGGAGACGCATGGCCTGCCGGCGGCGTACACCGACGACGCCGTGTTCGGCGACGCGCTGGGCGGCATCGGGCAGCGCCTGAGCCGCGCCAACCCGCTGGCCTCGGCGTTGCCGGTACTGCAGCGGCGGGAAGCGGAACTGCAGGGGCGCTTCAAGGCGTTCTTTCCGGAGCTGCGGGAGTTCGCGCGGGCGTGGGTCGAGGAGCATGCGGAGTGAGTTTGCCTCCTTCCCGCGCGAAGCCAGGGAAGGGGAAAACGAAAACGCTGCCCAGGGTGGCTTTGGTTTTTGTTTTGGTGGGGCGGGCGGAGCCCCGTACCCTCTCCCCAACCCTCTCCCGAGGGGGGAGGGGGTAAACGAAAACGCCGCCTGGAGGGCGGCGTTTGGCGAAAGCTTGTTGGATCAGGCGAAGTTACTTCGCCTGATCGGTCAGCCAGTGCACGGCGTTGGTCACCTGTTCGGTGGTGAGCGCCGGGTTGCCGCCCTTGGGCGGCATGAAATTGCCGTCCGGGCCGTGGTAGCCATCGATCGCGTGCTTGACCAGGGTGTCGATGCCCTGCGCCAGGCGCGGACCCCACATGGCCTTGTCGCCGGTCTTCGGCGCGCCGGCGACGCCGGAGGCGTGGCAGCTGGTGCACAGGTGGTCGTAGATCGCCTTGCCGTCGGTGGTGCCGCCGTAGGCGACCTGCGAGGCGGCCGCCTTGGCGGCGGCGTCGGCGGCGGCCTGCATGGCGGCGCGGCCGGTGTTGCCGGCGTAGACGGCGCCGTCCGGCGCGAGCCGCGCGGCAACGCGGGCCGGCTGGTTCGGGTTGGTTTCCTTCGGCTCGTGCTCGTGGATCGCCAGCGCCGCGAGGATCAGCACCACGGTCAGCACGACCAGGCCGCCGATCATGATCGAAAACTGGCGCAAGACGCTCTGGTCGGATTTGCTCATGGAACCGCTCACGCACGTACTCCTGTCAGAGGGCGGCGGAACGCCACGATGGCTCCGACCTGCCTGGATAGTCTGTTGCTGTCGCACCGGTCCGATGCAGGCGCCCCGGCATGGCTCGCCGCGAGTGAGTGCACGGCGCGGATCGTGCTTGCCGTCCGCGCCCGGTTCGGGGCAGGGCAGGCAACCAGTCGGCGATTATAAACGAAGCGCGTGACAAGTTTCAGGCCCCCCGTGGCGACCTGTGGCGACGGAAGGGTGGTCGCGGCCGCCCGTCCGGCGCCTGCGAATGGCCGTGCGGCGGGCGTCGCCCCTGCCATCGGTCATGCCGCACCCCTGTCAACCGGCATTGTTCAAGTTCGTTCAACTGCCCCTATGCTTGCCCTACCTTGAGCTACATGCCGGCAAGGCCCGGCGCGTGTCCGTGGTTTCGCAGAGACGTGCGGCGCGCCGCGTGTCGGTGGTGCCGCACCGTTCAATCCAGGAGTTTTACATGTCGCGTTTTTGGAAGATCGCGTTGATCGTCGTTGCCGTGATCGTGGTGGCCGCGGTGGGCTTTCGCCTGCTGCACAAGCCGGTCCCGGCCGGTTCCGCGCCGGTGTCGGCTGCCGCCAAGAACAAGGACGGCAAGGACGAGACGCCGCCGGTGCCGGTCACCGTGGTGCCGGTGGTCAAGCAGAACGTGCCGGTCTACCTGACCGCGCTGGGCACGGTGCAGGCGCTCAACACGGTCACCGTGAACCCGCAGGTGGGCGGCCAGCTGCTCAGCCTGGAGTTCAGCGAGGGCCAACCGGTCAAGAAGGGCCAGCTGCTGGCGCAGATCGACCCGCGCACCTACCAGGCCGCCTACGACCAGGCTGCGGCGAAGCAGCGCCAGGACCAGGCGCTGCTGGAGACGGCCAAGAGCAACCTGACGCGTAGCCAGGATCTGGCCGCCAAGGGCTACATTTCCAGGCAGGATCTGGACACCTTGCGCAACACCGCCGCGCAGTACGAGGCTGCGGTGGCCGCCGACGCGGCCAACGTGCGCGACACCCAGGTGCAGCTGAACTACACCCGCGTGCTGTCGCCGATCGACGGCCTTGCCGGCATCCGCGCGGTCGACCCCGGCAACGTGGTCACCACCGCCAGCGCGATCGTCACGCTGACCCAGCTGCACCCGATCAACGTGATGTTCACCCTGCCCGAGCAGAACCTCGACATGGTGCGCCGCGCCGCCGCGAAGGACGGCGCCGGGCTGCAGGTGACCGCGCTGGACCGCACCGACGCGCACCCGATCGCCAACGGCGGCGTGCTCAAGGTGGTCGACAACCAGATCGACACCAGCACCGGCACGTTCCGCCTGAAGTCGGAGTTCCCGAACGCGAACAACGAGCTGTGGCCGGGCCAGTTCGTCAACGTGCGGCTGCTGGTGAACACCGTCGACGGCGGCCTGGTGATCCCGGCGCAGGCGGTGCAGCGCGGGCCGGACGGCGACTACGTCTACCAGGTGCAGGCCGACAGTACGGTCAAGATGCAGCCGGTGACGGTGGCCGGCGAAGTGGGCGACAGCCACGTGATGATCGGCAATGGCCTCCAGGCCGGCGAGCGGGTGGTCACCGAGGGCCAGTTCCGGCTGAAGCCGGGCAGCAAGGTCAACGCGCTGAAGCCCGGCGAGGTGCCGGCGGCGCCGACTGCGGCCGAGCTGGAGAAAGCCAAGCAGGACAGCAAGGGTGGCGGCCGCCGTCGCGGCTGAGCGGCCGCGTGCCGGCCCGGCATGACGCCGCCGCGTGAACCCGGCCGCGTCCCGGCCATGATCGCGGCGGAAACCGCACTTACACGTCACGGATAGCCATGGGATTCTCGACCCTCTTCATTCGCCGCCCGATCGCCACCTCGCTGCTGATGGTGGCGGTGCTGCTGCTCGGCATTCTCGGCTACCGCCAGTTGCCGGTGTCCGCCTTGCCGGAGATCGAGGCGCCCAGCCTGGTGGTCAGCACGCAGTACCCGGGCGCCAGCGCCAGCACCATGGCGGCGCTGATCACCACGCCGCTGGAGCGCAACCTGGGGCAGATCTCCGGGCTCACCATGATGAGTTCGGACTCCTCCGCCGGGCTGTCCACGATCATCCTGCAGTTCTCGATGGACCGCGACATCGACATCGCCGCGCAGGACGTGCAGGCGGCGATCAACCAGGCCAAGGGCACGCTGCCGGGCAACCTGCCGTATCCGCCGGTGTACAACCGGGTGAACCCGGCCGACGCACCGATCCTCACCCTGAAACTCACTTCCGACAGCCGCCAGCTGCGCGAGGTGAACGACCTGGCCGACTCGATCATCGCGCAGAAGCTGTCGCAGGTGCAGGGCGTGGGCCTGGTCTCGATCGCCGGCAACGTGCGCCCCGCGGTGCGCGTGCAGGTGAACCCGGCGCAACTGTCCAACCTCGGCCTGACCATGGAAGACGTGCGCAGCGCGTTGACCCAGGCCAACGTCAACGCGCCCAAGGGCACGCTGAACGGCAAGACGCAGAGCTACTCGATCGGCACCAACGACCAGCTGAGCGACGCGGCCGAGTACAAGAACACCATCATCAGCTACAAGAACAACTCGCCGGTGCGCCTGTCCGACGTGGCGAACGTGGTCGACGGCGTGGAGAACGACCAGCTCGCCGCATGGGCGAACGGCCAGCCGGCGGTGCTGCTGGACGTGCGCCGCCAGCCCGGCGCGAACATCGTGCAGACGGTGGAGCAGATCCGCCGCGTGCTGCCCGAGTTGCGCGCGGCGCTGCCGGCCGACGTGCACCTGGACGTGTTCGCCGACCGCACGGTGACCATCCGCGCCTCGGTGCACGACGTCGAGTTCACCCTGATCCTCACCGTGTTCCTGGTGATCGGCGTGATCTTCGTGTTTCTGCGCCGGCTGTGGGCCACCATCATCCCGTCGGTGGCGGTGCCGCTGTCGCTGATGGGCACGTTCGGCGTGATGGCGTTCACCGGCATGTCGCTGGACAACCTCTCGCTGATGGCACTGACCGTGGCCACCGGCTTCGTGGTGGACGATGCGATCGTGATGATCGAGAACATCGTGCGCTACATCGAGCAGGGCAAGGACGGCAAGGAGGCGGCCGAGGTCGGCGCGAAGGAGATCGGCTTCACCGTGCTGTCGCTGACCGTATCGCTGGTGGCGGTGTTCCTGCCGCTGCTGCTGATGCCCGGCGTCACCGGACGGCTGTTCCACGAGTTCGCCTGGGTGCTCACGATCGCGGTGACCATCTCGATGCTGGTGTCGCTGACGCTGACGCCGATGATGTGCGCCTACCTGCTCAAGCCCGACCAGCTGCCGGAGGGCGACGACGCGCACGAGCGGCACGCCGCGGCCGGCAAGCGCACGGTGTGGTCGCGCACGGTCAGCCTGTACGAAAGCTCGCTGGACTGGGTGCTCGACCACCAGCGCCTGACCATGCTGGTGGCTGGCGCCGCGGTGGTGCTCACCGTGTTCCTGTACATCGTGATCCCCAAGGGCCTGCTGCCCGAGCAGGACACCGGCCTGATCACCGGCGTGGTGCAGGCCGACGACAACATCGCGTTCCCGCAGATGGAGGACCGCACCAAGGCGGTCGCCGAGGCGCTGCGCAAGGACCCGGCGGTGGCCGGCGTGGCCGCCTTCATCGGCGCCGGCACCATCAACCCCACGCTCAACCAGGGCCAGCTCTCGATCGTGTTGAAGGACCGCGGCGACCGCGCCGGCCTGGATGCGCTGCTGCCGCGGCTGCAGCACGCGGTCGCCGGCATTCCCGGCGTGGCGCTGTACCTGAAGCCGGTGCAGGACGTGACCCTGGACAGCCGCGTGGCCGCCACCGAATACCAGTATTCGCTGTCTGCGGTGAAGTCGTCGGAGCTGGCCGGCTACGCCAGCCAGATGACCCAGGCGATGCGCCAGCGGCCGGAGCTGGCCGACGTGGACAACAACCTGGCCGACAACGGCAACGCGCTCAAGCTGACCATCGACCGCGAGAAGGCCAGCCGCCTCGGCGTGCCGGTGCAGACCATCGACGACACCTTGTACGACGCGTTCGGCCAGCGCCAGATCTCCACCATCTTCACCCAGTTGAACCAGTACCGCGTGGTGCTGGAGGTGGCGCCGGAGTTCCGCAGCAGCGACGACCTGCTGACCAAGCTCACCGTGCGCGGCAACGGCAACGGCGCGCTCACCGGCTCGAACGCGACCAGCTTCGGCCAGCTGAAGTCGAGCAACTCGGCCACGCCCTCGGGCATCGGCAACACCGGCAACATCGGCTTCGAGATCGGCGCCGGCGGCAGCATCCCGCTGTCCTCGCTGGTCAGCGCGCAGATCACCAGCGCGCCGCTGGTGGTCAGCCACCAGCAGCAGCTGCCCGCGGTGACGCTGGCGTTCAACGTGGCGCCGGGCTACTCGCTGTCCGATGCGGTGGCGGCGATCCACCAGGTCGAGGCGCAGCTGAACTTCCCGCCGCAGATCCGCGGCGAGTTCGTCGGCAAGGCGGCCGAGTTCACCTCCTCGCTGGGCGACGAGGTGCTGCTGCTGCTGGCCGCGATCGTGGTGATCTACATCGTGCTGGGCGTGCTGTACGAGAGCTACATCCACCCGCTGACGATCATCTCCACGCTGCCGCCGGCCGGCGTCGGCGCCTTGCTCGCGCTGATCCTGTGCGGCATGAGCCTGTCGGTGGACGGCATCGTCGGCATCGTGCTCTTGATCGGCATCGTGAAGAAGAACGCGATCATGATGATCGACTTCGCGATCGAGGCGCGCCGCACCGGCCTCAACGCGCGCGAGGCGATCCGCCGCGCCTGCCTGCTGCGCTTCCGCCCGATCATGATGACCACCGCCGCGGCCATGCTCGGCGCGTTGCCGCTGGCGCTGGGCAACGGCATCGGCGCCGAGCTGCGCCGGCCGCTGGGCGTGTCGATCGTCGGCGGCCTGCTGCTGTCGCAGCTGGTCACGCTGTACACCACGCCGGTGATCTACCTGTACATGGAGCGTTTCTCCGACTGGCTGGCCGAACGCCGCGAGCGGCGCGCGCTGGCCCAGGCCCAGGCCAGCAACGCGGCGTGACTGGCAGCGCCCGACGTCCCGGCCAGAAGCACCCCCTCCCAACCTCCCCCTGCTGTGCAGGGGGAGGAGCCGTGCTTTGCTCCCTCCCCTGCTCGCAGGGGAGGGTCGGGGTGGGGTCGCTCTTCGCGCCGCCGCGCGATCAACCTTTTCGCGGCCCGCGCGTTGAGGGTGGGATGATCCGTCCGCCGCTTCGCCCATCCCCGCTTTCGTCGAACGCATGAACCTCTCCGGCACCTTCATCCGCCGCCCGATCGGCACCTCGCTGCTGGCGATCGGCCTGTTCGTGGGCGGCATGATCGGCTACTTCCTGCTCGGCGTGGCGGCGCTGCCGAACATGCAGTTCCCGGCGATCTTCGTGCAGGCCAGCCAGGCCGGCGCGGATGCCAGCACGATGGCGTCGACCGTGGCCGCGCCGCTGGAACGGCACCTGGGCCAGGTGCCGGGCATCGAGACGATGCGCTCGTCCAGCTCCGAAGGGCGCACCTTCGTCTTCATGATGTTCCGCACCGGTACCGACCTGGACGCTGCCGCGCGCGACGTGCAGGCGGCGATCAACGCGGCGGCGCCGGACCTGCCCAACGGTCTCAGCGGCGCGCCCAGCTACCAGAAGGCGAACCCGAACGACGACCCGATCATCGCGCTGGCGCTGACCTCGGACACGCAGTCGGCGGCCGACCTGTACAACCTGTCCGACACCCTGCTGGCGCAGCGGCTGCGCCAGCTGCCGGGCGTGTCGTCGGTGGAGATCGCCGGCGCTGCCACACCGGCGATCCGCGTCGACGTGAACCTGCGCGCGCTGAACGCGATGGGGCTGTCGCCCGACCAGCTGCGCAACGCGCTGAGCGCGGCCAACCTGACTTCGCCGGAGGGCTTCCTGTCCAACGGCAAGACCACCATGGCGGTCAGCGCCACCACCCAGTTGCACCGCGCGGAGGACTTCGCCCAGCTGGTGGTGGCCAGCCGCAACGGCACGCCGGTGCGGTTGTCCGACGTGGCCAAGGTCTACGCCGGCCAGCAGGACGCGTACCAGGCGGCCTGGTTCCACGGCAAGCCGGCCGTGCTGATGTACGTCTACAAGAAGGCAGACGCGAACATCATCGCCACCGTCGACCTGGTCAAGCAGCAGCTGCCGGCGCTGCATGGCTACCTGCCGCCGGCCACCGCGCTGACCCCGTTCTTCGACGGCACGCCGACCATCCGCGCCTCGCTGCACGAGGTGCAGGCCACGCTGCTGATCTCGCTGGCGATGGTGATCGTGGTGATGGCGCTGTTCCTGCGCCGGCTGGCGCCCACCCTGATCGCCGCGGCGGCGGTGCCGCTGTCGCTGGCCGGCGCGTTCGTGGTGATGTACATCCTCGACTACACGCTGAACAACCTCACCCTGCTGGCGCTGGTGATCGCGATCGGCTTCGTGGTCGACGACGCGATCGTGGTGATCGAGAACATCATCCGCCATCTGGACGCGGGCATGACGCGCCTGCAGGCGACCCTGGCCGGCGCGCGCGAGATCGGCTTCACCATCGTCTCGATCACCGCCTCGCTGATCGCGGTGTTCATCCCGCTGCTGTTCGCCGGCGGCGTCACCGGCATGTTCATGCACGAGTTCGCGGTGACCCTGGTGGCGGCGATCGTGGTCTCCGCGCTGGTCTCGCTGACCCTGACCCCGGCGCTGTGCGGGCGCTTCCTCGGCGGGCATGCGGCGGAGCAAGCGGCGCCGCCGTCGCGGCTGGCCCGCGCGCTGGACGGCTTCCACGCCGGCATGCTGCGCGTCTACACCCGCGCGCTGGATTTCTCGCTGCGCCACGCGTTGGCGTTCTCGCTGACCCCGCTGGCGCTGATCGTGGCCACCTTCTATCTGTTCGGTGTGGTCAAGGCTGGCCTGTTCCCCGCGCAGGACACCGGCCTGATCTGGGGCCGCGCCAGTTCCAGCGCCACCGTCTCGTTCGGCGAAAGCCGGCAGCGGCTGGAGCGGCTCACCGCGATGCTGATGGCCGACCCCGACGTGGCCGCCGTGGGTTCGCGGCTGGGCAGCAGCCGGCAGGGCACCAGCGGCTCGTTCAACATCGACCTGAAGACCCGTGCCGAAGGGCGTACCGACGACACCTTCGCGGTGCTCGCGCGACTCAGCGCGAAGGCCGCGAACTACCCGGACCTCAACCTGCGCCTGCGCCCGGTGCAGGACCTGCCCAGCGGCGGTGGCGGCGGCACCAGCCAGGGCGCGCAGTACCAGGTCTCGCTGCAGGGCAACGACCTGGCCAGCCTGCAGCAGTGGCTGCCGAAACTGCAGACCGAGCTGAAGAAGAACCCGAAGTTGCGCGACGTCGGCACCGACGTCGACGAGGCCGGCCTGCGCCAGAACATCGTGATCGACCGCGACAAGGCCGCGCGCCTGGGCGTGTCGATCGGCGCCATCGACGGCGCGCTGTACGACGCCTTCGGCCAGCGCCAGGTGTCCACCATCTATTCGGACATCAACCAGTACCAGGTGGTGGTCAACGCGCTGCCCGCGCAAACCGCCACGCCGGAGGCGCTCAACCGCATCTACGTGCGCTCCGGCAGCGGCCGGATGATTCCGATCACCGCGTTCGCGCAGCAGCAGCCGGGGCTGGCGCCCTCGCAGATCACCCACGAAAACCAGTACACCACGATGGACCTGAGCTTCAACCTCGCGCCGGGCGTGAGCATGGGTGAGGCGATGGCGGTGATCCAGGCCACCGTGAAGAACATGCGCATGCCCGGCGACATCCGCGTGCAGATGGGCAACGACTTCCGCCGCTTCCAGCAGTCGCAGAGCGGCATGGGCTGGCTGATCCTGGCCGCCGTGCTCACCGTCTACATCGTGCTCGGCATGCTGTACGAGAACCTGATCCACCCAATCACCATCCTGTCCACCCTGCCGGCCGCCGGCGTGGGCGCGCTGCTGGCGCTGTGGATCACCGGCACCGAGCTGTCGGTGGTGGCGCAGATCGCGCTGGTGCTGTTGATCGGCATCGTCAAGAAGAACGCGATCATGATGATCGACTTCGCCCTGGTCGCCCAGCGCGAACACGGCAAGAGCCCGCTGGAAGCCGCACGTGAAGCCTGCACCGTGCGCTTCCGCCCGATCATGATGACCACCATGGTCGCCATCCTCGCCGCGCTGCCGATCGCGATCGGCCTGGGCGAAGGCAGCGAACTGCGCCGCCCGCTCGGCATCGCCCTGATCGGCGGCCTGCTGATCTCGCAAAGCCTGACCCTGCTCAGCACCCCGGCGCTGTACGTGGTGTTCTCGTGCCTCGCCGAGCGGCGCAAAGCGTGGTGGGCGCGGCGGCAGGGGCGCAAGCCCATGGTGGTCCGCCCGGGTATCGGCTGATCCGGTTGCCTGCCGCACGAGATCCGGCTGAATGCTACGCCAGAACGCTCACAGGCCGTTAACCGCGAGGCGGTTATCACGGACTTCCTGTTCCGGACGGAGTTGCGTGCGATGGGCAACGAGACCCCCAGGGCGGATTTTTCCAATGTGCAGGGTGGGGTGAAATCCACCGCGCCGGATGCGCCACCCAAGGCGGATTTCGGCAACGTGCAGTCGCAGGTCGGCTCCACCGCCGACCGACCCGCCACCTATACCGTGGTGGCCGGCGACAACCTGACGAAGATCGCGAAACACTTCTACGGCGACGCGAATGCATGGAAGGCGGTCTTCGACGCCAACCGCGACCAGCTTTCCGATCCGGACCGGATCAGGGTCGGCCAGGTCCTGAAGATTCCCGCCAAATCCTGAAGCAGGAGGTACCTCCATGAAGATGAATCGCCAACCCTTGATCCTTGCCGCATTGCTGGCCGCGACGGTGGTGCTGGGCGCCTGCGGCAAGAAAGACAACGAATCGGCGGCGCCGGCGCCGTCCACGGCACCGCCTCCGGCGGCAACGGCCATGACGCCCGCCACCCCACCGGCGCCTGCGCCGGCCGCCACCGCACCGATGGCGATGAACAACGGTGCGCCATCGGCCGTCACGGTCGGCGCGGTGGAGCTGGGCTCCACGGTCGACGCCAACCACAAGATCCTCGCCAGCGGCACCAGCTTCGCGCCGAAGGACACCATCTACGCCTCGGTCGACACCGGCGGCAGCGGTACCGCCACACTGGCGGCGAAGTGGACCTACCAGGACGGCCAGGTGGTGCACGAGGACAGCAAGACGCTCAATGCGATGGGTCCGGAGACCACCGCCTTCATGATCAGCAAGCCCGACGGTTTCCCGGCCGGCAACTACAAGGTGGACATCTCGCTGGACGGCAAGCAGGTCGCCAGCAAGGATTTCACGGTCAAATAAGTTGCGAGAAGGCACAGAGGCGTGAGTAAAGCGCGACCCCGCCGCGCTTTACTCACGCGCACTAGCGCATATGCGCCGCGTCTGCCTGGAACCGCGGTCCGCCCGTGTGCGGGAGAACTGCTCGACCATAACTGCGTAGCTGGCGCGGAATGGCGTTATCCGGTTGGGTGAGAGTCTTGCTTGGCTATTCTGTGAGGCCGCAGCTCTTCGCTGTGGATCACCGTCGACGCCCGCAAACGCCGCCGCCGCCGCCCACCTTGCTTCAATGAGGCCGCAGCTCTTCGCTGCGGTTTGGCGAAGGCGCAAGGCGCCCATGCGCGTGCAGTCATCAACGCCCGTCAGGAAGTCCCACTCGGAGAGACGCCGCAGGCGCCGCTTCGCTTCGCGCGCCTCCAGTGCCTCACGCCGCTCCATCAGCATGCGGCCCCAGCGATCCGGCGAAATGTCGCGGAAGATGCCGAACAAGGCCTGCTCGCGCGCAGGCCACGACGGTCCGGCGACCAGGGGCAGGTCGGGCGCGATGGCCACGCTCCGTCGTCGTTCGATATAGTCGCGGTGGTAAGCGAAGCTGATCGCCTCGCTGCCACCGTGCCGCTCGCAACGCAAGCTGCCGATGGCTATGGTTGGCCCGAGCGTGGCGTCGTCCAGCACCACGTCCAGTACGGTTTCCGAGCGCGCACTCACGACTTGCGCCTGCCGCGCGGCGCACCCACCTGTCGAATGTCCTGCAGGCGGCGGCCGAGTTCGTCCTCCTTGGCCAGCAGGTCGAGGTCGTGATCCAGCCCCAGCACCTCCATCGCCCGCAACAAGGTGGCCAGACTGCTCGAACCTTCGCCTTGTTCCAGCTTGCGCAAAGTGGGCAACGACACGTCGGCCCGCGCCGCCAGCGCCGCCTGCGTCATGCGCCGCCGCAAGCGAGCAGCGCGCAACCGGGCGCCGAGCGCTGTCAGACGCTCGGCGGCGGCCGGAAAGATGGGTGGGGTGCGCTTTGGCATGGAAAATAAACTAGTTATTTAAGGTATATATAGCAAGTTTATTTCCTTTCCCCTGTGGGGTGTGGACTGGTAGCAACTTGATGGCTGAAGGCGTCGGGGTCACGTGAGGCGCGCTACAAGGGCCTAGCGGAGGATGGCGCGCAGATAACGATGCTGTTCGCGCCGGTCAATCTGTGGATGGTGCGCAGAACGTTGATGCAGGCAGCGTACGGTTACTGTGCCCGCAGCGGCCCGAAAGGGCGCGCCGTGGCGCAAAGGGGGCGGCATGCGGTCATCAAGACGAGTACTTTTTGCCCAGGCAGGAGCCCATCGCGCACGGAATCGACCGGAAGGCAGTTGGTCAGACCATCCCTAGATGTGCGAGGCATGGGAGTGCACCTCCATGTTTGATGACTGCTGATTGAGCGAAGCACGCCCGCTACATCCCCCCGAACAACGCCTCCAGATCCTTCTCGTCAAACCGCAGTCGCGTGCTGGCGCCGCCGCCTTCGAGCACGGCGCGGGCGAGCTCGGCCTTGCGGCCCTGCATGGCCTGGATCTTTTCTTCCACTGTGTCCTTGCAGATCAGGCGGTAGACGAAGACCGGCTTGTCCTGGCCGATGCGGTGGGCACGGTCGGTGGCTTGCGCTTCCACGGCGGGGTTCCACCAGGGGTCGTAATGGATCACGGTGTCCGCGGCGGTGAGGTTGAGGCCGACGCCGCCGGCTTTCAGGCTGATCAGGAACAGCGGCACGTTGCCTTGCTGGAAGCGCTTGACCAGGGCGGTGCGTTCGCGCGCCGGGGTCTGCCCGGTGAGGGTCTGGTGGGCGACGCCGCGTTTGTGCAGGGCCGCTTCGATCAGGCTGAGCATTTCGGTGAACTGCGAGAACAGCAGTACGCGGCGGCCGTCGGCGAGCAGGCCGTCGAGCAGTTCCAGCAGGGCGTCGAGTTTGGCGCTGGTCTTGACCTTCTTCGCGCTGGCGAGCTTGACCAGGCGCGGGTCGCAGCAGGCCTGGCGCAGTTTCAGCAGGGCGTCGAGCACGACGATGCCGCTCTGCGCCAGGCCGCGTTCGGCCACCGCCTGGCGCACGCGCTCGTGCTGGGCCAGGCGCAGGGTTTCGTACAAGGCGCGCTGGTCGTCTTCCAGCTCCAGCGTACGCACGATCTCGGTCTTGGGCGGCAGGTCGGTGAGCACGTCGTCCTTGCGCCGGCGCAGCAGCAGCGGACCGATGCGGCGGTTGAGCCGTTGCTGGCGATCGACGTCGCCATGTTTTTCGATCGGCGTGCGATACAGCCGGGTGAACTGGTGCTGGGAGCCGAGCAGGCCCGGTTCCACCGCGTCGAATTGCGCCCACAGTTCGCCCAGGTGGTTTTCCAGCGGCGTGCCGGTCATCGCCAGCCGGCGCGTGGCGGGGATTTCGCGTACCACGCGCGCAGCCTGGCTTTTCGCGTTCTTGATCGCCTGCGCCTCGTCCAGCACCAGCAGGGCGAAGCGTTGCGCCAGCAGTTGTTCGCGATCGCGCGGCAGCAGCGGGTAGGTGGTGATGATCAGGTCGTGACTGGTGATCTCGTCGTAGCGATCGGCGCGCGCGATGCCGTGGATCACCAGCACCTTCAGCGCAGGCGCGAAGCGCGCGGCCTCGCTCTGCCAGTTGCCGACCAGACTGGTCGGAGCGACCACCAGTGCGGGTTGCTCCAATCGGCCGCGCTGCTTTTCGCCGAGGATGTGCGCCAGCACCTGCACCGTCTTGCCCAGGCCCATGTCATCGGCGAGGATGCCGCCAAGGCCCGCCGCACCGAGAAAGTCCAGCCAGGCCAGGCCTTCGCGCTGGTACGGGCGCAAAGTGGCCTTGAAGCTTTTCGGTGCCCTGGCGCTGCGCGTGGTGCGCTCGAGCAGGGCGAGCTGCGCGCGCAGCGCGTCGCCGCCGCGCCAGTACAGCTGGGCGTTGTCGGCCAGCGCCTGCAGCGTGCGTGCCTGGCTGCGATGCAGACGCAGCGCCTCGCCGCCTTCGAGCCATTCAAGCAGCGGCTCGATCAGCACACGCAGGCGTGCCAGCGGGATCTCGACGCTGCGGTTCTCGTCCACAGCAACGCGCCAGCTAGCGTCCCTGCTTTCGCGCGCGGGGGCGACGCGGGGAAAGGCCGGATCGGCCAGCACGCGGCGCAGGATCGGCAGCAGGTCGACGCGCTGGCCGCCAACGTCGATGCCCAGCGAGACGTCGAACCAGGCGTTGCCGCTGGGCTGGATGTCGGCGTGCCAGGCGTCGATGTCGACCAGTTCGTCGTGCGGGAAGCCGGCTTCGTATTCGATGCGGAAGCCGGCGGCGGCGAGCCGATCGATGCTCTCGCGCCAGTCGCGCGGCGCCAGCGGCGGCTTGCGCGGATGGGGGCGCAGCAGCACATCGTTGGCGGCGAAGTCGAGGCCGCGGGTGACGTACTCGTACAGGGCCGGGCCGCAGCGCATGGCGCCGAGCTGTTCCAGCAGCTGGACCGCCTGCTGCTCGGCCGGCAGGTCGCGATGGATTTCCCGCAGGCGGCCTTCGTGCAGACTTCGTTCGACGGCATGCTTGCGGGTGGCGGGTGGCAGGCGCACGCCGGCGTAGTCGAAGTCGACACGAGCGATGCCGATGTCGTGTGATTTTCCGGCCCATTTGCGCAGGGTGACGGAGCGCAGGCGCAGCACCGGCACCGGGCGCTCGCGCACGACCTCGACAGGGCCACGGTCGATCGGCTCGGGCAGCGTCGTGCCGCCGCGTTGCAGGCGCTGGCGCAGCGCGGCGACCTGCGGGGGTTGCAACACCGGTGCGTGCGGCAGGCGATCGAGCAGGTGCAGGTCGCCGTCGACGCGGCCGTAGCGCCCCTGCGCGGGCTGCACATACCACAGGCCGGCGCCGCGCAGCAGCACGCTGTCGCCGGCGTCGATCCGTGCGCGCAATTGCTGGCTGCCGTCGGTGGCCTCGTGCCAGTACAACTGCAGCGATTGCGGTTCGGCACGCTGCAACGGCGCCGAGCCGCGCTCGAACCAGACCGGGAAGTGCGCAAGCAGGTACTCCAGCGCCTGCTCCTCGTGGACGGCACGGATCGGTGCCCAGCGCTGGCTGCCGACCAGCACGTACTGGCGCGGAATCAATGTGGTCAGCGCGGCGGCGGCTTCGCTCGACCAGCCGCCGGGCGGGGTGGGCACCGCTCCGCGGCGGTCGTTCAGTTGCAGCGGCTGCGGGTCGACCAGCTCGTTGCCGCTGCGTCGCTTCGACGGGCGCAGCCACGCCGGCCAGGCCAGCAGGTCGGCGACCGGCGATCCGCCGCCGCCGCGCAGCATCACGCCGAAGCGGCGGTCCGGCTCGGCCTCGTGGCTGGGCGCGGGCGGCTGCAGTGTGCGCAGCCAGTCTTCCCACGAGGCCAGATCCGGGCTGCCGGTGTCGGGCGCGTCCGCTTCGTCGCGCGGCGCCTGCAGCCAGGCCGGTGTGGCGAGTGCTGCCGCCCGTACGACCTCGCCGGCCGCCACCATCAGCATGGCGGCGGCGTGTTTGCAGTCGACCCCGACCGGGCAACTGCAGTCGCAGTCCACGGTCAGCCACTCGCTGTGGTCGTGCACGTCCACCCGGCATTCGTATTGTTCGCCGTGGCTGCCATCCACCAGCGCGCTGAGCATCTGGACGCCGTTCTCGATGCGGCTGCGCAGTTTCGACACGCTGCCGTCTGCGGCATAGGCGCGGGCGCGTTCCAGCGTGCGGTCGCCAAAGTTCGAGCGCCATTCGGCGCGTTGCAGCAAGTGGGTGAGTTCGTTGTGCATGTACCGAGGAATCAAAAGCGTCCGGCAAACGCCGATTCTTGCATGCGGACCGCGGCGCCGGTGGCCCCATGTCGGCATTCGCGCGACAATGGAACATTGCCATCCGCGGTTCTGCCGCTCTTGCCAGGGAATCCCCGCACGCCATGTCCCAGACGCCCAGGATCATCTACACGCTGACCGACGAAGCACCGTTCCTCGCCACGCAATCGCTGCTGCCGATCGTCGCCGCGTTCGCCGGCACCGCCGGCATCAAAGTGGAGACGCGCGACATCTCGCTGGCCGCGCGCATCATCGCGCTGTTCCCGGAAGCGCTGAAAGAAGGTCAGCGGTTGCCCGACGACCTGGCCGAACTGGGCAAACTCGCCACCACGCCGGAGGCGAACATCATCAAGCTGCCGAACATCAGCGCCTCGATGCCGCAGCTGAAGGCAGCGATCAAGGAACTGCAGGGCCAGGGCTATGCGCTGCCGGATTACCCGGATGCACCGAAGGACGACAGCGAGAAAGACATCAGGGCGCGCTACGACCGGGTCAAGGGCAGCGCGGTGAACCCGGTGCTGCGCGAGGGCAATTCCGACCGCCGCGCGCCGGCCTCGGTGAAGAACTATGCGCGCAAGCATCCGCACAAGATGGGCGCGTGGAGCCGCGATTCGAAGACCCACGTGGCGCACATGGGTGGCGGCGACTTCTACGGCACCGAGAAGTCCGCGCTGATCGGGCAGGCCGGCAACGTCAGCATCGAGTGGTTCGGCAAGGATGGCAGCCACGCCGTGCTGAAGCCGAAGACCGCACTGCTGGCCGGCGAGATCATCGACGGCGCGGTGATGAGCCGTCGCGCGCTGGCCGGCTTCATCGACGCGCAGATCGCCGATGCGAAGCAGCAGGGCGTGCTGTTCTCGCTGCACCTGAAGGCGACCATGATGAAGGTCTCCGACCCGATCATGTTCGGCGTGGCGGTCGGCGAGTTCTACCGGGACGTGCTGGCGAAACATGCCGCTGCGCTGAAGCAGGTCGGCTTCAACCCGAACAACGGCATCGGCGACCTGTACGCGCGCCTCGGCTCGCTGCCGGAAGCGCAACAGGCGGCGATCAAGGCCGACCTCGACGCCGAGTACGCACAGCGCCCGGGCGTGGCGATGGTGAACTCGGACAAGGGCATCACCAACCTGCACGTGCCCAGCGACGTGATCGTCGATGCGTCGATGCCGGCGATGATCCGCGACTCCGGCAAGATGTGGAACGCGCAGGGCCAATTGCAGGACGTCAAGGCGGTGATCCCCGACCGCAGCTACGCCGGCGTCTACCAGGCGACCATCGACGACTGCAAGGCGCACGGCGCGTTCGATCCGGCCACCATGGGCAGCGTGCCGAACGTGGGCCTGATGGCGCAGGCGGCCGAGGAGTACGGCTCGCACGACAAGACCTTCCAGATCGCCGGCGACGGCGTGGTGAAGGTGCTCGACGAAGCCGGCACGGTGCTGCTGCAGCATGACGTGGAAGCCGGCGACATCTGGCGCATGTGCCAGACCAAGGACGCGCCGATCCGGGACTGGGTGAAGCTGGCGGTGAGCCGTGCGCGGCACACCCCGGCGGTGTTCTGGCTCGATCCGGCCCGCGCGCACGACGCGCAGGTGATCGCCAAGGTCGAGCGCTACCTGAAGGACCACGACACCAGCGGCCTGGACATCCGCATCATGGACCCGGTGGCGGCCACCAAGTTCTCGCTGGAGCGCATCCGCCAGGGCCTGGACACCATCTCGGTCACCGGCAACGTGCTGCGCGACTACCTCACCGACCTGTTCCCGATCATGGAGCTGGGCACCAGCGCGAAGATGCTGTCGATCGTGCCGCTGATGGCCGGCGGCGGCCTGTTCGAGACCGGTGCCGGCGGCTCCGCGCCCAAGCACGTGCAGCAGTTCCTGCAAGAGAACTACCTGCGCTGGGATTCGCTGGGCGAGTTTCTCGCGCTGGCCGCCTCGCTGGAGTTCGTGGCCGGCCGCCAGGGCAGCGCCGAAGTGGACGTGCTGGCCAAGACGCTGGACCAGGCCAACGGCAAGTTCCTCGACACCGACAAGTCGCCCTCGCGCAAGCTCGGCGGCATCGACAACCGCGGCAGCCACTTCTACCTGGCGCTGTACTGGGCGCAGGCGCTGGCCGCGCAGGACGTCAACGCCGCGCTGAAGGCGAAGTTCGCGCCGCTGGCCAAGGCGCTGACCGAGCACGAGGCGACCATCGTCGACGAGCTGGTGCGCGTGCAGGGCAAGCCGGTCGACATCGGCGGCTACTACCACCCCGACTTGGCACGGGTGAGCGCGGCGATGCGGCCCAGCGCCACCTTCAATGCCGCGCTGGCGCTGCTGTCGCCGTGACGCGCTGAAGCATGCGCGCCTGAAACGAAACGGGGCGTCGCGAGGCGCCCCGTTTCGTTGATGCGGGCCACCTGCGGCTCAGGATCGGCCTGCCACAATGGCGACTGTCGAAGAGGAGTCGTCCGGCATGCGTTCGCTGCATCTTGTTTTCGTGCTCGCCCTGGCAGGGTTGTCGCCTGCCTTCGCACAGTCGGCGGCCACCTCGGTTGCGCCGGCTGCCGCGTCGACCGCCGCCGTCGCCGATCTTCCGGTCGTGGTGGTTACTGGCGTGCAGCCGGGGCCTGGCCTGTGGAAGGTATCGAAGGGCGACCACGTGCTGTGGGTGCTCGGCACGCTGTCGCCGCTGCCGCGCGCGATGCAGTGGCAGTCGCGCGAGGTGGACGAGGTGATCGCCGCCTCGCAGCAGGTGCTGCTGGAACCGTCGGTGCAGCTGAAGGCCGACGTCGGCTTCCTCGGCAAGCTGTTTCTGCTGCCGGCGGCCTATGGCGCACGCAAGAACGACGATGGCGCTACCTTGCAGCAGGTGCTGCCGCCGCCGGTGTATGCGCGCTGGCAGGTGCTGAAGCAGAAGTACCTCGGCGACGATCGCGGCGTCGAGCGCTGGCGCCCGCTGTTCGCGTCGCAGGAGCTGTACAGGAAGGCGCTGAAAGCGAACGGATTGAGCCGTTCCGGCGGCGTGCGGGCGAACATCGACGCGCTGGCCAAGCGCCACGGCGTGCCGGAGCTGGCGACCGACTACCACGTGCTGATCGAGCATCCGCGCGCGGCGATCAAGGCGTTCAGGCAGGCCGCGCCGCGCGACGTCACCTGCTTCATCCGCACCCTGGACAGCGTCGAGCACGACCTGCCGGCGATGACCGCGCGCGCCAACGCCTGGGCTACCGGCGACCTGCAGGCGCTGCGCGAACTGCCCGACAGCGACCGCCGCGACGCCTGCGTGGCGGCCGTCGCCGGTGCCGGCTTTGCGCAGGCGCTGGGCCTCGGCGACGTGCCGGCGCAGCAGCGCGCCACCTGGCTGGCCGCTGCGCGCAAGGCGTTGCATGACAACGCGCAGACCTTCGCCCTGCTGCCGATGGACGAACTGCTGAAGCCGGGCGGCTACCTCGCCACTCTGCAGGCCGAGGGCTATCAGGTCGACGTGCCGCAGTGAGGCCGTGCAGGAGCGCACCTTGTGCGCGATGTTTTCCGTCGCATGACGAAACAGCCATCGGATACAGGGTGCGTTCCCACACGAACGATCAGGCGCTGGCCAGATCCACTTGTGCGATCTCGTCGTCGCTCAGCTGCAAGGAGGTGGCGCCGAGCAGCTCGTGCAACTGCTCCACGCGGGTGGCGCTGACGATCGGCGCGGTCAGGCCGGGGCGGGCAATCAGCCAGGCCAGCGCGGCCTGTGCCGGGGTGGCGCCGTGCGCGGCGGCCACCGCGTCGAGCGCGGCGAGCACCTGCAGGCCACGCGGGTTGAGGTATTTCTTCACCGCGCCGCCGCGCGCGCTGCTCTTGGCCAGGTCGGCCGCGCTGCGGTACTTGCCGCTCAAGAAGCCGCTGGCCAGCGCGTAGTAGCTGATCACGCCGATGTTCTCGCGGCGGATCAGCGGCTCCAGCTCCTGCTCGTAGCCGGCCCGGCGGACCAGGTTGTATTCCGGCTGCAGGCTCTCGTAGCGCGGCAGACCGTACCGCTTCGACACGGCGAGAGCGTCGGCGAACCGCGCCGCACCGAAGTTGGAAGCGCCGATCGCGCGCACCTTGCCGGCCTCGATCAGCCGGGCGAACGCGCCAAGCGTGTCTTCCATCGGTACGCTGGCGTCGTCCTGGTGCGCCTGGTACAGGTCGATGCAGTCGACCTGCAGGCGCCTGAGCGAGCCATCCACCGCCTGCTGGATGTTGACCGGCGACAGGCCCGGCTGCTCAGTCCACTTGGCGACCTTGGTCGAGATCACCACTTGTGCGCGCTTGCCGCTCTGCTTCAGCCACTTGCCGAGGATGGTTTCCGACTCGCCGCCGCGGTTGCCCGGCACCCAGGCCGAGTAGACGTCGGCGGTGTCGATCAGGTTGCCGCCGGCGTCGACGAAGGCATCGAGCAGTTCGAACGAGCGTTTCTCGTCCACGCTCCAGCCGAACACGTTGCCGCCGAAGGCGAGCGGGGCGATGGAAAGCGGCGAGTGGCCGAGCGGGCGTTTCTGCATGGGATGCCTCCGGAGGCAGCGAGCGGGGAATCGGCGCGCGGGGTGAACGTGCGCGCCCCCATCCAAGTGGCTGCATATCCGCGGCATTCAAGCCCGGGCGGTACTCAACGCGGGCTCATGATCCGTGGCCACACGCTGGCACAGCACGCCAGCGCGTGGCGCGCGGTCTTGGCGGCATGGCCGCTGCCGGTGGCGTCACTGGCCGGGTCCGGCGCGGGCTCCGGCTCCGGGTGCCAGTCCAGGTCGTCCTTGTGCAGCAGATGACCGTGCAGGAACAGCAGATCTTTCCACAGCGAGTGCATGGGGGAAGCCTCCTGGGGGGAGCCTTGGGCTTGGGGAGCGCTCAAGGTACGCGCGCGGCAGGCTGCCAAAAAGCGATATATTCGCAAGCCAGACTTGAGAGGAATTCAAGATGGGAAGGTTGCCGCTGGGCCTGCTGCAGCAGTTCGTGCTGGTCGCCCGGCTGGGCAATCTGTCGCGTGCCGCGACGCAGGCCAATCTCACCGTCAGCGCGCTCAGCCACCAGATGCGCCAGCTGGAGGAACGCCTGGAACGGCGCCTGTTCGAGCGCGGCCCGCGCGGGGTAAAGCTGACCGCCGAGGGCTGCCTCCTGCTGGAAGCGGTCGGCACGCACTTCGACGGCATCGAGCATGCGCTGGCGGGGTATCGCACGCGCCACCACGACGCGCTCACGCTCAGCGCCAGCCCCGGCATCATGTCGAGTTGGCTGGTGCCGCGGTTGCCGCGGCTGGTGGCCGCGCATCCGGAGCTGGAGCTCAGCCTGCAATCGGGTTCGACCCTGGTGGATTTCGAACGCGAGCCGGTGGACGTTGCCCTGCGCTACGGCCGCGGCGAGTGGGCGGGCCTGCACAGCGAGCGGCTGTTCGGCGAGTGGATCGCGCCGGTGGCGGCGCCGGCATTGATCGCGCGGATGGGCGGTGCCGACCCGCACGACCTGTCGCGCTGGCCGCTGCTCGGCGAGCCGAATCCGTCCCGGCGCTGGAGCGACTGGTTCGCCCGCACCGGCGGCACGCCGCCGACACGCTACGTGGCGCAGTTCGACAGCCTCGACGCGTTGCGCCATGCCGCGCTGGAAGGCCTTGGCGTGGCGCTGGGGCGGATGGTCACCTCGAAGTCGCTGATCGACGCCGGCCGGCTGGAAGTGCTCGGCGACGACTACCTGGCGGTGGAAGAGGCCTACTGGCTGGTGTACCCGCCGCGTTCGCGGGAGCACCGCGGCCTGCAGGTGTTCCGCGACTGGCTGCTGGCCGAGGCGGACGACTACTGCCGGCAGATGCCCGGCATGGGTGCCTGCGGAACGGTCGAGCCCTGATCGCGCGAGCGGGTACCATGAGCGGCCCAGCACAGCTGCATTGCCTCGAGGAGTCCGTACCATGAAATCACGCGCCGCCGTCGCCTGGGAAGCAGGCCAGCCGCTCAGCATCGAAGAGGTCGACGTGGCCGGGCCGAAGGCCGGCGAGGTGCTGGTGCGCATCGTCGCCACCGGCGTCTGCCACACCGACGCGTTCACCCTGTCCGGTGCCGACCCGGAAGGGCAGTTCCCGGTGATCCTGGGCCACGAGGGCGGCGGCATCGTCGAGGAAGTCGGCGCGGGCGTCAGCTCGCTCCAGGTCGGCGACCACGTGATCCCGCTGTACACGCCCGAATGCGGCGAGTGCAAGTTCTGCCGCTCGGGCAAGACCAACCTGTGCCAGAAGATCCGCGCCACCCAGGGCCAGGGCCTGATGCCGGACGGCACCAGCCGCTTCTCGCTCAACGGCAGGCCGCTGCTGCACTACATGGGCACCAGCACGTTCAGCGAGTACACCGTGCTGCCGGAGATCGCGCTGGCGAAGATCAGCAAGGCCGCGCCGCTGGAGAAGGTCTGCCTGCTCGGCTGCGGCATCACCACCGGCATCGGCGCGGTGCTGAACACGGCCAAGGTGGAGCCGGGCGCCACGGTGGCCGTGTTCGGCCTGGGCGGCATCGGCCTGTCGGTGGTGCAGGGCGCGGTGATGGCGAAGGCCGGGCGCATCATCGCGATCGACCGCCACCCGGAAAAATTCGCGATGGCGAAGGCGCTCGGCGCCACCGACTGCATCAACGTCGCCGACTACCCCGACACGCCGATCCAGCAGGTGATCGTCGAGCTCACCGACGGCGGCGTGGACTACTCGTTCGAGTGCATCGGCAATGTGCAGGTGATGCGCTCGGCGCTGGAGTGCTGCCACAAGGGCTGGGGCGAGTCGATCATCATCGGCGTGGCCGGCGCCGGGCAGGAGATCTGCACGCGGCCGTTCCAGCTGGTCACCGGGCGCGTGTGGCGCGGCTCGGCGTTCGGCGGCGTCAAGGGCCGCTCGCAGCTGCCAGGCTACGTCGAGCGCTACCTGGCCGGCGAAATAAAGATCGACGAGATGATCAGCCAGGTGCTGCCGCTGGAGCGCATCAACGAGGCGTTCGAGCTGATGCACGGCGGCCAGGTGATCCGCTCGGTGATCCACTACTGACGTAGAATGCCCGCACCCCGCCGGCGCCATCCTGCCGGCGGCGTGCCTCGTTTTCATGTCCGCATACGCCACGCACAAGGCCGTTCCATGAACCGCACCGCCATCCTCGTCGACGGCGCCTTTTTTCTTGCCCGCTACCGCAAGGTCTACGGCGAGCGCGACGCCGGCGACGCGCGCGCGGTGGCGAAGACCCTGTTCGGCATGGCGCTGGAACACCTGAAGGCAGTCGACCGCCCGCGCGAGCAGCTCTACCGCATCTACTTCTACGACTGCCCGCCGCTGGAAAAGAGCCTGGTCAAGCCGATCAGCGGCGACAGCGTGGACTTCGGCCGCACCGGCGCCGCCGCGTTCCGCCGCGAGCTGCACGACCAGCTGCGCCGCCAGCGCAAGATGGCGCTGCGGCTGGGCCGGCTGGCCGAGCGCGGCGAGTGGCAGCTCAAGCGCAGCGCCTACCAGCAGCTGCGCGAGGGCAGCCTGCGCTGGGACGACCTGCGCGACGAGCACTTCGAGCCGGACATGCGCCAGACCCAGGTCGACATGAAGATCGGCATTGATATCGCCGCGCTGACCTACAAGAAGCTGGTCGACCAGATCATCCTGGTCGCCGGCGATGCGGATTTCATCCCGGCCGCGAAACTGGCCCGCTACGAAGGCATCGACTTCATCCTCGACCCGATGTGGCAGGGCATCGCGCCGGACCTGCACGAACACATCGACGGCCTGCAGTCGGTGTGCCCGCGGCCGTTCTGAGCCGTTTACCAGGATTGCACATGCTTTTCGCGACATTGCAGCAAATTCGGACGGCCAACGCGCCAAGGAGTCATCGATGAACCGCGCAACACGAGTGGCAAGGACGGGTACGGTGCGACTGGCCGCGGTGGTGCTGCTGGCCGCTGGCCTGGGCCTGCCCGCGCTGGCCGGCGCGCAGGCGGCACGGGTCGCCTCGACCGAAACGGACCAGCCGGCGGACGAACTGGTGCCGCCGACCAGCGCCAGCGACTTCACCGCCTCGCAGCTGGACAGCGTGCTGGCCGGCAGCTGGCGTTCGGCGGCGAACCGCGCCCGCGATGCGTACCGCCACCCCAAGGCCACCTTGCAGTTCTTCGGCGTGCGGCCGGATCGCACGGTGATCGAGATCACCCCCGGCGGCGGCTGGTACGCCGAGATCCTGGCGCCGCTGCTGCACGACAACGGCCACTACGTCGCGGCCGAGAAGGCGCCCGCGGCCGACAGCGAGGCGCGCAGCGACGACAGCGCCCTGCGCCGGAAATTCGCCGCCGACCCGGCGCACTACGGCAACGCCAGCATCGTGACGTTCGATCCGCGCTCGCCGGTGTTCGGCCCGCCGGCCTCGGCCGACCTGGTGCTGACCTTCCGCAACGTGCACAACTGGGTCATGGCCGACACCGCCCCGGCGATGTTCAAGGCGTTCTTCGCCGTGCTCAAACCCGGTGGCGTGCTCGGCGTGGTCGACCACCGCGCCGCCGACGGCGCCTCGCTGGAGGCGGTGAAGTCGAGTGGCTACCTGCCCACCGATTACGTGGTGAAGCTGGCCACCGAGGCGGGCTTCACGCTGGACGAGAGCAGCGAGATCAACGCGAACCCGAAGGACACCAGGGACTACCCGAAGGGCGTGTGGACGCTGCCGCCCACGCTCACGCTGGGCGACAAGGACAAGGCGAAGTACCAGGCGATCGGCGAGTCCGACCGGATGACCCTGCGCTTCGTCAAGCCCGCGGCGCCGGCGGCGGCATCGCGCTGAGCCGAAGCGCAGCATGCTGCTCGCGCTGAACAAGCCGTACGGCGTGCTGTGCCAGTTCACCGACGAGCGCGGCCGCCCCACGCTGGCCGATTTCGTCACGCAAAAGGACGTCTATGCGGCTGGACGGCTGGACCGTGACAGCGAGGGCCTGCTGCTGCTGACCGACGATGGCCGTCTGGCGCACCGGCTCACCGACCCGCGCCACAAGCAGGCCAAGACCTACCTGGCGCAGGTCGAGGGCGTCATCGACGAAGCCGCGCTGCAGGCCTTGCGCCGCGGCGTGGTGCTCAACGACGGCCCGACCCTGCCGGCCGAAGCCGCGTTCGCCGTCGAACCGGACTGGCTGTGGCCGCGCGATCCGCCGGTGCGCTTCCGCCAGGCCATTCCCACCAGCTGGCTCAGCCTCACCCTGCGCGAAGGCCGCAACCGCCAGGTGCGCCGGATGACCGCCACGGTCGGCTTCCCGACCCTGCGGCTGGTCCGCGTGCGCATCGGCGAGCATGCGCTGGATGGGCTGGCGCCGGGCAAAACGCGGGTACTGGCGGGCTAGGAACACCACCTTTCCGGCCTCCCCATGCAGGTGCATGCATGGGGAGGGCGTACGGCACCTCACGCCAATCCGAAGAACGCTTCCGCCGTCGCCGTGCTGTTCGCCGCCGTGACTTCCGCGCTCTCGCCGCGGTCGCGGGCGATCTCCTCGCAGATGTGCTTCAGGTACATCGGCTCGTTGCGCCGGTGGCTGGGCGGCGGGCGTACCGTGCGCGGCAAGAGGTAGGGCGCGTCGGTCTCGATCATCAGGCGGTTGGCCGGAATCGTGCGCACCAGCTCGCGCAGGTGGGCGCCACGGCGCTCGTCGCAGATCCAGCCGGTGATGCCGATGTGGCAGTCCAGCGCGAGGTAGTCGGCAAGCGCCTCGCCGGTGTCGGTGAAGCAGTGCACCACCGCCGCGGGCACCCGGTCGCGCCAGCGCCGCAGCAGCGCGACGAAATCCGCGTGCGCGTCGCGCTGGTGCAGGAACAGCGGCATCTGCAGCTCGGCCGCGATGCGCAGCTGGCGTTCGAACACCCGCAGCTGCACCTCGCGCGGCGAATAGTTGCGGTTGTAGTCCAGCCCGGTCTCGCCGACCGCGCGTACCTGCGGCTGCAGCGCCAGTTCGCGCAACGCCGCATCGGTGGCGTCGTCGTAGTCGAGCGCGTGGTGCGGATGCACGCCGGCGGTGGCGAACAGCGTGCCCGGGTGCGCCTTCGCCAGCGCCAGCGCGTGTTCGCTGCCCTCGCGCGAGGCGCCGGTGACCACCATCCGCATCACGCCGTGCGCCTGTGCGCGCTGCAGCACGGCGTCGAGGTCGTGGTGGAACGACTCGTGGGTGAGGTTGGCGCCGATATCGAGCAGTGGCATGGCCTGGCCGGTCATCGAAAGCGGCATTGTCCCAGACCCCCGCAGCGGCGCAAATGCGTGACTGGCGGCGGGCGCGTCGCGGGCCTGCGATCCGCATCACGCCGGCGGCGGCACAGGAAATTTTCCTAGGCCGCGGATGTCCCACGCTGTGGGCGCATGCCCCACAATGGACGTTTGTGCCGCCGTGGTGGCCGGCGTGGACGGCATTCACCTGCTGCCAGCCGGATGTGCTAACTATGGTGCGTGCCGTCTCGCCGCAGGGGAGCGTGGACGGCTTTTCGCGGTTATCGAGTGGGGTGGAGGATGTCGGCAGCGATCGAGCCGGCGGTCGGCGGGTCGGGTCAGGTGGCGGATGGCCGCGAGACGGAAGTCTGCGCGTGGCTGGTCGCGCGCGGGCGCCTGAAGGACAGCGACCTGGGCCGCGCGCGCCGCCTGCACGAGGAATCGGCCGAGGGCACGCTGACCACCTTGATGGCACGGCTCGGGCTGGTGTCCGAGCGCGACTTGGCCGAGGCCTGGGTCGACCTGCTGCAGGTGCCGCTGCTGGCGGCGCGCGACGCGCCGGAACTGCCGCCGGCCGACCTCGAGGTATCGCTGCGCTTCCTGAAGCAGCAGCACGTGGTGCCGGTGCAGGACGACGAGCACGGACTGGCGTTGATCGTGGCCGATCCGGCCGATCCCTATCCGTTGCAGGCGGTCGAACTGGCGGCGGGCCGGCCGGTGGCGTTGCGGGTCGGCCTGCGCTCGGAAATCGACGGCCTGATCGAACGCTATTACGGCAGCGGCCGTTCGGCGATGGGCACCATCGTGGAAAACCTGGACGGCAGCGCGGCGGAAGAGGACGACGTCGAGCACCTGCGCGACCTGGCCTCCGAGGCGCCGGTGATCCGCCTGGTGAATCTCATTCTGCAGCGCGCGGTCGAGCAGCGCGCGTCCGACGTGCACATCGAGCCGTTCGAGAACCGGCTGAAGGTGCGCTACCGCATCGACGGCGTCTTGCATGAAGTGGAAGCGCCGCCGTCGTCGTCCACCGCCGCGGTGATCTCGCGGGTGAAGATCATGGCGCGGCTGAACATCGCCGAGCGCCGCTTGCCGCAGGACGGCCGCATCCAGCTGCGCGTGCAGGGCAAGGAGCTCGACCTGCGCGTGTCGACCGTGCCGACCAGTTTCGGCGAGTCGGTGGTGATGCGCATCCTCGATCGCGAATCGGTGGTGTTCGATTTCGCCTCGCTCGGCTTCACCGACAGCTTCCAGCAGCGCTTCGTCGACGTGCTGGAAAAGCCGCACGGCATTTTGCTGGTGACTGGCCCCACCGGTTCGGGCAAGACCACCACGCTGTACACCGCGCTCAGCCAGATCAACACCAACGACGTGAAGATCATCACCGTCGAGGACCCGGTCGAATACCAGCTCGAAGGCATCAACCAGATCCAGGTGAAGCCGCAGATCGGGCTGGACTTCTCCGGCGCGCTGCGCTCGATCATGCGCCAGGACCCGGACGTGATCATGATCGGCGAGATGCGCGACCTGGAAACCTGCCGCATCGCGATCCAGTCCGCGCTCACCGGCCACCTGGTGCTGTCCACGCTGCACACCAACAGCGCCGCCGGCGGCATCACGCGCCTGCTCGACATGGGCGTGGAGGACTACCTGCTCGGCTCCACCATCAACGGCATCCTGGCGCAGCGGCTGGTGCGCAGGCTCGATCCGGAAACGGCGATTCCGTACGAAGCGCTGCCCGAAGTGATCGAGCAGTTCGAGCTGCACAAGTACACCGACGAGCGCCCGATCCGCCTGTGGAGGCCGGGCAGCAGCGCGGCCAATCCCACCGGCTACCGTGGCCGCCGCGCCATCATGGAGTTCCTCACCATGAGCGATCCGCTGCGCCGGCTGGTGATGCAGCGCGCCAACGAAGGCGAGATCGAAAGGCAGGCGCGCTCGGAGGGCATGCGCACGATGTACGAGGATGGCATCGCCAAGGCCGTGGCCGGCGTCACCACGCTGGAAGAGGTCCTGCGCGTGACGCAGGAAGGCTGAAGTGGCGCAGTTCCGTTACAAGGCGGTCAACGACGCCGGCGAGACGCTGCAGGGCCAGATGGAAGCCGCCAGCGTCGAGGAAGTGATCGGCCGCCTGCAGGACCAGGGCCATACGCCGCTGGAAGCGTTGCCGGCCGACGGTGCTGGCGGTGGCAGCGGCTTCGCCGCGCTGTTCAAGCGCGGTCCGTTCAGCGGCGACCAGCTGGCCCAGTTCACCCATCAGCTGGCGACCCTGCTCGGCGCCGGCCAGCCGCTGGACCGTGCGCTCGGCATCCTGCTCGACTTGCCCGAGGGCGAGCACGCGAAGAAGCTGGTCGAGCGCGTGCGCGAGCGCGTGCGCGGCGGCAACAGCCTGTCCTCGGCGCTGGACGAGGAGCATGGCGTGTTCCCCAAGCTGTACGTCAGCCTGGTGCGCGCCGGCGAGGCGGGCGGTTCGCTGGAAGAGACGCTGCGCCGGCTGGCCGATTACCTGGAGCGCGCGCAGCAGCTGCGCGGCAGCATCGTCAATGCGCTGATCTATCCGGCCTTCCTGCTGGTCGGCGTGCTCGGCTCGCTGGTGCTGCTGCTGGCCTACGTGGTGCCGCAGTTCGTGCCGATCTTCGAGGACATGCAGGTGCCGATCCCGTGGATCACCGCCGCGGTGCTGGCGCTCGGCAACGCGCTGCAGGCGTGGTGGTGGCTGATCCTGCTGCTGCTCGGCGGCGGCCTGTTCGCCTGGCGCGCGCGGTTGCGCGATCCGGCGATGCGGCTGGCCTGGCATGCCCGGCTGCTGCGGCTGCGCCTGGTCGGCCCGCTGCTGCTGAAGGTGGAGACCGCGCGCATCGCGCGCACGCTGGGTACCTTGCTGAAGAACGGCGTACCGTTGCTGAGCGCGTTGGCCATCGCGCGCCAGGTCACCGGCAACCGCGCGCTGGACGCGGCGCTGGAAGCGGCGCACGAACAGGTCAAGGGCGGCGCGGGACTGAGCCTGGCGCTGGGCCAGTCGAAACTGTTCCCGCGGCTGGCGATGCAGATGGTGCAGGTGGGCGAGGAAGCCGGCCAGCTCGACACCATGCTGCTGAAAGTTGCCGATACCTTCGAGCTCGAGTCCAGGCGCGCGATCGACCGCCTGCTGGCGGCGCTGGTGCCGGCGCTGACCATCGTGATGACCGTGCTGGTGGCGATCATCATGGCCGCGATCCTGCTGCCGCTGCTCAGCCTCACCAGCAATATCCAATAGAAACTCCATTCGCACATTCGAGGTGATCCCCATGCAGCACAGGCAACCACGACGCCCCGGTTCGAGCGCCGGCTTCACCCTGCTGGAGATGCTCGCGGTGATCGTGCTGATCGGCATCATCGGCGCGGTGGTGGTGACCCAGGTCGGCAAGAACGTCGACAAGGGCAAGTACGGCGCCGGCAAGGCGCAGCTGATGACCCTGAGCCAGAAGATCGAGAACTACGCGCTGGACAACGGCGCGCCGCCGCAGCAACTGGAAGGGCTGGCGGTGAAGCCGGCGAACGCGCCGAACTGGCAGGGCCCGTACGCGAAGGCCTCCGACCTGAAGGACCCGTGGGGCCACCCGTTCGGCTACCAGTATCCGGGCCAGCACGGCAGCTTCGACCTGATCTTCTACGGCCAGGACGGCAGGCCGGGCGGCGACGGCTACAGCAAGGACGTGGGCAACTGGCAGTAAGCATGTGAGAGTCTCGCGCGCCAACGGCTTCACCCTGCTGGAAATGCTGGCGGTGATCCTGTTGATCGGGATTGCGGTGGCAGCGGTGTCGGTCTCGGTGACCCAGGGCCTGGCCAGTGCCCGCGTGCGCGCGGCCAGCAGCGAGCTGGCCGGCGCGTTGCGCGCCACCCGCGCGCAGGCGATCGTGCGCGGCGAGGAACAGCATTTCGACGTGGACACCCGCGCCAACAGCTACGACGGCGCGAAGCGGCAGGAGGTGCGCCTGCCGCAAGGCCTGCGCGTGAGCATCACCAGCGCCAAGGAAGATCAGCCGAACGACCACACCGGGCGCATCCGCTTCTTCCCCGACGGCAGCTCCACCGGCGGGCGCATCACGCTGCAGAGCGGCCGGCGCGAGTGGCACGTCAACGTGTCGTGGCTGACCGGCGAAGTGCGCGTGGTCGACACGGTGGCGGCGCGATGAACGGCGCGCACCCGCAACGCGGCTTCAGCCTGCTCGAAGTGATCGCCGCGATCATGCTGCTGGCGATCGCGTTCACCGCGCTGATGAAGGTGGCCGGTGCCTCGATCAGCCTGAGCCACAATGCGGCTGAACACAGCGCGGCGGCGATGCATGCGCGCAGCCTGCTCGACAGCGCGTTCGTGGGCGAACCGGTCAAACCGGGCAGCCGCTCCGGCCGCTTCAATTCGCAGTACCGCTGGCAGCTCGACGTGACGCCGTGGAACGCGGCCGGTCCGACCGCGCCCGGCGCGTCGCTGCAGCTGTACCAGCTGGACCTGACCGTGTCGTGGGGGGCGGTGGCGCATCCGCGCACGGCACACTTCCGCACGCTGCGGCTGGGCACGCCGGCGCCCGCCGGCAATGCGCAGGCATCGCGATGAAACGCGCCGCCGGCTTCACCCTGCTGGAAGTGCTCGCCGCGCTGGTGCTGCTGGCGCTGCTGCTGGTCGGGGTGTACTCGGGCATCCGCACCGCCAGCCACAGCGTGCGCTCGGGCACCGCAGCGATCGAGCGGACCGACCAGGTACGCTCGGCGCAGCAGTTCCTGCGCCGCGAACTGGCGCAGAGCATGCTGCAGCCGATCGGCCGCACCGACCAGGGCGAGCCGGTCTACTTCCAGGGCAGTGCGCGCGAGATGCGCTACGTGGCGCCGCTGCCCGGCTACCTCGGCAAGCTCGGCCCGCAACTGCAGCGGCTGCAACTGGTCGACGACGGCCACGGCGGCCTGCGGCTGGAACTGAGCCTGGCCCTGCTGCCGCCGGACGGCCAGCCGCCGCAGCCGCTGGGCGAGCCGCAGGTGCTGCTCGACCGGATCAAGACCGGCGGCTTCGCCTACCGCGGCGTCGATCGGCAGGGCGCCGCGCTGCCGTGGTCGCCGGCGTGGGCCGACGGCCGCCTGCTGCCGCAGCTGGTGCGGATCGAACTGCAGGCGCCGGGCGCGCTGGACTGGCCGCAGCTGGACGTGCCGCTGCGCGCGAATCCGGCGCAGACTGAGCTGTCGCGCATGCGCATGCGCGGCGGGAGCAGACGATGAAGCATCGGCCACGGCGGTTGCCGGCCAGCCAGCGCGGGGTCGCCCTGCTGCTGGTGCTGTGGGCGTGCACGCTGTTGGCGATCCTGCTCGGCGGCTACGCCGCACTGGCGCGCACCGAAGGCCTGCAGGCGCGCTACCAGTTCGCCCAGACCCAGGCGCATTACGCCGCCGAGGCCGGCCTGATGCGCGCGCTGTACGCCTTGCAGGATCCGCAACCCAGACAGCACTGGGCCGGCGACGGCCGGCCGTATGTGTTCAGCTACGACCATGCCACGGTCGTCGTGCGCGCGATCGACGAGAGCGGCAAGGTCGATCTCAACGCCGCCTCGCCGGAGGTGCTGCGCGGCCTGTTCCAGGCGGCCGGGCTGAAGGCGGCCGCGGCGCAGGCGCTGGCCGGTCACGTGCTGGACTGGCGCAACCCGCCCGCCCCCGACGGCGAAGGCGCCGGCGCGCGCGCGGCCTACAAGGCGGCCGGCCGCGATTACGGCCCGCGCGGCGGCCCGTTCGCCAGCATCGAGGAACTGCAGATGGTGCTGGGCATGACGCCGGCGCTGTACCGGCAGGTGGCGCCGGTGGTGACGGTCTGGGCCGGCACCGCCAGCCCGGACCCGAACACCGCGCCACCGCTGGCGCTGGCCGCGATCCCCGGGATCAGGCCGGAGCAGCTCAACGAGATCCGCGCCGCGCGGCAGCGCAACGCGGCCGACCCGCGGCTGGTTCTCAACAACGGAACCACGCATAGTATTCGTTCGGAGGCCACGCTGGCCGACGGCACGCGCGCAATCCTGCGCGCCACGGTTCGCCTGCAGGCGGGGCAGGCGCAACCGTACATGGTGCTGCGCTGGCAGGAGGGGGAGGCAGAATGAGTACGGCAACGCCGTCGCTGCGGCCGTGGGTGGAGCGTATGCGCCGGGGCTGGCGTGCCTCGCCGCTGCCGGGCTTCTTCGGCTGGTGGGGCGGCCAGTTGCGCGAGCTGCTGCCGCCGCGCTGGCGCGGCTGGTTCGGCGGCGGTGCGGACTGGCACCTGCTGCAGCACGCGGGCACGCAATGGAGCGTTCGCCGCAGCGACCACGCCGAGATGCTGGCGAGTTGGGACGACGGAGCCGACACGGCCGCCGATGGCGTGCGCGTGGCGCCGGTCGCGTTGAGCGCGGCGCTCAAGCGCGTGGATCGCGAGGACCTGCGGCTGGCCCTGCTGCTGCCGCCGGCGCGGGTGCTGCGGCGCACGCTGGCGCTGCCGCTGGCCGCGCGCGACAACCTGTTGCAGGTGGCCGGATTCGAGATGGACCGGCAGACCCCGTTCACCCTGGCGCAGGTGTACTACGCCGTGCGCGAGCTGGCCGCGCCCGCGCCGCCGGGCCGCTTCAGCGCCGAGCTGGTGGTGGCCACCCGCGACACGCTCGATCCGCTGCTGGCGCGCCTGCGCGCGCAGGGCATCGTGGTCGACGCGGTGGACCTGGCCGCGGGCGACGGCCGGCTCGGCGCCAACCTGCTGCCACCGGAACAGGTGCCGCACCGTGCGCGCCCGCGTCGCCGGCTGAACCTGATCCTGGCCGCGGCCAGCGTGCTGTTGGCGGTGCTGGTGCTGGGCGAGTGGCTGCACAACCGGCAGCTGGCACTGGCGCAGATGCAGGCCGAGGTCGAAGCGATGCGCGGCGAGGCGCAGCAGGTGGCCGGCCTGCGCCAGCAACTGCAGGACAACGCCGGCGCGGCCGGTTTCCTGGCCCGCCGCAAGCGCGACACGGTGGCCATGCTCGGCCTGCTGCAGGAGGTCACCGGGCGCCTGCCGGACAGCGCCTGGCTGGAACGCTTCAGCGTCGACAACACCGGCCAGGTCGGCCTGCAGGGGCAAAGCCAGCAGGCCGCGAAACTGCTCGACGCGCTGAAGGATTCGAAGCTGATCACCGACGCCAGTTTCCAGGGCAGCATCCAGCCGGACCCGACCACCGGCAAGGAGCGCTTCTACCTGACCGCGCGCGTGAACCAGCCGAAGCCGCCGGTATCGCCCCCGGCGGCCGGCGGGAGCGCACCATGAAGACGATCGCCATGAACCCGCGCGACAGCCGCATCGCGGCGATCATCCTGCTGCTGCTGGCGCTGGCGCTGGCCTACGTGGTGCTGCTGCGCTGGTGGTTCGTGGTGCCGCTGCAGCAGCTGCGCGCCGAGATGGCCGACCTGCGCGACACGCACAGCCGCTACGCCGCCGCGATCGCCGAAAAGCCGGCGCTGCAGCAGCGCCTCGCCGCGCTCGGTGCCGGCCAGGCCGCCAGCAGCGCATTCCTCGCCGCCGACGATCCGAACACCGCCGCGGGCGACCTGATGCAGCGCGTGATCGACGTGGTCGCCGCCAACGCCGGCGGCGGCCAATGCACGGTGACCCAGAAGATGCCGCTGCCGAGCCCGGCCCCCTCGGCCGGCGAACCGTACCGCAAGGCGGCGGTGAGCATCAGCCTGAACTGCGACATGGCACCGCTGGCAGCGGTGCTGCAGGCGCTGGAGCAGGGCACGCCGTACCTGTTCGTCGACGACCTCAGCATCTACCGCAACCCGGTGGTCGCGCAGCAGAACAACGCCGCGGCACTGGAAGTGCAGTTCAGCCTGTCCGGCTACGTGCGCCCGGTGCGTACTGCGCCGGCATCGTCCGATCGCGTGCCCGACGACGCGGGAGGCGTGCCATGAACGCCGCCAGCCAGCGTCAGCTGACCCCATGGCTGGTCGCGCTCGTGCTGCTGCTGGGCGCGGTGCTGCTGTTGCTGCTGGCCGGGCTCGGCCGCGGCGTGCGCTGGGATGCGCCGCGCCCGCCGGCACCGTTGCCGCCGGCCGGGCGGCAAGCCGATCTGCCGCCGCCGGTGCCGCTGGCGCATTACGCGCTGGTCTGGCAGAAGCCGCTGTTCAGCCCCGACCGCAAACCGACCGCACGTGCCGACGGCGGCAGCAGCCTCGGCGACCTCGACCTGACCGGCATCATCCTCACCCCCGGCCTGCGCATGGCCCTGTTGCACGACCGCAACGGCGACAAACAGGTGCGCCTGCGCGAAGGCGAGGCGCTGCCCGACGGCAGCGTGAAGCTGGTCGAGCTGCGCCCGCGTTCGGCGCTGTTCGAATCGCCGGCCGGGCGCACCGAACTGAAGCTGCCGGCCGGCGCACCGATCGATTCGCCGCGCGGCGCGGCGGACGTGCGCGGCCAGCCGGCCGGCGCGGCGGCGATGCAGGTGGCGCCCGCCGATGCCGGGGCCGCGGCCGACCGCCGCGGCCCGGCCCGCGGCATGATCGAGCCGATGCGTGGCGCCCCGGCGGCCACGCCGCCGCCCGCTACGGAATCGGCGGCCGAGCGGCTGCGCCGGAACATCCAGAAACGTCGGGCCGCCCGTGCTGCGGCGACCCACGAAGGAGAACATTGATCCATGTCCCGCATGCTCATCCAGCAAGTCCTGCGCAGCGCCACGCTTGCCCTCTCGGTGGGCCTGGCCGCCTCCTGCGCCAGCCTGCCGCAGCCACACGACGACGGTGCGCTGCAGCGTGAGGCGATGGCCGGCACGCAGAATCCGGTGCCGGCGCCGCTGCCGTTGAACACCGGCAGCGGCAGCCGCGCCACGGCGGCGACCACCGAGCTCAGCCACGGCAGCGGCCAGTTCATCCGGCCCGGTGCGCTGATCGCGCCGCGGCCGGCGGCCGGCGGCAACGGCGCGGTCACCTTCAACTTCGAGAACCAGCCGGTGCAGGCGGTGGTCAAGGCGATCCTCGGCGACCTGCTCAAGCAGAACTACACGATCGTGCCCGGCGTGCAGGGCAACATCTCCTTCGCCACCGCCGAGCCGGTCGATGCCAGTCAGGCGCTGCCGATCCTGGAGACCCTGCTGTCGTGGACCGGCAACGCGCTGGTGCACCGCGACGGCGGCTACGTGGTGATGCCGCAGAAAGACGCGGTGGCCGGCAACCTGGTGCCCAGCCTCGGCGCCAGTGCGCCGGCGGGCGGCCTGCAGGCGCGGCTGTTCCCGCTGCACTACATCTCCGCCAGCGAGATGCAGAAGCTGATCAAGCCGTTCGCGCGGCCGGACGCCACCTTGCTGGTCGACCCGGCGCGCAACTTGCTGGTGATGTCCGGCACGCCACAGGAGCTGGCCAACTACCAGAGCATGGTGCGCACCTTCGACGTCGACTGGCTGCGCGGCATGTCGGTGGGCGTGTTCAACCTGCAGTACGCCAACGTCGGCGAGCTGATGCCGAAGCTGGATGCCATGTTCGGCGAGCACGGCAACACCCCGCTGGCCGGCATGCTGCGTTTCATCCCGATCGAGCGCACCAACGCGCTGGTGGTGATCAGCACGCAGAGCGACTACCTGCAGGAAGTCGGCGACTGGATCGCCCGCATCGACCGCGGCGGCGGCAACGAGCCGCAGCTGTTCGTCTATGACGTGCGCAACATCAAGGCGTCGGACCTGGCGCGGTACCTGGCGCAGATCTACACCAACGGCGCCGGCAGCGGCGGCGGCGACAACGGCGGCCAGGTTGGGCCGGGCCTGGCCGGCGCCACCCTGGGCAGCGCCGAAAACGCCGGCGCGACCAGCATGGGCAGCACCGCCGGCAGCTTCGGCAACCCCGCCGATGCGTCGCGCGGCGGCGGCCAGGTGAACGCCAACGCGGGCGGCGGCTTCGGCGCCAGCGGCGGCCGCGACGGCGGCGCCGCGGCTGGCGGCAGTTTCGGCAGCGGCTCGGCCGGTTTCGGCAGTTACCCGGCGGCGGGCGGCGGCGGCAGTGCGGCCAGCGAGCCGCAGTACAGCTCCAGCGACGGCAGCGTGCGGATCAGCTCGGTCGACGGCAGCAACCAGTTGCTGGTGCGCGCGCGCCCGTCGCAGTGGGAGGAGATCAAGGGCGCCATCGGCAAGCTCGACAACGTGCCGCTGCAGGTGCAGATCGAGACGCGCATCCTGGAGGTGAACCTCACCGGCGAGTTCCAGTTCGGCGTGCAGTGGTACCTGGAGGGGCTCACCGGCAGCACCACCGACAGCAGCGGCAACATCATTCCCGGCCAGCCGTACCGGCACCGTCAGCTTGGCCTGGGCCAGGGCGGCAACGCGTTCCGCGGCGAGCCGTTCTTCTACTCCTTCCTCAACAGCGACCTGCAGGTCGCGGTGCGCGCGATGGAGACCAGCGGCAACACCAAGACGCTGTCGGCGCCATCGATGGTGGTGATGAACAACCAGGTGGCCAGCATCGCGGTCGGCAACCAGATCCCGATCAACCAGACCAGCGTGAATACCGGCATCGGCACCACCACCAGCTACAGCCAGGTCAGTTACCTCAACACCGGCGTGATCCTCAACGTGCAGCCGCGGATCAATCCCGGCGGCCTGGTCTACATGAACATCAGCCAGGAAGTGAGCCAGGCCGACCGCTCGGTGCCGCTGGTCAACGGCAACCCGGCCATCTCGCAGCGCAAGCTGGCGACCCAGGTGGCGGTGCAGAGCGGCCAGACCGTGCTGCTCGGCGGCCTGATCGAGCAGGCCGAGGGCAACACCGATACCGGCATCCCGGGCCTCAACCGCGTGCCGGTGCTGGGCCGGCTGTTCGGCAACACCAGCCGCAGCCGCAACCGCACCGAGCTGATCGTGCTGATCACCCCGCGAGTGATCCGCGGCGGCGCCGACGCCAAGCAGATCACCGACGACTACCAGAGCAAGTTCGAGTCGCTGGCGCCGCTGCGCGCACCGGCGCACGCCGACAGCAAGCCGTAGCAGACGGGCGCCCCGGCGCATCGCCGGGGCGCCCGCGCGGCGGCGCCCGCTATCATCGGCGCGATGAGTGCGCTGCCTTCGTTCCCGATCACCCCGCTGCTGCCCGAGATCCGCGCGTCGCTGGCCGCGACGCCGCGGCTGGTGCTGGAGGCGCCGCCGGGCGCCGGCAAGACCACCCAGGTGCCGCTGGCCCTGCTCGATGCGTCGTGGCTGGCCGGGCAGAAGATCGTGATGCTGGAGCCGCGCCGGATCGCGGCGCGCGCCGCCGCACAGTTCATGGCGCAGCAGCTCGGCGAGGACGTGGGCCAGACCGTCGGCTACCGCATCCGCTTCGAGTCGAAGGTGAGTGCGGCGACCCGCATCGAGGTGGTCACCGAAGGCATCCTTGCCCGCTTGATCCAGCACGATCCGGAGCTGGGCGGGATCGGCGCGATCGTGTTCGACGAGTTCCACGAACGCCACCTCGCCGGCGACCTCGGCGCTGCGCTGGCGCTGGAGGTGCAGGCCACGCTGCGGCCGCAGCTGCGCCTGCTCGTGATGTCGGCCACGCTGGACGGCGAGCGCATCGCGGCGTGGCTGGACGCACCGCGGCTCACGAGTCCCGGCCGCAGCTACCCGGTACGCATCGAGTATCCGCCGGCGCGCGCGCAGGAGACGCTCGAACAACAGCTCGCCCGCGTGGCGAAGCAGGCGCTGGAACAGAACGACGGCGACGTGCTGGCGTTCCTGCCCGGCCGGCGCGAGATCGCGCGTGCGCAGGCGGTGCTGGCGCAAGTGCTGGCACGCGACGACGTCGAGCTGGTCGCACTGCACGGCGAGTTGTCGCTGGCCGAGCAACAGGCCGCACTGGCGCCGGCCGAGCCGGGCACGCGCCGCATCGTGCTGGCCACCAACGTGGCCGAGTCCAGCGTCACGGCGCCGGGCATTCGCGCGGTGGTCGACAGCGGGCTCGCGCGCGAGCCGCGCTTCGATCCGAACTCCGGCTTCACCCGCCTGCAGACCGTAAACATCGCGCAGGCCTCGGCCGACCAGCGCGCCGGTCGCGCGGGACGGGTGGCCGCGGGCACGACGTACCGGCTGTGGCCGCAAAGCCGGCGGCTCGACCCGGCGCGCAGCGCGGAGATCGCGCAGGCGGAACTCTCCGGGCTGGCGCTGGAACTGGCGGCCTGGGGCAGCGATACCTTGCCGTGGCTGGACCCGCCGCCGCCCGGCGCGCTGGCGCAGGCACGCGAGCTGCTGAAGAGTCTCGCCGCGCTGGATGCCGACGGCCGCATCACTGCGCTGGGCCGGCGCATGCTGGAACTCGGCGCCACGCCGCGGCTCGGTGCCGCTGCGCTGCGTGCGCCGCCGGAACTGCATGCGCTGGTAGCCGACCTGCTGGCGCTGATGGAGGCGCGTTCGCCGCTGCGCGGCATGCAGGCGCGCAGCGACGATCTGCGCGTCCGCGTGAGCGCGCTGCATGGCTGGCGCGACCGCCGTGGTGCAGCCGCGCGCGGCGAGGTCGACAGCGCGGCGCTGGCCGCGATCGAGCAGGCCAGCAAGGGCTGGCGCCGGCGCCTGGAGGTGCGCACCGCCGCCAGCGGCGTGCCCGACAGCCATGCGGTCGGCGACCTGTTGCTGCACGCCTTCCCCGACCGCATCGCACGCCGCGACGAGCGCAACCCGCTGCGCTACACGCTGGCCAACGGTCGCGGTGCACGCCTGCACGAGCACACCGCGCTGCTGGGCGAGCCGTGGCTGGTGGTGCTGGACCTGCGTCTGGAGGCGCGCGACAGCCTGGTGTTCGCCGCCGCGCCGTTCGATCCGCGCGTGCTGGAACGCGACTATCCCGCGCAGTTCTGCCGCGAGCGCACGCTGCGCTGGAACGACGAGCGCGGCGCCGCCGAGGCGTTCGACGAGCGGCGCTTCGGCGCGATCGTGCTGGAGCGCCGCAGCGTGCCGGTGAAGCCCGCCGACGCGCTGCCGGCGCTGCTCGCCGCCGTGCGCGCGAAGGGCCTGGACGCGCTGCCGTGGAGCGAGCATGCGCGGCGGCTGCGCGCGCGCATGCAGGCGTTGCGTGCATGGATGCCCGAGCTGGGTCTGCCGGATGTGTCCGAGCCGGCGCTGCTGGCCTCGCTGGAAGACTGGCTGGCCCCGCATCTCGAAGGCAGCCATCGCCTGGATGCGCTGAGTGCGGAGCAACTGGCGCAGGCGCTGGCGTCGCGGTTCGACCACGCGCAGCGCCGCACGCTGGATGCGCAGGCGCCAGAAAGCCTGGTGGTGCCCAGCGGACAGAACCGCCGGCTGGAGTACGCCGAAGGTGCGCCGCCGGTGCTGGCGGTGAAACTGCAGGAGCTGTTCGGCCTGGCCGACACGCCGCGCGTCGGCGGCGGGCGCATCCCGGTCACCCTGCACCTGCTGTCGCCGGCGGGCCGGCCGATCCAGGTGACCCAGGACCTGAAGGGTTTCTGGGAACGCACTTACCCGGAAGTGAAAAAGGAACTGAAGGGGCGCTACCCGCGCCACCCGTGGCCGGACGACCCGTGGAGCGCCACGCCCACGCATCGCGCGAAACCGCGCGAGCGGAGCTGAGTCGCCGCCAGGCACGTCTCGTCGTCGGCGCACTTGTGTACCATCGCAGGCCACGGTATCGCGTGGTGGATCCCTTGCCCCGACACAAGGATTACGACGAATTCCACTTGATGGCGGCCCACGGTCGTGGCGACCCCGATGGCACGCTTCCGCTGCCCTCGCCATGGCGGCTGGCGGCCTGGCTGTGGAGCCTGCTGGCGCTGCTGTCCGGGCTGGCGCTGACGATGGCCATGCACCATCAGCAGCAGCAGCGGCTGCAGGTCGAACGCACGCTGATCCGCGACGAGCTGGCCAACAAGACCTATGCCTCGCTGCAGGGCAGGCTGTACGCGGCCGAGTCGCTGCTGCGTGCGGCGCAATCGCTGTTCCTCTCCTCGGAGGAGGTGGACGCGGGCGAATACGCCGGCTTCTACGCCAACATGCGCCCGCGCGAACAGTTTCCCAGCCTGCTTGCGCTGGCCTACGCGCAGCGCGAGCGGCGGCCCGACGGCGAGCATTACGTGACCCGCTGGGTGCAGCCGGCGTCCGGCAACGTGCGCGTGGTCGGGCTCGATGTCGGCACGCAGCCGCATAACCTTGCCGGCCTGCTGGCCTCGCGCGACAGCGACCGCGCGACCCTGTCGGCGCCGTTCCACCCGGTGCAGCTCGCGGCATCCGGCATGGCGGCCATTGGTGCCACGCTGCGGCTGCCGATCTACAGCTCCGGGCCGCCGCCGCAGACTGCCGAGGAGCGGCGCTCACGCATGCGTGGCTCGATCGCGGCCTCGTTCCGGCTGGACGACCTGATCGCCAGCGCGCTGCCCGAGCGGCTGGCGCGCAACCTGCGCCTGCAGGTCAGCGACGTCACCGGGCCGCAGGCACTGCCGCTGTACGACTCCGGCACCGGCCCGTGGTGGTCGGGGGACGGCTACCGTTACGAGCGCAAGCTTGCCTACGGCGGACGCGTGTGGAGCGTCGAGCTGCGGCCATTGCCGCACCGCGTCGGCGTGATCGGGGCCGGGCAGGCGATCCTGCTGGCCGGCGTGCTGGCCAGCGTGCTGCTGGCGCTGCTGGTGTATTCGGTCGCCAGCGCCCGCCAGCGCGCGCTGGCGCAGGGCTGGCGGATGAGCCGCCGCTATCGCGAGAGCGAGGAGCGCTTCCGCGCGCTGAACGACCTGCTGCCGGCGCTGGTGCTGCTGGCCGAGGCCGGGGACGGGGCGATCACCTATGCCAACCAGGCGTCGCGCGACCGCCTCGGCCAGCGCGTGACCGAGCGCAAGCTGCCCGAGCTGTTCGAGGACCGGGACCTGCGCACGCAGCTGCAGCAGGATGACACCCGCGGCTGCGGCCGGGTCGACGCGATCCTGCGCAGCGACGCCGGCGACGGTTTCTGGGCCAGCGTGGCGATCTCGCGGGTGATGCTGAGCGGGCGCAGCAAGCTGCTGATGGTGGCCAGCGACATCAGCGAACAGCGCCAGCTGACCGAGCTGCTCAGCCATCAGGCCAGCCACGACGCACTGACCGAGCTGTACAACCGGCGCGAGTTCGAACGCCGCCTGCACCGCGCGCTGGACGCGACCGTGGCCGGCACGCCGCTGGCCGTGCTGCTGTACATCGACCTGGATCAGTTCAAGCTGATCAACGACACCTCCGGCCACCTCGCCGGCGACCAGCTGCTGGCCCAGCTGGCGATCGTGATGCGCAAGCAGCTGGGCGGCACCGACATGCTGGCGCGGCTCGGCGGCGACGAATTCGGCGTGCTGGTGGCCGGGGTGGCCGATCGCGCGGAAGCCGAACGGATCGCCGAGCGCGTGCGCCGCTGCATCGACGGCTACGTGTTCATCTGGGAACAGCGCAGCTACATGATCAGCGCCAGCATCGGCGGGGTCATGATCGACCGCCCCGGCATCCTGGTGAAGGACCTGCTGGCGCAGGCCGATACCGCCTGCTACATGGCCAAGGAGCTCGGCCGCAACCGCGTGCATTTCTATTCCGAGCGCGACGACCAGACGTCGCGCCGGCACAGTGAGATGGAGTGGGCGAACCGCCTGCGCTGGGCGGTCGACGAGCATCGGCTGGTGCTCACCTACCAGGAGATCTGGCCGCTGCCGCTGGCCGCCGGCGGCGATACCGATATCGAGATGCTGCTGCGCTTCCGCGAGGAGTCCGGCCAGCTGGTGGTGCCCGGCGTGTTCATGCCGGCGGCCGAGCGCTACGGCCTGATGCCGGTGGTCGACCGCTGGGTGATCGAGACCACGCTGGCGAACTTCGACCGGCTGCACCCGAGCGGCGGCATGCTGCGCATGGTGGCGATCAACCTGTCGGGCGCCAGCGTCGAGGACGAGCGGCTGGCCGGTCGCATCATCGATCTGCTGCGCCGCTACCGGGTCGAGCCGTCGCGGGTGTGCTTCGAGATCACCGAGACCGTGGCGGTGCGCAACCTGTCGCAGGTGGCGCGCTTCATGGAACAGCTGCGCGCGGTGGGTTGCCGGATCGCGCTGGACGACTTCGGTGCCGGGATGTCCTCGTTCACCTATCTGAAAAACCTGCCGCTGGACATCCTCAAGATCGACGGCAGCTTCGTGCGCGACATGCTCACCGACCCGGTCAGCCACCTGATGGTCAGGGCGGTCACCGACATCGGCCACCGGCTCGGCCTGGAAGTGGTCGCCGAATGGGTGGCCGACGCGGAAACCGTGCAGGCGCTGGCGGCGCTGGGAGTGAACTGGGTGCAGGGCTTCAGCCTGCACCGGCCCGAGCCGGCACTGTTCCAGCGCGACTGAACCGGGGACGCTGCGCCGCCCGTCGGTCTTTCTCGACCCGAGCGGCGCGGCCGCATGGCTGGCGGGCGGCGCTTTTCCCGCCATCGGCCGGTCGCGAAGCGGCGCCTTGCCAGGAAAAAAATGGCCCGATCGTCGCCGATCGGGCCATCATCCTTGCGTCTGCACGGAGCCGCCGGGCCGCCTGCAGGCGCCGGCGGCGGAGGCCGTGTCTTACAGCACGATCGGGTGCGTGATGTCGCACTCGTTGGTGTCGTTCGACCAGGTGCTCTGCATGGCGTAACTGCCGTTGCCCATCACCACGTTCTGGGACTTGCCCTGGCCGGAGCTGATCCAGGCGCACTCGTCACCGTTTTCCTGGCCCTTGCTGCGGGAGCCCTTGACGTGGTTGGTCCAGCCGCCGGCCGGGTTCTGGTCGGTCACCGTCTCGGCGTACTCGTGGCCGTTGACGATCGAGAAGCCGTCCACCAGGCCCTGGGCGCCGCTGTTGACGAAGTTCTCGCCGCAGCTGGTGCCCATGTCGTAGACGTACGGCATGTTGGTGAAGGCCACATCGCCGACCGGCGAGGTGATGCCGTAGTTGTCGCCCTGCCAGTCGTGCCAGGCGCAGAAGTTGCCGGTGGAGGTGTTGAAGCCGTCCGGGTGCGTGCCGGTCGGCGACAGGATGATGTACTGCGCGTAGCGGTTGGCGGCGGCGGTGGTGTTGCCGAAATGCTGCGCGGCCTTGATCGCCTCCTGCGCCAGCTGCGTGCCGGTGGCGTTGGACGGCGAGGCCACCGAGTTGTCGTACCAGACGGAGACCAGTGCGCCGTTCGAGGGATAGCCGATGTGGCTGGCGCTCGACGCGCAGAAGGTGGCGCCGGTGGAGACGCCGCTGCCGTCGCAATACTGGGTCATCACGCCCGACCACAGCTCGCCGCCGGTGCCCAGGCCCTTGAACAGGTTCTGCAGGTACGGCACGGCGTTCACCGGGTCGTTGCTCAGGGTCATGTTGCCGTTGGCGTCGGTGCCGGCGGTGCCCCACTGGCTGCCGTAGACCACGATGTAGACCTTCGGCGTGCCGCTGGTGACGCCGATGCCGTCCACGCCGCCGCCGTAGCTCAGCGTTTTCGAGCTGGTGGACGTGCCGCCGCCGGGTTTGGCGGCGTGCAGGTTGTCGTACTGGCGCATGCGGGCCAGCGCTTCCTGGGTGGGCACCGCGCCGTGGCGATAGGGGTGCCCGTACGAGGGCGCATACGGGTTCGGTGCGAATTCATCCGTGTTGCCGGCGACCGCCGAGCCGAGGGTGGCGGCGAGCAGGGCGGTGCTGGCGAATGCGATGAGCAGATTGCGCTTCAATAACGTCGACATAGAACTCCCCGTGGATGTTCAGGACAAACGGACCCGATGCGGCCGAATGGCCCCATGCAGGAATAGCCGCATCACTCGCGGCGACTGGTGTTGTTGCGGACCTGACCGGGATCCCGTGGCTATCAGCGGTCGTCCTTGATTGCGTCCATCGGACAAGACCGCCGCCGCTTTTCCGGGATACCGGTTTTGCCGGGCCTCCCTCGGGGATCATTCGCCCACCTCCCAATGGGCGAATCCCGCCAAACTAGGTCAGGCGAATGAAAACCGTCAATAGGATTTTTTCAAATATGGAATCGAATACACAGGCCTTCGCTGCGGAAAACACCTTCGATTCCATCGGCACTCATGGATGAGTTGCTTAATCGTCGTCAGTTAATTGCGATTAATACGAAAGTTATTGCGAAAGGCAGGTGTCTTTCACTGCCGCTGATAATCTTCAAGGGCGAATTCGACGGCACCCCCGGCGTTGCAGCGGCGCGGTTGCGGCAGCGGGCTCAGGGCTGGCCGGCGGGCGCCGGCGAGCGCGCGAAGCTGCCGGCGTCGCCGGGAAAAACTACCGGGCTCTCGTAGCCGTCGGCCGAGACCGACGACACGCCGAAGAACCAGTCGTCGATCACCACGTCCGGCAGCAACGCATGATCGACGTCGCCCACCGCGCGCGCGTATTGCCACTTCGCCGCGGTGGTATCGCGCCAGTGCACGCGGTAACCGGCGGCGCCGGGCACCTTGCGCCACTTCAGCGTGGTGTCGGTGGCCACCGCGCCTGCGATGTCGATTCCCTCCGGCGGCGCCGGCGCACGACTCAACGCGGCCATGGTGATGGTGTTCAGCGCGGTGACCCGGGCGAGGTAGCGGAAGTCGATGCCGTCGATGGTGTCGCCGTAGTGAATGCCGTGCTCGGTACGCAGGTCCTGGTGCTGGCGGGTGTAGTCCTCGTGCGCCTCGGTGACCCGCACGGCGGGGTAGCCCGCTTCCAGGAACGGCACCTGGTCGCCGCCGCGGCCGTAGCGGTCGGTGCGGTAGACCATGCGCACGCGGAAGTCCGGCAGATAGGCGTCGGCGAGCGCCGCCATGGTGCGGGCCACATTGCGCGAGGGCGAATCGACCTCGCCGCCGTGGTAGCGGCGATGGTTCGCCTGCGCCGGCGTCTCGTTGCTCCTGGTGCCTTCGGAGAACACCCGCACGGTGCTGCTGTCGGCCACGCCGTTCTGGCCGCGGCTGTTGCCGACGATGTCGTTGTTGAGGTCGGCCTCGACCCGCCAGCCGTGGGCCGTCGCGTAGTCGGCCAGCACCTTGCCGCCGTACAGGCCCTGCTCCTCGCCGGAGAGCGCGGCGAACACCAGGGTGACGTCGTTGTCGTGCTTCGACAGCAGCCGCGCCGCCTCGATCAGGGCGGCCACGCCGGAGGCGTCGTCGTTCGCGCCGGGCGCGTCGCTGGTGGCGTCCATCACGTCGCTGGCGCGCGAATCGAGGTGGCCGGTCATCACGATCACCCGCTGCGGGTCGCGCTTGCCGCGCTTGATCGCGACCACGTCCATCACCTCGGTGGGCGTGGGCATGCGCTTGCCACTGAATGCCTGCGCGGGCGTGACCACCTCGATGCAGCCGCCGCAGTCGCGGGCGATCGCCTCGAAGCGCGACTTCACCCAGCGCCGCGCGGCGCCGATACCGCGGGTGTCGGACTTCGTATCGGACAGCGTGTGGCGGGTGCCGAAGCCGACCAGCGTGGCGATCGTGGCGCGCAGCTCTGCTTCGTTCGGCGCGCCGGCCAGCGCGTGCAACGCCGGCTGTTCGCGCGGTGCGGCCGGCGCCTGTGCGGCATGGCTGGCGCCGGTCGCCGCCAGCAGGATGAAAGGCAGTAGTTGCATCGGTCGAAGCATCGTTCGCATCCCTCGGCATCGGAGCGCTCACGATACAGCGTGGGCGGTGTCCGGGCACCCGCAAAGGAAGAGGCCCGATCGTCGCCGATCGGGCCTCGGGTCCTGGAGAGGGGCCGGCGCGCGTCCCTGCGTGCCGTTTCGATGCAGTGTCGCTTACGGCGTGTAGCTGCCGGTCAGGCTGACACCCGAATAGCTCTGGTAGGCGCGCACCATCACGTAGTACGTGCCGGCCTGCACATTGCTGATCGTGCAGGTTTCGTTGTCGCCGGTCAGGTACGGCCGGCAGTCGTAGCTCGAGGTGGTCGGGGCGGAACCGAATTTCACGTACAGATCCGCGTCACCCGTGCTGCCGGCAATCTTGAAGCTCAGGTTGGTGGCGCCGGCGGTCACGACCATGGTGTAGTTGACGCTGTTGCCGGTGGTGGCCGCCAAGCCGGTGGCCGCCACGCCGTTCTGCAGCACGTTGCCGCCACCGCCGCTACTGGTGCTCCAGGTGGCCTTGACGCTGACGCCGGAGAACGCGGTGTAGCCGTTCAGCATGACGTAGTAGGTGCCGGCCTGCGGCGAGGCCACGGTGCAGCTCTCGTTGTTGCCGGTGATGTACGGCCGGCAGTCGTAGCTGGTCAGGGTCGGGGCGGAGCCGAACTTGGTGTACAGGTCGGCGTCGCCGGTGCCGCCGGACTCGGAGATCACCAGGTTGCTGGCGCCGGCCGGGATCACCACCGTGTAGAACAACTGTGCGCCCTGCGCGCCGGACTGGCCGGTGAGCGCCACGCCGTTCTGCAGCACGTTGCCGCCGCCACTGGTGGATACCGTCACCGATTTCGTGGTGCTGCTGGTCTGGCCGTTCACACTGTCGGTCACCGTCTCGCTGACGCTGTAGGTGCCGGCTGCCGCATAGGTGTGGCTCGGGTTGGTGGCGGTCGAGCTGCTGCCGTCGCCGAAGCTCCACGAGTGGGCGGAAAGGGTGCCGCCGCTGTCGGTGGAGCTGTCGGTGAAGTTGGCGGTGAGGCCGCTGGTGGTGTAGCTGAAGTTGGCCGCCGGCGTGCCCCCGGTCGACGTTCCGCCACCCACGATCGGGTGGGAGAGGTCGCACTCGTTGGTGTCGTTCGACCAGGTGCTCTGCATCGGATAGGTGCCGTTGCCCATGGTCACGTTCGCCGTGGCGCCCTGGCCGGAACTGATCCAGGCGCACTCGTCACCGTTCTCCTGACCGTTGTAGGTTGCGTCGCCGGTGTGGTTGGTCCAGCCGCCGGCCGGGTTCTGGTCGGTGACGGTCTCGGCGTACTCGTGACCTTCCACGATCGAGAAGCCGTCCAGCGCACCCGCGCTGCCGTTGACCGAGTTCATGCCGCAGCTCGTACCCATGTCATGCACGTACGGCATGTTGGTGAACGCGACGTCGCCGACCGGCGAGCTGACGCTCTGGTCGCCGTTCCAGTCGTGCCAGGCGCAGAACTGCCCGCTGCTGGTGTTGAAGCCGTCGGGATGGGTGCCGGGCGGCGACAGGATCACGTACTGCACGTAGCGGTTGGAGGCCGCCGTGGTGTTGCCGAAATGCTGCGCGGCCTTGATCGCCTCCTGGGCGAGCTGCGCACCGGTCGCCTGCGATGGCGAAGCCACCGAATTGTCGTACCAGATGTTGACGAAGGCGCCGCCGGTCGGATAGCCGATGGTCGGGGCGCCGCTGGGGCAGAAGGTGGCGCCGGTGGCTACCGAGGAGCCGTCGCAATATTGCGTCATCACGCCCGACCACAGCTCGCCGCCGGTACCCAGGCCCTTGAACAGGTTTTCCAGGTAAGGCACGGCACCGTAGGTGTCGCCCGAGAGGGTCATGTTGCCGCTGCTGTTGGTGCTGGCCGTGCCCCACTGGCTGCCGTAGACCACGATGTAGACCTTCGGCGTGCCGCTGGTGACGCCGATGCCGTCAACGCCGCCGCCATAGCTGAGCGTTTCCGTGCCGGTGGCGGCGGTGGTGGTGGTCGCCTGCAGCGCCTGGTACTGCTTCATCCTGGCATGGGCTTCCTTGGTGGGAAACACGCCATGGCGGTAGGGATGGCCGTAGGCCGGCGAGTACGGGTTGAGCGTCCGATTGCCTGCCGCCGCTGGCGTGGCGGCACCTTGTGCGGGTACTGCATTGGTGGCCGCCGCGCTGGACGCCGCCATGATGGCGACCCCCGCCGCGATGGCCCACGACTTCAATTGAAAATTGCCTAGCATGTGGAACTCCCGAAGTTTTTGAGACAAACGAAGCCCGCTGGGGCCGTGAGGGCCTCATGTCATGGAGTGCCGTGGACAGACGCGGCACCGAGTTTTCCTGGATTGCCTTGCGATCCCGTGCCTCGCGCCCGGGTCCCCGGTTTTTCCTCGGGGCCGAATGCAGATTCGAAAATGGTCTTGCAAAGGCGTGGCGGCAGAATCATTCGCCAAGCTCCCCATTGGCGAATGCGGCGACGGTATGAGTTGCAGATGAAACCAGTCAATAGGACTTTTTGAAATGACGGTTGATCGCTGTCACATAATCATGGAATTACGTGGTCGTGGTTGTGACGCAAATATCTTCGATAATCATCCGGCTGGCGCCGGCGGCGCGAAAGCACGTGATTTGCGACACGATCGGCCGCCGCCGCGGCGGTATTTTGCGTGCGGATCAGCCAGATGGATCCCGGGTGCGCGGGGCTGGTGCAGGCGTTTCGCCTCGGCACGAATGCGCGTGGCACCGTTCATTCCGGGCCGGGAATGGCTGGCGGATACGCAATTATTTGTGTTTACGATGATTTTGTCCGGCGCGATCCGCAATATATCGCGTGATTTTGGCGAAGGTGTCCGCGGCGGCTCGTTCCGCAAATCCGCGGGAATCGTCCTGCCCGGTTTATTTCCGATTCAGTTGGCCCGGACTGGCGGTCGTTTCCGTTGCCGCATGATGCGCCTTTCGCCGCTGCGGTCGCGCAGGCGGCATGCGACCATGCGCGGATGACCCGGCAAGCTTCTCCCCGACTGGCGATCATCGGCGGCGGTCCAGCGGGACTGATGGCGGCCGAGGCCGCCTGCGCGGCCGGGGTGGCGGTCGACCTGTACGAGGCGAAGGGTTCGGCCGGGCGGAAATTCCTGCTGGCCGGCAAGGGCGGCCTCAACCTCACCCACGGCGAGCCGCGCGCGCGCTTCGTCGAGCGCTATGGCGCGCGTCGCGACGAGGTGGGGCGCTGGCTGGACGCGTTCGACGCGGAGGCGTTGCGCGCCTGGGCGCGCGGGCTCGGCGTGGAGACCTTCGCCGGCAGTTCCGGCCGGGTGTTTCCCGCCGACCTGAAGGCGGCACCATTGCTGCGCGGCTGGCTGCGCCGCCTGCGCGAATCCGGCGTGGCGTTCCACGTGCACCACCGCTGGTTGGGCTGGAGCGATGGCGCGTTGCGCTTCGCCACGGCGCAGGGCGAATGCACGCTGCATGCCGAGGCCACCGTCCTCGCGCTCGGAGGCGCCAGCTGGCCGCAACTGGGCTCCGATGGCGCCTGGGTGGCGCCGTTGCGGCAGGCCTGCATCGACGTCGCGCCGCTGCAGCCGGCGAACTGCGGCTTTGAGCTGGCGTGGAGCGAGCATCTGGCCAGCCGCTTCGCCGGTGCCCCGCTCAAGCCGGTGGTGGCGCACTGGGTCGACCGTTGCGGCGTGGCCCGTTCGCGCCAGGGTGAGTTCGTGCTCAGCGAGTACGGCATCGAAGGCAGTCTGATCTACGCGATCGGCGCCGAGTTGCGCGAGCAGATTGCCGAACGCGGCGAAGCGCTGCTGAAGCTGGACCTGGTGCCCGGCTACCCCGAAGCGGTACTCGCCGAGCGCCTGGCTGCGCCGCGCGGCAGGCACAGCCTCGGCGACTGGCTGCGCCGGCGCGCCGGGCTGGACAAGGCCAAGTGCGCGCTGCTGTTCGAACTCGCCGACAAAGCCATCCTGGCCGATCCGGCGACGCTGGCGACGCGGCTCAAGGCCTTGCCGTTGCGCCTGCGCGCGCCGCGACCGGTGGCCGAGGCGATCAGCACCGCCGGCGGCGTGCGGCTGGAGGCGCTGGACGAAAACCTGATGCTGCGTGCCCGCCCCGGCGTGTTCTGCGCCGGCGAGATGCTGGACTGGGAGGCGCCGACCGGCGGCTACCTGCTCACCGCCTGCTTCGCCAGCGGCCTGCTCGCCGGCCGCGCCGCGGCGCGCCGGCTGCTGGGCGCGGGCTGACGCTGCCGACCGCGACGCGGCTTCAGCGTGCGGGCCGCTTCACCAGCGCGATCTCGAACAGCTGCGGCCAGCACTTGCCGGTGACGAACAGGCGCTGGCGCGCCGCGTCCCAGGCGATGCCGTTGAGCACGTCGTCCTCGGGGTTCGGCAGCTGGCTGCTGTCGAACAGACCGGTGAGGTCGATCCAGCCCGTCACGTGGCCGCTGGCCGGGTCGATCCGCGCGATGCGCTCGGTCAGCCACACGTTGGCGTAGATCTCGCCGTCGACCCACTCCAGTTCGTTGAGGCGGGTGACCGGTGCGCCGTCGGCGGTGACCGTGATGCGGCGGATCACCTCGAGCGTTTCCGGATCCAGCACGCGCAGCACCGGCGTGCCGTCGCTCATGTACAGGTGCTTGTTGTCGCGGGTCAGCGCCCAGCCCTCGCCCGCGTAGCGGAAGCGGCGCTGCGGCGTAAAGCTGGCCAGTTCGTAGACGAAACCGGTGCCGCTCTGCCAGGTGAGCTGCACCAGGCGGTCCTTCCAGTCGACGATACCCTCGCCGAAATACTGCTTCGGCAGGCGCTGGCGCTGCACCACCTCGCCGGTTTCCAGCGCCACCCTGCGCACGGTCGATTGGCCGACCTGGCCGGTGCTCTCGTAGAGGAAACCATCCTTGTAGAACAGTCCCTCGGTATAGGCGCCGGTGTCGTGCGGATAAGCATGCACGACCCGGTAGCCGTAGACCGGGATGTCGGCGGCGTGCGCGGCGGCGGTGCAGGCGAGCAGGGCAAGGGAGAGGAGGCGGATGGACCAGCGCGGCATCGGGTCGGCTTCCGGAGGGCGGGGCACCTAGCCTAGCGGACGCACGCGAAAGTTGCGGCCCTTGATCCGCCCCGCGCGCAGCCGCTCCAGCGCTTTGCTCGCCAGCGCGCGGCCGATCGCCACGTAGGCGCGGGTGGCGAACACGTCGATCTTGCCGATGTCCTTCGCGTCCAGGCCGGCGTCGCCGGTGAGCGCGCCGAGGATGTCGCCGGGGCGCAGCTTGTCCTGGCGGCCGGCGTCGATCACCAGCGTCTTCATCGGCGCCAGCTGCAGGGTCTTGCCGCGCGGCGGCGCCACTTTCAGCGTGCGCCACGACAGCGGCACGCCGCCGGCCTCCTCGATGTTCGCTGCCTTCGGCCGTTCGCGCGGCGTGCACAGCGTGATCGCCAGCCCTGTTTCGCCGGCGCGGCCGGTGCGGCCGATGCGGTGGGTGTGGGTGTCCGGGTCGTGCGCCACGTCGTAGCAGAGCACCAGCGGCAGCGCGGCGATGTCCAGTCCGCGCGCGGCCACATCGGTGGCGACCAGCACGTTGCAGCTCTTGTTGGCGAAGCGCACCAGCACCTCGTCGCGGTCGCGCTGCTCCATGTCGCCGTGCAGGGCCAGCGCGGAGTAGCCGCGGCGATCCAGTTCCTGCGCCACCGCGTCGACGTCGCGGCGCATGTTGCAGAACACCAGCGCGTGTTGTCCGCGCTCGCCGGCAAGCAGTTGCGCCAAGGCGTCGAGCTTCTGAGCGGGCTCGACCTCGATGAACTGCTGCTCGATCGCCGGCTTCTGCTCGGCCGGCGCGTCCACCGTGACCACCACCGGGTCGGTCTGCACGCGTTGACTCACCGCGCGAATCTCCTCCGGATAGGTGGCCGAGAACAGCAGCGTCTGGTGATGTTTGGCGATGCGCCCGATGATGTCGTCGATCGCCTCGCTGAAACCCATGTCGAGCATGCGGTCGGCCTCGTCCAGCACCAGCACCTTGATGCCGCCGCCGTGCAGGCTGCCGCGCTTGAGGTGTTCCTGCACGCGGCCGGGCGTACCGACCACGATGTGCGGGTCGTGCGTCAGCGAGGCCAGCTGCGGCCCCAGCGGCATGCCGCCGCACAGGGTCAGCAGCTTCACGTTCGGGATGTTCGCGGCCAGCTTGCGGAGCGCCTTGCTGACCTGGTCGGCCAGCTCGCGCGTCGGGCACAGCACCAGCGCCTGCAGGCGGATCGTGTCCACGTCGATCGACTGCAGCAGGCTCAGCCCGAACGCCGCGGTCTTGCCGCTGCCGGTCTGCGCCTGCGCGATCACGTCGCGCCTGGCCAGCATCGGCGGCAGGCTCTGCGCCTGCACCGGGGTCATCTCGGTGTAGCCGAGGGTTTCCACGCTGGCGAGCAGGGCGGGTTTGAGCGGGAGCGTGTTGAAGGCGGTCATCCGCACATGATCGCATGGCGGCCATCGCGGCACGGGCTTGCATCCGGCGGCCGGCTCGCGGACCCTGTACGGCTACCGCCTCTCGCTGATCGCCGCCATGGATACCGTTTTCATCGAAGACTTGCGCATCGACGCCGTCATCGGCATCTACGACTGGGAGCGCCGGGTGCGCCAGACGCTGTCGTTCGATATCGAGATGGCCTTCGACAACACCGTGCCGGCGGCCAGCGACGACATCGTGCACACACTGAACTACAAGGATGTGTCCAAGCGCCTGATCGGCTATGTGGAGGCGTCCGGCTTCGGCCTGGTCGAGACGCTGGCCGAGCGCTGCGCGGCGATCATCCGCGAGGAGTTCGGCGTGGCCTGGGTGCGCCTGAAACTGTCCAAGCCCGGCGCGGTGCGCGGCGCGAAGGCGGTCGGCGTGTGCATCGAGCGCGGCACGCGAACGCTTTGATGGCACGGGTCTACCTGAGCCTGGGTTCCAACCTCGACCCGCAGCGGTACCTGCCTGCGGCCGTCAGGGAGTTGCGCGAGCGTTTCGGCGAGCTCACGGTGTCGCCAGCGTATCGCAGCAAGTCGGTGGGTTTCGATGGGGCGGATTTCGTCAACCTGGCGGTGGGGCTGGATACCGATCTTCCACCGGAAGCGTTGAACGACTGGCTGCACGCGCTGGAAGACCGCCACGGCCGCCGCCGCGACGTGCCGCGCTATGCGGACCGCACGCTGGACGTCGACATCGTGTTCTACGACGCGCTGGTGCTCGATGGCCCGGGCCACCTGCAGATTCCGCGCAAGGAGTTGCGGCATGCGTTCGTGCTGCGGCCGATCGCGGACATCGCGCCGGCGTTGCGGCATCCCGTCAGCGGGCGGAGCATGGCCGAGCTGTGGGCGGCGTTCCCGGCCGCCAGCGAGCCGCTGCAGGTCGAGCCACTGGCGGATTGAGCGGCACACTGTCGCGCGCGTGCGGCGGGTGCTAGAAAGGCTGCTCACGAGCCACGGATGAAGGGGAGAGACGCATGGCCGGCAAATTTGCACGCAGTTGGGCGCTGCTGAAGGCGAGCGCGGCGGTATTGCGTTCGGACAAGTCGCTGCTGGTGTTTCCGCTGCTGTCGGGACTGTGCACGCTGCTGGTGGCGGCCAGTTTCCTGGTGCCGGTCGGGTTGATGGTGATCGGCGGCGAGCACGCCGGGCAGCGCTTCGAGCAGGGCATGACGGCAGGCGCCTACCTGCTGATGTTCGGTTTCTACCTGGTGCAGTACTTCGTGATCGTGTTCTTCCAGACCGCGCTGACCGGCGTGGCGCTGATGCACCTGCGCGGCGAGCCGGCCAGCGTGGGCGCCGGCTTCGCGCTGGCGCGCACACGGCTGCCGCAGATCCTCGGCTACGCGCTGATCGCCGCCACCGTCGGCCTGCTGCTGCGGATGATCCAGGAGCGGCTGGGCCTGATCGGCCGGCTGGTGGTCGGCTTCATCGGGCTGGCCTGGACCGTGGCCACCTTCCTGGTGGTGCCGGTGCTGGCCAGCGAGGGCACGGGCCCGGTCGATGCGGTGAAACGCAGCGTGGAGCTGCTCAAGCGCAGCTGGGGCGAGAACCTGATCGGCAACGGCGGCATCGGCGTGGTGTTCGGCCTGCTGATGCTGCTGGCGGTGCTGCTCGGTGCGGTGCTGCTCGGCGCGGCGGTGGTGTCGCAGTCGGCCGTGGCGATCGTGCTGGCGGTGGCCGTGGTGGTGCTGGGGCTGACCCTGCTCGGGCTGGTCCAGGCGTCGCTGCAGGGCATCTACTCGGCCGCGCTGTACCGTTACGCGGAAGCGGGCGAGGCCAGCGTCGGCTTCGACCAGGCGCTGCTGCAGCAGGCTTTTGCGCCGAAGCAGCGGTAGTCGGCGGCGCCGACCTGCAACCGCGCAGGGCGCGCCTGCCGCGGTGCCCGACTACGGCTTCTCCAGCCGGCGCAGGAACACGCCCATTTCCTTCTCGGCCTGCTTGTCGCCGCGCTGCGCGGCGGCGGCGATGCCGCTGCGCCAGGCCGCGGCGGCGGCCGCTGCGTCGCCGTGGGCAAGGCAGGCCTTGCCGAGCAGTTTCCACGCCGCCGAATAGGCCGGGTCGAAGCCGACGGCACGACGCAGTTCGTCGACCGCTGCGCCGGCATCGCCTTCGGCCAGCAGCGCGCTGCCCAGCGAGAAACGCAGCAGCGCGCCGTCGCGTGGGCCGCCGCACTGTTGGCGCAGGCTGGCGATCAGCTTCGCGCTCATGGCCGGGTGCGGTAGCGCCAGTCGTCGGCCGGGTAGATCCGGGTCGGCTGGGGCGGTTCCGGCGGGGTGTGCCCGGCGCGCAGGTCGGCCAGCGAGGTGGCCGGCCAGACCACCAGCCACGACGAGCGGAACGGCTGCACCAGCAACGCGTAGCGCAGGTCGTTCGCATCCGTCTGGTCCACGCGCACCACGATCAGGCCATCCGGGTGGGCACGGGCGAAGTCCTGCACGGCCTGGTTCTGCACCGCCGGGTTGCCGAGCAGCTCCGCGATCGGGCGGGTCAGCCGACCCTCGAAATGGAACTGCCCTTCGTAGTTGCCGAGGAAGGCGATCGCCCGGTCGGCCTGTTCGGCGGCGCCGAGCAGGTGCGCGGTCGGGCGCAGGTCGTAGCGCGGCCACAGGGTCAGCGTGAACAGGGTGTTGAGCGCGAGCACGCCGATCAGCCCGGCCACGGCCAGCCGGCGCAGCTCGCCGCGGCCGCGCAGCAGCAGCAGGCCGCCCAGCAGCAGGAACACCACGCTGAAGTAGCGGCTGTACGGTGCGGCCGCATCGAACCAATCGTCATGCAGGTGATTGCCGGCCACCAACAGCGGCAAGGCGAACAGGAACAGCGCAAAGCCGATACCGCCCACACCCAGTGGCCAGGTACCGAACCAGCCATTGTCGGCCAGCGCCGGTTGGCGCTCGCGCAACACCGCGATCGCGCCAGCCATCAACAGCGCGATACCGCCGGCCTCGGGAAACAGGTAATACGGCTGCTTGCCGCTGATCAGCGAGAACACGATGAAGCTCGGTATCAGCCAGCACAGCGCAAAGCGCAGGCCCGGCTCCAGCGGCCGCCGCAAACCGGCAATGGCCACCCACGCGCGGGGCCAGCCGCTGAACGGAAACAGCAGCGGCAGCAGCCACAGCAGATAGAACCAGAACGGCTCGGCATGGTTCTGCAGGTTCTTGCCTTCGGACAGCTTGTCGACCACGCGGCCAGCGGTCTGGGTGAAGAACAACCGCTGCCGATACGCGTCTCCACCGGAGAACCCGGCGGGCAGTGCCCATGCCAACAGCATCGCGCCGCCGAGTAGCAGCGCCAGTACGCCGCGACCGTACCAGCGCGCGCGGTGTTGGCGCGCCCAGTCGTTCCACAGCGGACCGAGCAGCCACGGAAAGATCACGTGCAGCAGCATCACCGGGCCCTTGGTCAGCAGGCCCAGACCGATGCACAGGCCGAACAGCAACCAGCGCGGTTCGGCCCGCTGCATCTTCGGGGTCAGGCACAGCAGGGCGGCCAGCGTCCACATGGCCAGCAACCCGTCGTACATGATCTGCAGGCCGAACAGAAACGCGCAGCCCAGCGCCAGCAGCATCCATGGCGCCGCCTTGGCCATCCACGGCCGGCTCGGAAACAGCCGCCGCGCCAGCAGCGAGACGAGCACCAGTTGCGCGCCGCCGATCAGTACCTCGAGCACGCGCGGCCAGACGTCGCTGACGCCGAACGCGAACCAGCCGCCCTGGATCAGCCAGAACAACAGCGGCGCCTTCTCGCTGTAGGGCTGGCCGTTGATGTGCGGCACCAGCCAGTAGCCTTGCGTCCACATCTCCCACGCCACCGCCAGGGTGCGGGTGGAATACAGCGGCATCGGCCCGTGCGAGAAGATCGCCAGCAAGGCCACGACAGTCCACAACGGCAGCCAGGGCCAGGTGGCGCGCAGGTGTTCGAAACGACGGTAGGAGCTGGATGGCACGGGCAGACTCTTCGGAGGCCAGTGGGGATTCTAGCCTGCGCGATGCGTGCGCAAGGCGACCGGCCGCACGATCAGGCCGGGCCCCAGTAGCCGATGCGCCGGCGGATCTTCAGTTTGCGCCACAGGTTCAACGGCTTGCGCCGGCGATTCTTCGCGCCGCGGGCGACGAAGGCGTCGATCGCCTCCAGCACGCGTTCGCTGGAGCGGCCGTCGCGGTAGGGGTGGATCGCGTCGGCGTACTCGCGGATCGCCTGCAGCAGTTCCGGCGGCCGCGCCAGCGCGCGCCCGATCGCGCTCTCGAACTGCGCCGGATCGTCGATGTCGATCAGCTGCGGGCCGGGCCGGCGGTTCTTGAATGTCACCACCGGCTTGCCGGTGAGCAGGAACTCGTTGAGCGCCGAGGAGGTGTCCGAGCACATCAGGTCGACCTGCGGGAACAGCTCCAGAATGTTGTCGTTCTCGGCGAAGCTGAGGTACTCGTTCTGCAGCGCCTTGAACTTCGCGGTGGTCTCCGGGTTCATCTTCGGATGGAAGGTGACGATCCAGCGCCAGCGGCTGTCGCGCGACAGCCGCTTCACTTCCTCGTACAGCGTTTCGGCCGCGCTCCACGACGGCGAGAAGGTGGAGTGGTACAGGATCACCGGCGGCTGGCGCACCGGCGGCAGCGGGCCGCTGATCTCCTGCATGAACGGGTCGAGCTTGGGGAAACCGGTCTCGGTCACGCTGAAGTGGCCGACCCTGTCGGCGATCGCCTGGAACTGCGCGGTGTCGCGCGGGCCGGTGGTGCAGTACAGGTCGAAGAAGCCGCGCACGTAGATGTGCCGCGGCTTGCCGGCGTCGAAGCCGTGGAAGGTCTCCACCTTCACCCCGGGGAAGAAGTGCGGCACCGCGTTGGACGAGGTGATCACCGCGAGCGGCTTCCACGCGCGCACTTCCTCGACCGTCAGCAGGCGTTCGCCGGCGACCATGTCCTCCGCGCCGGGGCCGTCGAAGAACCAGGCGGCCTCGGCGCCGCGGGCGCGTATGGCTTCCTGCAACGGGCGCAGGATCGCCAGCGCGTAGCGCTCGGAGCCGTACAGCAGGTAGTGCTTGGGAGCGGGCTTCGGGTCGGTCATCAGCGGTCGATATCGTGTTGGTGGAGCAGGTCGGCGGCGCTTGCCACCGACTCCGGGTGGCTGACCATCTCGTAGTACCGCATGCGCTTGTACAGCGCGTAGCTGGCCGCGGTCTGCGCGATCAGGAAGCCGCGCCAGCCGTCCAGGAAGGCCAGCCGGAACAGGTAGTCCTTGACGAAGGCCAGCAGGTAGACGAACGGTGCCTGCCACATCCGCACCGGCTTGCCCTTGTCCAGCCAGTCGCGGCATTTCAGCTCGGCGTAGCGCAGCACCTTCAGCTGCTTGTGCGGCAGGGTCGGGTTGTTGGCGTGGTCGAACGGGGCGCGCAGGGTCGGCGCGGCGCCGTCGAAACGCAGCGATTCGTGCACCCGCGCGTCGCTCCAGCGCGCGCGGCCGCGGTGGTACAGCCGCGCCAGCTTCTCGCCCACCGACGGGCGGTACCAGCGCATCGGTCGCCCCATGTAGATCGTGCGCCGGCGCAGGTACGCCGCTGGCGCATCGCCGGCCATCAGTGCCGGCAGGCGCTGCTGCAGCTCGGCGGCGAGTGCCGGGCTGAGGTATTCGTCGGCGTCCAGCACCAGGATCCAGTCGTGCGCGCACTGCGTGGTGGCGAAGTTGCGTTGCGCGCCGAAGCCCAGCCAGTCCTGGTGCACCACGCGCGCGCCATGCGCCTGCGCGATCGCCACCGTGTCGTCCTCGCTGCCGGAGTCGACCACCAGCTTCTCGGCCGCGAACGGCACGCTGTCCAGGCAGCGCGCGATGCTGCCGGCCTCGTTGCGGGTGATCACGGCAAGGGTCAGCGGGAACGTGGGCATGGGCGGATTCTAGCCGAAGCCCGGCATGCGCCCGCGGGCCGACGGACTGAACGGGTTGCGTGTCGGGCGAAGCCGGTCGCACCCCTGCACGGAAATCCATGACAATATTTGTCAGGCAGCAGCGGATCCGGCGTCACCTCTCCCTTTACCGCAACGGTACCCCACGGCAACGCATGAAACGGATCCTAGTCACCGGCGGCGCCGGCTTCCTCGGCTCGCACCTGTGCGATCGCCTGCTCCACGACGGCCACGACGTGCTGTGCGTGGACAACTTCTTCACCGGCAGCAAGCGCAATGTCGCGCACCTGCTCGCCCACCCATACTTCGAGCTGATGCGCCACGACGTGACGTTCCCGCTGTACGTGGAGGTGGAGCGCATCTTCAACCTGGCCTGCCCGGCCTCGCCGGTGCACTACCAACACGACCCGGTGCAGACCACCAAGACCAGCGTGCACGGCGCGATCAACATGCTGGGCCTGGCCAAGCGGGTGAAGGCGCGTATCCTGCAGGCCTCCACCAGCGAGGTGTACGGCGACCCGGAAGTGCACCCGCAGGTCGAGGGTTACTGGGGCCGGGTCAACCCGATCGGCATCCGCAGCTGCTACGACGAGGGCAAGCGCTGCGCCGAGACGCTGTTCTTCGACTACTACCGCCAGCACGACCTCGACATCAAGGTGGTGCGCATCTTCAACACCTACGGCCCGCGCATGCACCCGAACGACGGCCGGGTGGTCAGCAACTTCATCATGCAGGCACTGCGCGGCGAGGACATCACCATCTACGGCGACGGCAGCCAGACGCGCAGCTTCTGCTACGTCGACGACCTGATCGAGGCGATCGTGCGCATGATGGAATCCGAGCGCGGCTTCACCGGTCCGGTGAACATCGGCAACCCGGTCGAACACACCATGCTGGAGCTGGCCGAGAAGGTGATCGCCCTGGTCGGCGGCCGCTCGAAGCTGGTGTACCGGCCGCTGCCGTCGGACGACCCGCGCCAGCGCCAGCCCGACATCGGCGTGGCCCGCGAGCGGCTCGGCTGGCAGCCGACGGTGGCGCTGGAGGACGGCCTGCAGGAGACCATCGGCTACTTCCGCCGCCTGCTGCAGGACGGTGCGGCGGCATGACCAGCTTCGCGGTCGTCATCACCAGCTACAACTATCGCGGCTTCGTCGGCACGGCGGTCGACAGCGCGCTGGCGCAGAGCCGCGCGCCGATGCAGGTCATCGTGGTCGACGACGGCTCCACCGACGGCACGCCGGCGTATCTGCGCGAACGCTACGGCGCCGACCCGCGGGTGACCCTGCTGTGCGGCGAGAATGGCGGCCAGCTGGTCGCGTTCCAGCGCGGCGTGGCGCAGGCCCGTGCCGACGTGGTCTGCTTCCTCGACGCTGACGACCGCTGGGAGCCGGACTACCTGGCGCGCCTGGGCGAACTCTACGACAGCCGCCGCGATGTCGACTTCGTGTTCTCCGACATGCAGCTGTTCGGCGACCAGCAGCGCTGGATGGGTTACGCCGCGTGTTCGCGCGACCTCGGCTTCACCGCGATCAGCACCTACGTGCTGATGCACTGGTACGGCGCGCCGACCTCGGCGTTGTCGATGCGCGCGCTGTGGGCGCGCCGCACGCTGGAGCTGCCGGCGGAGCTGGGCCAGACCTGGCGGCTGTCCGCCGACAACTGCCTGGTGTTCGGCGCCAGCGTGCTGGGCGCGCACAAGTACTACCTGCGCACCGGCGCGGTGCATTACCGCATCCATGGCAACAACGGCTGGTGGGGCCGGCAGACGGCGGCCACGACCTACCTCAACCGGTTCCGCTCGCGCTGCCTGATCGAGATCTACGCCCGGAACATCGGCCTGGACGAGCGCTGCCTGGAGAGCGTCAAGCACGAGTTCCGCACCAAGCCCGACCCCTCGTGGCGCGAGGCCCGGCACTACGCGAAGCTGGCGCGCCTGCGCCACGGCTCGTGGCTGCGCAACCAGCAGCGTGCCGCGTCGATCCTGTGGTCGGCCATCCGGCCACGCCGGCACGTGCCGGCGACGGACTGAGCCCGCCGCCGTGCGCATCAGCGTCGCCGTGATCACCTACAACTGGCCCGCCGCGCTGGCGCGGGTGCTGCGTGCGCTGGCCGCGCAGAGCGAGCTGCCGCACGAGGTGATCGTCACCGACGACGGCTCGCAGCCGGCCACGCGCGAACTGCTGGAGCGCATCGCCGCGGACTACCCGGTGCGCCTGGTGCACCTGTGGCAGCCGGACGATGGCGCGCGGATGAGCCGCGCGCGCAACCGCGCGATCGCCGCCGCGCAGGGCGACTACGTGATCCTGCTCGACGGCGACATGGTCGCCGAGCCGCACTTCGTCGCCGACCATCGCGCGTTCGCGCGCCGCGGCTGCTTCGTGCAGGGCTCGCGCGTGCTGACCGACGCCGCGCTGACCCGCCGCCTGCTGGAGGGCGTGGCGCTGCCGGGCTTCTTCGGCCGCGGCATCGAGCGGCGCCGGCACACCCTGCGCCTGCCGTGGCTGGCGCGCTGGTATGCCCGGCCCGGCACCAAGCAACGCGGCATCAAGAGCTGCAACATGGCGTTCTGGCGCGACGACCTGCTGCGCCTGAACGGCTTCAACGAGGCGATGACCGGTTGGGGCCGCGAGGATACCGAGTTGGCCCTGCGCGCCTTCCATGCGGGCCTGCTCCGGCGCGAGCTGCGCTTCAGCGCGCTGGCGACGCACCTGTACCATCCCACCCGCAAGCACGTCGTCGACAATCCGAACGACCGCATCGTGGACGAAACGCGGACGTACCGGCTGCTGCGTTGCGAGCGCGGCGTCGAGCAGCACCTGGGCGAGTTCGCCGATCCGCCGCCGGACCTGCGCGCGCTCGCCGCTCAGCCGAGCTGACGCAAGGCGGCATCCAGCCGCGCGGCGAAGCTCGCTTCGTTCGACTCGAACCAGGCCCGCGCCTGGACACCCAGCGCCGCGCGTTCGTGCCCGGGCATCGCCAGCAGGCGTTCGATGGCCGCTTCCAGCGCCGCCTCGTCGAAGCGATGCAGCGTGCTCAGGTTGAACGGCCCGGCGTCGCTGGCGCCGACCAGGACGCCGCGTGCCGGGGTGACCAGCTCGTTCATCGGCGGTGCGTCGCAGCTGACTACCACCGCGCCGCAACTCATCGCCTCGACCAGGTAGTGACCCCAGCCCTCGGTCTCCGACAGGCACAGGTGGAACAGGTGCGCGTTCTGCAGCCGGCGGATCTCGCGCACGTCGCCCGGATAGCCGATCCGGTGTTCGATGTTGGCCGGCACCGGCGCAGTCAGCGGGGTGGCGGTGCGCGGCGACTGCAGCACCAGCAGCTTCGGCCATTCCGGGTGCCGCTGCCACAGCGCCAGCAGCCGCTGCGTGCCCTTCATGCGGCTGGCGCCGGCCAGGTGCAGGAAGGTCGGCTGCCGCGGAATTTCCGGCTGCAGGCAGTCGGTGCTGCGAAAGCCGATGTACAGCGCGCGGCAGCCGCGGGCGGCGAACAGCCCGACCGCATGCCGGGTCTTGCACAGGATCGCGTCGTGGCGAGCCAGGTAGCGCTGGCTGCGTGGCGACAGCCATTCCGGGTTTGGCACCAGCAGGTTCCGCCGCGCCAGCCCGAACCAGTCCGGACGCACGTGCTCCAGTGCGATGTTGAAGTCGTACAGCGTGGCGTGCCGGTCGGCGTGGCGCAGCCGTTGCCACCACATGCGCGCATGCGCCAGCCATACCTTGCGGCGGCCATCGTGCCGGTGCGGGCCGAGCCGGGTCACCTGGACCTGATGACCGAGCGCGACCAGGGCCGCGGACAGCAGCCGGATGTCGTGGCTGAGACCGCGCTGGTTGTCCCATGCAAGCAGATTGATGCGGGCCATGGCAGGCGTCAGCAGGATGGAGCGTTGCGCTGCAGACGGCCGATGCCGACGGCCAGGCCCAGCACGAGGAACAGATAGAGCGATTGCGGCATGGCCCGATAGAACACGTTGTCGCCGAACGCACACAGGGCGTACATGCCGATCACCATCACCCCGGCCGCCGCCGCCGCGGCGACCGGCTCCCGCGGATGGCCGAGCTGGCGGGCAAAAAAGCCCAGCGGCACGGCGAGGAACAGCAGCAGCACCAGCAGCGCGGGCAGGCCGCCGGCTACCATCGATTCGAGGTATTCGCTGTGCGGGTGCACATACTTGGCGATCAGCGGGCTGGCATTGCCCGCAGCGGCCTGTTCGCGCACATAGACGCCGAACTGGTCCAGGCCGATGCCGGCCAGCGGATGCTCGCTGAAGGCCTGCCATGCGGTGCGCCACATTTCCAGCCGTTCGCCGACGGCGCTGCCGTTGCTGTCGCCGCCGGTGTCGTAACTGGCGATCTCGGCCGGGACATCGGTCAGCCGTTCGACCAGTTCCCGGTGCAGCGTGGCGGTGACCGCCAGCATGCCGAGCACGGTTGCCGCGAACAGCACCAGCACGCGGCGCCAGTGCCGCGAACGCATCGCATGCCACAGCATCAGCCCCAGGTAGACCGGGGCGAACGACAGCAGCGGGCCGCGGCTCTGGGTCAGCACCGCGCCGTACAGGCCGACCGCCACGGCGGCGACGTGCAGCCAGCGGTCGCCGCGCCGGGTGTCCGGCCGCAACGCCTGCAGCATCGCCAGCAGCACCAGCACCAGCAGGTACATCGCAAACTCGACCGCGGCCCAGTCGCCGCCGTTCAATCCGTAGGGGCGGTCGACACCCAGCGCGTAGCGCTGGTACAGGCTCGCCGCACCCAGCAGCACGGCGGTCAGGCTGAAGCCAAGCGCGATCACGCGCTGCTTCAGCGGCAGCGTGAACACGGCCGCGATGCCCAGGAACAGCAGGGTCTGCGCCGGCAGGTCGAGGGTGGACCAGTCGAGCCGGTGGCTCAGGAAGTTGCCGATGTCATACAGCAGGCGCAGCATGCAGACGGCGATGACCGGCCAGGCCAGTCGCCAGGCCTGCCGGCTCTCCGCCCGCGTGGCCAGCAGGACCACGCCGGTCACGAACAGCAGGGCCATCGGCAGGCTCTTGAAGCGCCCGGATACGGCGAAACACAGCGGCATGACTGCCAGCAGCAGCGAAGCGGTCCAGAGCTGCCATGAAGCGGGGTGAGCGCGCACGCGAGAAACCTGTCGAAGCAACGTGTAATCCCTGTCCGGCCATGCTAGCGGGCCAGCGTCCTCGACTTGGCATGCGCGCGCCGCATCGTAACGCGAAGGTTCATCTTCCATGTGTGCCGTTCCGTGGGCGTGTCGTGAATGGGTGCTGCGCTTTTGTTCAGAGCGTGTCGTCGGCCTGCGGGTCCGCGCTGGCGCCGGGCACGCAGCCGGGCACCACCGCGTTGGCCTGGAACATCCACCACTCGCGGCGGTTGGCGTGGCCGACGTAGGTAGCGCGATGGCGGTCCACGCAGGCGCCCATCGCCTCGTCGAGGCTGAAGATCCAGCGATGCGCCGGGTCCTGCCGCTGCCAGGCGATCGCCTCGGCATATTGCTGCGGCCACGGTTTCAGGAAGCCGAACTCGGCGACCGGCCCCGCGGCCATCAGCAGGTTCTGCTCCTTCCAGGCGAGCAGGCCGATGGTGGCGTCGGGGCCGGCCATGGCGCGCGCCTGCACCATCACGTCGCGCGCCGAGCGGTCACCGTTGAGCATCGGATAGCCCCACAGCCCATACACGCTCCACAGCACACCGGCGAACAGCAGCCAGCCCAGCGGCGCGCGGCGCACCCGGGTCAGCGCCACGATGACCAGGCCAGCCGCGCCGATGGCCAGCAGCATCCACCAGATCTGCGGATCGAGACTCTGCTCGATCTTCACCGCCCAGGCCGGATGACGATGGATCGCCAGCGCGGCGGCGGCGGTCAGCGCGCCGGCCAGCAGCACGGTCAGCGCGCACACCGCGAGGCGCACGCCGCGCCGGCGCAGCAGGCCGGGCAGCAGCGGTGCCAGCGCCAGCGCGGTCATCGGCAGCGCCGGCAGGATGTAGACGTCGCGCTTGCCCGGGCTGAACGAGAAGAACAGCAACATCAGCACGATCCAGCCCAGCGGCAGCAGGAAGCGCGCGTCGCGCCGCTGCAGCCGGCGCCACCATGCCGGCAGCGCCCATGGCAGCAGCAGCGACAGCGGCAGCCAGTCGACGACGATGATGCCGAGGAAGTAGAACGGCGAGTGGAGGTGTCCGGTCGGCGTGGCGTAGCGGTGCACGGTCTGCCCGAACAGGATGTTCTGCACGTACGCGGCGTGCTGCGGATCGCCGTCGGCATGGGCGACCAGCAGCATCGGCAGCAGCCAACCCAGGATCGGCACGAAGAACAGCGCCAGGCCGCCGGCCCAGCGCCAGCCGCCGACCGGCAGCGCCAACTGGCGCCAGTGGCCGCGGCGCGCGACCAGGTACGGCAGCAGCATCAAGAGCGCCAGCACCCCGACGCCCTTGGTCGCCACGCCCAAGCCGGCGAAGAAGCACCCCACGGCGAACCAGCGCCACGACGGCCCCAGCAGCAGGTGGCGCAGCAGGCCGTAGTTGGCCAGGGTGATCCAGCCCAGCAGCAGCGGGTCGATCTGCGCATTGCGCATCTGGTAGGTGAAGTGGATGGTGACCAGCAGCGTGGCCGCGGCCAGCAGCGCGCTGCGGTGGTTCCACAGCCGGCGTGCCAGGTCGTAGACCAGCGCCAGCGCGCCCAGCGCGGCGAGCAGCGAGGGCAGCAGGAAGGCGATGCGCCAGTGGTGGGTGAGGAAATAGCTGAGCGCCTGCAGCCACATGAACACCGGCGGCTTGTCCGGGTACAGCTCGTGGCCACGGTGCGGGAACAGCCACTGGCCGTGCTCGACCATCCACTGCGCCACCAGCGCGAAGCGCGGTTCGTCGGACGGCCACGGGTCGCGCAAGCCGATGCCGAGGCCGAGCAGCAGCAGCGCGAACACGCCGAACAGCAGCAGCTCCGCGCGGGCGCTGCGCAGCCACAGCGGGCGCGCATGGGACAAGGATGCGCAGGGATTCACGGGTGGGGCGTTCCGTCGGCGGGGGTCGGGGGAGTGCCAAGCATAGCCCGGCGGTGGTATGCCGACCTCATGGAGGGCTCAGCGGGACTTTTGCAGCACCGCGTAGTACATGCCGTCGAGGTCGCCGTCGCCGGGCAGGATCTGCCAGCCCAGCGCAGCGGGCTGGCCCGCCGGCAGGGTGAACGCCAGCGCCTGCGCATCGGTTTGTGCCGCGAGCAGTTCGCCGACGATCGCCTCGTTCTCCGCGCGCAGCACCGAGCAGGTGACGTAGAGCAGCCGCCCGCCCGGCGCCAGCAGCGGCCACAGCGCGGACAGGAGGCGACGCTGCTGTGCGTGCATCGCGGTGATGTCGCTCTCGCGCCGGTGCAAGCGCACGTCCGGCCGGCGGCGCAGCACGCCGCTGGCCGAGCACGGCGCGTCGAGCAGGATGCGGTCGAACGGCCGATCCTTCCACCAGCCCTTCGGCGCGCCGGCGTCGCCGACCACGATTTTCGCGTCCAGGCGCAGACGCATCAGGTTCTGGCGGATGCGTTCGGCGCGCGGCGCGTCGAACTCCAGCGCGGTGAGGTCGATGTCGGCGCGTTCGAGCAGGTGGCAGGCCTTGCCGCCGGGGGCGGCGCAGGCATCCAGCACGCGCAGGTCGTCGTGCAGGTCGGCCAGGTCGGCAGCTGCTTGCGCGGCGCCGTCCTGCACCGCGAACAGGCCATCCTCGAAGCCGGGCAGGCGGGTGACATCGCTGCTGTGCGGCAGCACCAGCGCGTCGCTCAGCCACGGATGCGCAGTGGCGGTGTAGCCAGCGGTCTGCAGCCGGGCGGCCAGCGCCTCGCGCGTGCTGCGCCGGCGGTTGACACGCAGCATCAGCGGCGGTTCGGCGTTGTCGGCGGCCATCACCGCCTCGGCCTGCAGCGGCCAGTCGCGCGCAAGCGCCGCGGCCAGCCAGGCCGGGTGCGCGTGGCGGGTCTGCGGCCGGGCATCGAGTTTCGCCAGCAGGCTTTCGCGTTCGCGCTGCCAGCGCCGCAGCACGGCGTTGACCAGGCCGGCCAGTTGCGGCCGCTTGAGCGCGCGCACCGCCTCGACCGTGGCGGCCACCGCGGCGTAGTCCGCAAGTTCGAGGATCTCCAGCTGGACCAGTCCCAGCACCAGCAGCGCGTGCACGGCCGGGTCCTTGTGCCGCAGCGATTTTTCCAGCAGGCCGTCGACCGCCGGATCGAAACGCAGCCACCAGCGCGCGCCTTCGCTGAGCAGAGCCATCAGCAGGGCGCGGTCGCGTGGGTCGGCCAGCCTGGGCGCGGAACGCTCCATCACGTCGCGCAGCGAGGCGCCGCGCAGGGCCACCTCGGCGAGCCCTTTGGCGGCCAGCGCGCGGGTGTCGGCCTTCATCAGCCGCGCCGCAATTCGGGACGGGCGTTGAGGTAGTCGGCCGCGCCGATACGCCTGCCGCCGGCGCGCTGCACCGTGGTGACGCGCAGCGCGCCCTGCCCGCAGGCGAGGTCGATGCCGTCGCGCCCGGCGGCCAGCACGCTGCCCGGCGCGGCGTGGTGGTCCGCCTCGATCGCGCGGGCGGCCCAGATCCGCAGCGGTTCGCCGGCGATTTCGCCTGCGGCCACCGGCCACGGGTCGAACGCGCGCACCTGGCGCTCCAGTTCGATCGCGGAGCGGCTGAAATCGAGCTTCGCCTCGGCCTTGTCCAGCTTGTGCGCGTAGGTCACGCCGGTTTCTGGCTGCGGCGTGGCGGCCAGTGTCTCGCCGGCCAGCGTGCGGCGCAGGCCCTCGGCCAGCACCTCCGCGCCCAGCGTGGCGAGGCGGTCGTGCAGCGAGCCGCCGGTGTCGTCGCGGCCGATCGGCGTGCGCCGTTCGAGCAGCACCGGGCCGGTATCCAGGCCCGCCTCCATCCGCATCAGGTCGACGCCGCTCTCGGCATCGCCGGCCAGGATCGCGCGCTGGATCGGCGCGGCGCCGCGCCAGCGCGGCAGCACGCTGGCGTGTACGTTCCAGCAGCCGAGGCGTGGAATCGCCAGCACCTTGCGCGGCAGGATCAGGCCGTAGGCCACCACCACCAGCAGGTCGGGACGGTAGTCGGCGAGCCGCTGCTGTACCTCGGCGGGTTTCAGCGATTCGGGCTGCTCGACCGCGAGGCCGGTGGCCAGCGCGGCCCGTTTCACCGGACTCTCCGCGAGCTGGCGGCCGCGGCCGGCGGGGCGGTCGGGCTGGGTATAGACGGCCACCACCTCGGCGCCGCTGGCACGGCAGGCCTCGAGACAAGGAACGGAGAACTCGGGGGTGCCGGCGAAGACGACCCGCAGGCGCCGGCCGCTCAAGCGCTGGCCGCCTGCTTGCGCTGTTTGTCCAGGCGCTTCAGCAGCAGCGAACGTTTCAGCGGGGACAGGTAATCCACGAACACCTTGCCTTCCAGGTGGTCCATCTCGTGCTGCACGGCCACCGCCAGCGGGCCTTCGGCCTCGTGGACGACGGCCTTGCCGTCGACGTCCTGCGCCTTCACCCTCACCCTCAGCGCGCGGGTCACGTCGGCGTACAGGCCGGGGAAGGACAGGCAGCCCTCCTGGTAGACCTGGGCGCCGTCCTTCGCCACGATCTCGGCGTTGATCAGCACCAGCGGCTGGTTGCGCTCCTCGCTCATATCGATCACCAGCACGCGCTGGTGCACGTTGACCTGGGTGGCGGCCAGGCCGACGCCGTTGGCGGCGTACATGGTCTCGAACAGGTCGGCGACGAACTGCTTCAGCTTCGCGTCGAACACGCTCACCGGCGCGGCACGGGTGCGCAGCCGGGGGTCGGGGAATTCAAGGATGGGAAGGATGGACACGGGCATCACCTCGGCGCCGAAAGTGCGGGCGATTTGGTAAAAAACCACCCGCGGCGCCATCTAGAATGTGTCTTATTGTACGTCGGCAAGCGCCCGAGTACAGACGATTTTTGCCAACTCGCGCCTGTTGCGCGCATTAACCATTCGGTTACACTCGGCCGAGCACCTGGGGAAGGGGGATTCCCGCCAATGATCAAGAAAATTATCGTGTTGCTGGCCGGCATGCTGGTCACCGTGGCCGTCTATGCGGCCGGTGCGCAACTGCGGGCCGATCATCCCGACAGCTATACCGTGCGTCGGGGCGACACGCTCTGGGACATCTCCGCCAAGTTCCTGTCCAAACCGTGGCTGTGGCCGGAAATCTGGCAGGCCAATCCGCAGGTGCGCAATCCGCACCTGATCTACCCCGGCGACGTGCTCAACCTGTCCTTCATCAACGGGCCGCGCCTGGGCCTGCAGCCGAGCGTGCATCGCGAGGGCGAGGCGGTGCCGGCGATCCCGCTGTCCGAGCTGAAGATGTTCCTGAAGGACCTGCGGGTGATGGACTCGAATGCGGTCAGCTCCGCGCCGTACGTGGTCGGCCTCGAGGAAGCGCGCCTGCGTGGCGCGGTCGGCCAGAACATCTATGTGCGCGGCCTGCAGGGCGAGGCCGGCCAGCGCTGGGCGATCGTGCGGCCCAGCCACGTGTTCCGCGGCTTCGACCAGGGTGACGCGGCCAGCGCCGACCTGGTCGCGCACGACCTGGACAGCAACGCGGCGATGGTCAATGCGCCGTGGCGCGAGGATTCCCGCAACGACGGCCACTACGGCAAGGGCGACGACCTCGGCGTCGAGGTCAGCGTGATCGGCACCGCCGAGACACTGCGCACCGGCGATCCGGCGACCCTGCTGCTGCTCGGCGCCACCCAGGAGATCCGCAGCGGCGACCGCATCATGCCGCTGGACGAGTCGCCGTACGACGCCTACTACTACCCGCATGCGCCGAAGTCGGTGCCGGCCAACGCCAAGGTGATCGGCTTCGCCGACGCGATGGACGCGGCCGGTCCGCGCCAGGTGGTGATGTTGTCGATCGGCGCGAAGGACGGCGTCGAGAATGGCCAGACCTACACGATGATGCAGCCCGGCGAGACGATCCACGACGACGTGGCCAGCAACAGCTGGCGGCGCGGAGTGGGCGAGAAGGTCAAATTGCCCGACGAGTACATTGGCCACGTGATGGTGTTCCGCACCTTCGACCGGGTCAGCTACGGCCTGGTGATGGATGGCCTGCGGCCGGTGCACGTCGGCGCCCGCCTGGTCATGCCGGAGTAAGTGCCGGCAGGCACCACCGCGGCATCTGCCTACAGCACGGCGCGGTTCCCACCGCGCCGTTTTCTTTGCGGGCCACTGCGTAAACTGCCGCCATGACCATGGATGATCGCGATGAACTGCGCGCCTGGCTGCTCGCCTTGCGCACGCCCGGCCTCGGCCCCGGCGGCCTGCGCGAGCGGCTGGATGCGGCCGGCGGCGACATCCGCGCCGCGCTGGCGCAGTTGAGCCGCGACGCGGCCCGGCTTGGCGAGCCGGCCCGCGCCTGGCTGGCCCGGCCCGACGAAGTGCAGCTGGCCGCCGACCTGGCCTGGCTGGCCGAACCCGGACATCGGCTGCTGCGCTGTACCGAAGTGGATTTTCCGCCGCAACTGGAGCACATTCCGCAGCCGCCGGCGGTGCTGTTCGTGGTCGGCGACGCCGGGCTGCTGCTGTATCCGCAGGTGGCGATCGTGGGCGCGCGCGGTGCCAGCGCGGTGGGTCTCGCGCATGCCCGGGCGTTTGCGCTGGCGCTGACGGAGGCCGGTTTCGCGATCACCAGCGGCATGGCCGACGGCATCGACGGTGCCGCCCATGCGGCCGCGCTGGATGCCGGCGCGAAGACGCTCGCGGTGGTCGGCACCGGGCCGGATCGGGTGTACCCGCGCAGGCACCACGCGCTGGCCCGGCGGCTCGCCGCGCAGGGGGCGCTGGTCAGCGAGTTTCCGCCCGGCACGCCGGCGCGCCCGGATCACTTCCCGCGGCGCAACCGGATCATCGCCGGGCTCGCGCTGGGCACGCTGGTGGTCGAGGCGGGCCTGCGTTCGGGCTCGCTGATTACCGCCCGACTGGCCGCCGAACAGGGCCGCGAGGTATTCGCGCTGCCCGGTTCCATCCACCACCCGCTGGCCCGCGGTTGCCACCGATTGATCCGCGACGGCGCCCGGCTGGTGGAGAGCGCGACCGAGATTGTCGAGACATTGACGCCGGCAGCGCGCATGCTTGGCGGCGAGCTGGCCGCGCGGCTGGGTGCGACTGGCGGCGCGGTGGCCGGGCCGCCGCGGGTCGCGAGTGACGATGGTGTCGCCCCGGGGCCCGCCGAGGCAGATGGCGACACCGGGTATCGACGGCTTTTGACCGAACTTGGTCATGAACCGGCGACGTTGGATGAACTTGTACGGCGTACCGGGCGGTCGGCCGCCGCACTTTCCTCGATGCTGATGATCCTGGAGCTGGAGGCCAGGGTGGCGAGCCTGCCGGGCAACCGCTACCAGCGATTGCCCGGCGGCTGAACGGCCGTCGGGCGACGCCTGCGGTGCGGCCGGGCTTGACAGTCGTCGGCGCGGCATGGTTTCAACTATATATATGTCCGGCACGGAAGCGCCGGTGGTTCACCTTTGGATATCCAGCTTCATGGCAAAAAACCTGCTCATCGTCGAATCACCGGCCAAGGCCAAGACGATCAACAAATACCTGGGCAAGGACTTCCAGGTCCTCGCCTCCTACGGTCATGTGCGCGACCTGAAGCCGAAGGAGGGCGCGGTCGACACCGAGCACGGTTTCGCCATGGCCTACGAGATCATCGAGCGCAACGAGAAGCACGTCGACGCGATCGCCAAGGCGGCCAAGCTGGCCGACGACATCTATCTGGCGACCGACTTGGATCGCGAAGGCGAGGCGATCAGCTGGCACATCAGCGAGATCCTGAAGGAGCGCGGCCTGACCAAGGGCAAGCAGCTGCACCGGGTGGTGTTCTCCGAGATCACGCCGAAGGCGATCAAGGCCGCGGTGGCCGCGCCGCGGCAGTTGTCGCACGACCTGGTCGATGCGCAGCAGGCGCGCCGGGCGCTGGACTACCTGGTCGGCTTCAACCTGTCGCCGGTGCTGTGGCGCAAGGTGCAGCGCGGGCTTTCCGCCGGCCGCGTGCAGTCGCCGGCGCTGCGCATGATCGTCGAGCGGGAAGACGAGATCGAGGCGTTCAAGGCGCGCGAGTACTGGACCATCGAGGCCCAGCTGAAGCACGCCGAGGGCGATTTCGCCGCGCGCCTGTCCAGGCTCAACGGCAAGAAGTTCGAGCAGTTCGACCTCACCAGCGAAGCGGACGCGCAGGCCGCCCGCGAGGCGCTGAAGCAGGCCGCGCGCGGCCGCCTCACGGTCAGCGAGGTCAGTTCGAAGGAGCGCAAGCGCCGCCCGGCCGCGCCGTTCACCACCTCCACCCTGCAGCAGGAGGCGGCGCGCAAGCTCGGCTTCACCACCAGCCGCACGATGAAGGTGGCGCAGGGCCTGTACGAGGGCGTGGCGCTGGGCAGCGAGGGCAATGTCGGCCTGATCACCTACATGCGTACCGACTCCACCATGCTCGGCGAGGATGCGGTGGCCGAGCTGCGCCAGCTGATCGCCCGCGACTTCGGCGGCCACGCGCTGCCGGACGCGCCGCAGGTGTACAAGACCAAGTCGAAGAACGCGCAGGAAGCGCATGAGGCGATCCGCCCGACCTCGGCGATGCACACGCCGAAATCGGTGGCCGCCTTCCTCAACGACGACCAGCGCAAGCTGTACGAGCTGATCTGGAAGCGCACGGTGGCCTGCCAGATGATCCATGCCACGCTGAACACCGTGACGGTGGAATTCGCCGTGCGCGACGCCGCCGGTGGCGACGCCGCGTTCCGTTCCAGCGGCACCACCGTGGTCGACCCGGGTTTCCTCGCCGTGTACGAGGAAGGCCGCGACCAGAAGAATGCCGAGGACGACGATGAAGGCCGCCGCCTGCCGCGGCTGGCGGTGGACGAGCAGGTGCCGCTACACGATATCGTCGCCGACCAGCACTTCACCGAACCGCCGCCGCGCTATTCCGAGGCGAGCCTGGTCAAGGCGCTGGAGGAATACGGCATCGGCCGGCCGTCGACCTATGCCAGCATCATCCAGGTGCTGCAGAACCGCGAGTACGTGTTCCTCGACAGCCGCCGCTTCAAGCCGACGGACGTGGGCCGCGCGGTCAGCAAGTTCCTCACCCAGCACTTTACCCGCTACGTCGACTACGACTTCACCGCCAAGCTCGAGGACGAGCTCGACGCGGTCAGCCGCGGCGAGGAGGCGTGGGTGCCGCTGATGCAGCGCTTCTGGCAGCCGTTCAAGCAGCAGGTGGAGGAGAAGACCGAATCGGTCGACCGCAGCGAGGCCACCGGCGCGCGCGAGCTCGGCAGCGACCCGAAGACCGGCAAGCCGGTCTCGGTGCGGCTGGGCCGGTTCGGGCCGTATGCGGCGATCGGCACCAAGGACGACGCGGACAAGCCCACCTTCGCCAGCCTGCGCCCGGGCCAGAGCATGCACACGATCACCCTGGCCGAGGCGCTGGAGCTGTTCAAGCTGCCGCGCCAGCTGGGCAGCGCGCCGAACGGCGAGGAAGTCAGCGTGGCGATCGGCCGCTTCGGCCCGTTCGTCAAGCAGGGCGGCACCTATGCCTCGCTGAAGCCCGAGGACGACCCGTACACGATCGAACTGCCGCGCGCGCTGCAGATCGTGCAGGAGAAACTCGAGATGCTGGCGAACCGGCTGATCCTCGATTTCGGCAACGGCGTGCAGGTGCTGAACGGCCGCTACGGCGCCTACATCACCGACGGCGAGAAGAACGCGCGCATCCCGAAGGAGCAGGAGCCGAAGGAGCTGACCGAGGCGCAGTGCCTGGAGCTGCTGGCGGCCGCACCGGCACGCAAGCCGGGTCGCTTCGGCAAGAAGGGCGCGACCAGGAAGGCGGCCGCGAAGAAGGCGGCGCCGGCAAAAAAGACGGCGGTGAAGAAGGCCGCCAGCAAGAAGGTTGCGGCGAAAAAGACCCCGGCGAAGAAGACGGCGGCAAAGAAGACCGCCACCAAGAAGGCCGCTGCAAAGAGGCCCGCGACCAGCAAAACCGGAGCCTGAGTGCTGCAGCGCTTCACTTTGGCCGAACTCGACGCCGCCGCCGCGCTGCTGCATGGCGGCGGTGTGCTGGCCTACCCCACCGAGGCGGTGTTCGGCCTCGGCGGCGATCCACATGACCGCGTCGCCTTCGAGAAAATCTTCGCGTTGAAGCAGCGCCCGGCGACCCAGGGCGTGCTGTTGATCGCCGCGGATTTCGCCCAGGTCGAGCGCTACATCGAACTGGCCGCGGTGCCGGCGGAGGTGCTGCGGGAGGTGCGATCGAGCTGGCCCGGCCCGCACACCTGGATCTTCCCGCGCTCGGCCGAGGTGCCGGCGTGGGTCGCCGGCGCGCATGCCGGGATCGCGCTGCGGGTCACCGCGCACGCACCGGCCGCCGCGTTGTGCCGCGCGTTCGGCGGCGCGCTGGTGTCGACCAGCGCCAATCCGCACGGCCAGCCGCCGGCGCGCACGGCGCAGACCGTGGCGGGCTACTTCGGCGACGCGCTGGATGGCCTGCTGGACGCCCCGCTGGGCGGCCAGGCCAGCCCCACGGTGATCCGCGACGCGCTGTCGGGCGCTATCATCCGCGCCTGAGCGCTCCGGGGGGCGTGCCGGATCGGCTGAACCGGCGCGAGGCGCCGGCGGCTGCCGTTCATGCCGCCGTTCGGCGTGCGGCGCGATGCTGCGGGACGTGACGAATCGAAGACCAGGGAGAACGCAGCGTGGCCATCGTCTATGACACCTACCAGCGCGAGGTGCCGCGGCGGTTGCCGCTGCTCGGCGCAGACGATCCCGCGCGGGTGGTGGCTTGGCGCCACGGCGAGCCGGTGAGCGCGGCGCGCTTCCTGGCGCAGGCGCAGGCGGTGGCGGCGGAGTTGCCGACCGCCGCCGCGGCGGTGAACCTGTGCGAGGACCGCTATGCGTTCCTGGTGGCGTTCTGCGCCATCGTGCTGCGCGGCCAGGCGAACCTGCTGCCCTCCTCGCGCGCGCCGCAGGCCGTGGACGAGGTGATGGCGGCGCATCCGGGCTGCTATGCGCTGGGCGAGCAGGCGCTCGATCCGGCCCCGCGCGGCTACCGGCAATTGCCGCCGCTGGATGCCGCGCCGTCGCTCGATTCCGATGCCGCGTGGCCGTCGATCCCGGCCGGGCAGGTGGTGGCGATCGGCTATACCTCCGGCTCCACCGGTGCGCCCGGCGCGAACCTGAAGACCTGGGGCAGTTTCCACGCCAGCAACGCCGGCAACCTGGCGCTGCTGCGCGCAGCGGTCGGGCCGCGTGTCGAGATCGTCGCCACGGTGCCGCCGCAGCACATGTACGGCATGGAGATGTCGGTGCTGCTGCCGCTGCTGGGCGACGTCGGCGTGCATGCCGGGCGGCCGTTCTTTCCGGCCGACGTGGCCGCCGCGCTGGCCGAGGTGCCGGCGCCGCGGGTGCTGGTGACCACGCCGGTGCACCTGCGCGCGCTGGTGGAATCGGGCATCGCGCTGCCGCCGGTCGCGGCGATGGTGTCGGCCACCGCACCGCTGCCGGTGGAACTGGCGCGCCGCGCCGAGCAGCGGTTCGGTGCACCGCTGCTGGAGGTGTTCGGCTCCACCGAGACCTGCGTGTTCGCCAGCCGGCGTCCCGCCGTGGACGAGGACTGGTCGCTGTATGACGGTGCCAGCCTGCATCCGCAGCCGGACGGCACGCTGGTGCAGGCGCCGCAGCTGGACGCGCCGGTGGCCCTGGCCGACATCGTGAGCCTGTCCGACGGCGGCCGCCGCTTCCGCCTGTGCGGCCGCCACGCCGACCTGCTGGAGATCGCCGGCAAGCGCGCCTCGCTGGGCGACCTTACCCGGCGCCTGCTGGCGATCCCGGGCGTGCGCGACGGCGCGGTGTTCCAGCTCGACGACGGCGATGCGCTGGGCGTGCACCGGATTGCCGCGCTGGCGGTGGCACCGGGGCTGGATGCACACGCGATACTCGACGCCCTGCGCCGCGCGATCGACCCGCTGTTCCTGCCGCGTCCGCTGAAGCTGGTCGAGGCCTTGCCGCGCAACGAGACCGGCAAGCTGCCGCGCGCGGCGCTGCTGGCCCTGCTCGGCCAGCACGACGACGATTGAGCCGCCGGCTCGCGCCAGGGCGTGCGGCCTCGCTGCCGTCGGCTGAGCGCGCAGCCGCTACAATGCCGGGCTGCGCCGGGTGGCGCGCCTCACACGGAGCAGCCCAATGAAGGTCCTGGTCATCGGCGGCGGCGGTCGCGAACATGCGCTGGCGTGGAAGCTCGGGCAATCGCCGCAGGTCGACGAGGTGATCGTGGCGCCCGGCAACGCCGGCACCGCGCGCGAGCCGGGCGTGCGCAACGCCGACGTGGCGGCGGACGACCTCGATGGCCTGCTGCAGCTGGCGAAGCGCGAAAAGGTCGGGCTGACCGTGGTCGGTCCCGAGGTGCCGCTGGTGGCCGGCGTGGTCGACCGTTTCCGCGCTGCCAGCCTGCGCATCTTCGGCCCGCGCGCGATCGCCGCGCAGCTGGAAGGCTCCAAGGCGTTCGCCAAGGATTTCCTGCAGCGGCACAACATTCCCACCGCGCACTATGCGGTGTTCACCGAACTGAATCCGGCGCTGGCCTACGTGCGCGAGCAGGCCCATCAGAGCGGCGGCGCGCCGATCGTGATCAAGGCCGACGGCCTGGCCGCCGGCAAGGGCGTGGTGGTGGCGTTGACCCTGGCCGACGCGGAACTGGCGCTGCACGACATGCTCGGCGCGCACGCGTTCGGCGACGCCTCGGCGCGGGTGGTGATCGAGGAGTTCCTCGACGGCGAGGAAGCCAGCTACATCGTGATGAGCGACGGCAGCCATGCGCTGCCGATGGCCTCCAGCCAGGACCACAAGCGCCGCGACGAAAACGACCTCGGCCCGAACACCGGCGGCATGGGTGCGTATTCGCCGGCGCCGGTGGTCACGCCGGAAGTCGAGCAGCGCATCCTCAAGGAAGTGATCGAGCCGACCCTGCGCGGCATGGCGGCCGAGGGCGCGCCGTTCATCGGCTTCCTCTATGCCGGCCTGATGATCGACAAGTCGGGCGCGCCGAAGGTGATCGAGTTCAACGTGCGTTTCGGCGACCCGGAAACCCAGCCGATCCTGCTGCGGCTGAAGTCCGACCTGGTCGAGTTGATCGACGCCGCGCTGGACGGCCGGCTGGAACAGACCCGGGCGCGTTGGGACGCGCGCCCGGCGATCGGCGTGGTGATGGCGGCCGGCGGCTATCCGGGCCGGGTGCGCCTGGGCGACGCGATCGACGGCCTCGACGTGGCGCTGGCGGCCGACGTCAAGGTATTCCACGCCGGTACCCGCCTCGACCCGGCGGGGCGCGTGCTCACCACCGGCGGCCGCGTGCTGACCGTGTGCGCACTGGGCAGCGACCTCGCCGCGGCGCGCGAAAGCGCGTATGCCGCGCTCGGCCGGATCCATTACGACGGCGCATTCTGCCGCCGTGACATCGCACACCGAGCCTTGCACCGCCGCTGAGCCGGGCCGCCGTCGCGGGCCGCGTACGCCGCCGCATGGTAGGCCATTGGATGACTTGACTTTTCCGGGCGGCGCTTTTTGGGCTATGCTTGGAACTTCCCCCGCGTAGAGTCGTGGCGCATAGCGCCTGAACGGCCTCGTGCTTGATTTCACGTTGATGAGGTTTCCCCATGCGCAAGACGGTTTTGTCGCTGATGTCGGTTGCGACACTGGCTCTGGCTGGTTGCAACAACGCTTCCCATCCGTCTCAGTCGACGGACTCCGCGGCGCCCGCTTCCGCGAACACGGCTGCGGCCGCTGCGCCGGTCCCGAGCCAGGTGAGCGGCACGATTACGCTGCGCGCCGGCACGCCCGCGCCGTCGGCGAACGCCACCCTGGTGCTGAACCTGGCCGACGTGTCGTCCACCGCCGTGGGCTCCGCCCCGCTGGCCAGCAAGACCTCGCCGGCCGGTTCGTTCCCGCAGTCGTTCACGCTGAGCTTCAACCCGGCCGAAGTGAAGCCGGGCGACCTGTACGTGATCCAGGCGTCCCTGACCGACGGCGACCGCAAGTACACCATGCCGATCCAGGCGCCGGTGCTGGCCAAGGGCAGCAAGAACGACGGCGTGGCGATCGAGCTGCTGGCCGAGCAGACGCCCAGCGAGAAGATCCTGGCCGAGTTCGCCGAGGCGAAGGCGCAGATCGGCGGCATGAAGATCAGCCATGGCACCAAGCTGGAGGCCAGTGATTCGCGCGGTTGGCAGCTGTTCCGCCAGGCCGGCGAGGTGAAGTACATTCGCGAAGAGGTCGACTACGGCGACAAGGGTTACACCAGCACCGACTATGCCTACAAGGACGGCAAGCCGTGGGCGATCGTGCAGGAAACCAAGGCCAGCCGCGACGGCAAACCCAGCGCGATCGACCGCGCCGGCTGGAGCGACGACGGCACGCTGGTACTCAAGCAGCACCAGGTCGGCAGCGACGTGCAGCCGCTCGATCCGGCAGTGGCGGCGACGCTGAGGAAGCAGGCGGTGGCGATCCTCGCCATGGCTACCGGCGGCAAGAACAAGTAAGCCGTCCGGGCTCCCGCGTCGAGCGGGCTGGCCCACAAAAAAAGCCGTCCGCATCCGCGGACGGCTTTTTCATGGGCGGCCCGGACCAGGCCGGGCCGCTGGGCAGAGCGGATCAGAGACTGATCCGCACGCCCATGTTGACGCTGTTGAACTTCTGGCTGTTGTCGCCGAAGCGCCCGCTGTAGCCGATCCAGCTCTGCACGCTCGGGGTGAGTTGGGCGGACAGGCCCAGCGTCGCGGTACCCCAACTCGGGTCCGGGCTGAAGCCGGACAGGGCGAAGCCGCCGTTCATGCTGTTCAGGCCGGCGCGGACCATGCGCGGGTCGGCCTTGCTGTCGTGGTTCCAGCCCAGCTCGACATAGGGCGACATCACTAGGTTGTTGACCTGCCACTGGCCGCGCAGGCGCCAGCCCAGCGTGGATAGCAGCGAGTCGCGCTGCTGCCGGCCGAACCACATGGCGCTGCTGTCGTTGCCGCTCTCGGCGTAGCCGCTGATCTTCACGGTCTGCCAGTCGACGGTGGCGAACGGGCCGGTCTGCAGCTTGTCGGTGAGATCGAACCACCAGCCGCCGGTGACGCCGCCGCCCAGGTGCGAGCCGTCGGTCTTGCCGGTTTCGGCGCGCTGCATGGCGCCGATGCTCATGCGGCGTTCGATGTCCTTGAAATTCGACTGGCCGAAGTTGACGTAGCCGCCCACGTAGCCACCGCCGTTGTGGTAACCGACATAGCCCAGGCCGCTGACGTCCTGCAGCTTGTAGCCGCCACCGCCGGAGAAGTCGGCGTTGTGCTGGCCCACACCCAGCGCCACGCCGGCGGTGACGTGCTCGCCGGCGAAATAGTTCGCGCCCAGGGTGAAATTGAAGTTGTCGCTGTTGGTGCGCGGCGAATTGCCGGTGGCGTCGAAGCGCTGCCGGGCATAGTCGATGTTGACGAAGGTGCGCACGTCGCCATCCTTGCCGGTGGTCAGCATCTGCTCGCGCATGACGCGGTTCTGCGTGGCGCTGGCGGCCAGCGGCGCTTCGCCGAGCAGCGAGACCTGCTCCGGCGCACGGATCACCGACAGCACGTACTGGCTGAGCATCGCGTGAGCGGCGGTGGTCGGATGCACGCCATCGGCGAACAGGTAGCTCTGGTCGGTGCCCGCCGCGTAGCTGTAGGGCAGCCCCGAGCCCTGCGGGCCGCACTGGATCGAACTGCCGGTGCACGCCGGCGTGGTGACGTTGCTGAAGCCGTAGGCCGCGGGGTTCGCGACCGCCTCGTTGAGCAGGGCGAAGGTATTCACCGGAATGATGTTCAGGCCGTTGGCGCTCAACTGCGCCAGCCCGCTGTTGAGCACGCCGTTGTAGAGCACGGCGAGCTGGCTGGCGCCGGCCTGCGCGGCCGCGCCGCCGGCGGCGGAGGCGGGCGTCTTGCCCAGGTCGGGCAGGTTGTAGACCACCACGTAGCGCGCGCCGGCGGCCTGCAGCGCGCCGAGCACGCCCAGCTCGGCCTGCGCCGCGCCGGTGGTGCCGGCGGCGATCGCGTTCGGGTCGGTCAGCGCACCGCTCAGATAGAAGATGTCGTTGGCGCCGCCCCAGACCTGATACAGCGCACGCGAGTCGGCCTTGCCGCCGTTTGCGCCGAGGTACATCTGCAGCTGCTGCGCGATGGTCGGCACCGGCGCTACGTTGTTGACGAAGCCCGCGCCGCCCCAGGCGTAATCGGTGCCGCCGGCCGCCGACGGCGCCAGCGTGAAGCCCAGGCCCGTCGCCACGTTCTCCGCCGCGGTGGTACCCGGGTTGGTGGTGAAGCGCAGCGGCGGCTGGATCGTCGGCGCGGTCGCCAGCGAAATGTTGCCGTTGTCGCTCAGGCTGTCACCGAAGACGATGACGTTGCTGAAATCGGTGGCCGCGGCGGCCGTGCTGAACAGCAGGGCGGTGGCGATGGCACCGGCCAGATGGCGGGTACGAAGCATGCAGATACTCCTCGGCCGGGATGGCCGTGTTAGCTGGACGTTACGGTACGGCATTCCATACGGAACCGCATGCTGCAGCGCATCGCCGCCGCCCGCGGTCCTGGCTTGGGCAGCTCAGCGCTTGCCCGCTCGCGCAAACGCATCGGCGAACGCGTTGCTGGCCGGGGCGGCAGCGGGCTTGGGCGCGCCGCTGCCGGGGCGCGGGCCGCGGCTGTCGCGCGGGCTGCCGCCGGCATCGCGGCCGGTCCCCGGACGGGCGCTGCGCGCCTGCCCAGGTTCGTCGTCCAGGCGCATGCTGAGGCCGATGCGCTGGCGCGGGATGTCCACCTCCATCACCTTGACCTTGACGATATCGCCGGCTTTCACCGCGTCGCGCGGATCCTTGACGAAGGTGTGCGACAACGCCGAGACGTGCACCAGGCCGTCCTGGTGCACGCCGATGTCGACGAACGCGCCGAACGCGGCGACATTGGTGACGCGGCCTTCCAGAACCATGCCGGGCCGGAGGTCCTTCACGTCCTCGACGCCTTCGGCGAAGCTCGGCGCCACGAATTCCGGGCGCGGGTCGCGGCCGGGCTTTTCCAGTTCCTTCAGGATGTCGCGCACGGTCGGCACGCCGAATTTCTCGTCGGTGAACTGCTCGGGCTTGAGACCGCGCAGGAAGCCGCTGTCGCCGATGATGTGGCGCACCTCGCGGCCGCACTGGGCGATGATCCGCTCGACCACCGGGTAGGCTTCCGGATGCACCGCGCTGGCATCCAGCGGATTGTCGCCGCTGGGCACGCGCAGGAAGCCGGCGCACTGCTCGAACGCCTTGTCGCCGAGTCGCGGCACCTTCAGCAGCGCCTTGCGGTTCGGGAACGGGCCGTTCGCATCGCGGTGCTTCACCACGTTCTCGGCCACCGAAGCGGACAGGCCGGCCACGCGCGCGAGCAGCGCGGCCGAGGCGGTGTTCACGTCCACGCCGACCGCGTTGACGCAGTCCTCCACCTTCGCATCCAGCGCGCGCGCCAGCTTGATCTGGTTGACGTCGTGCTGGTACTGGCCCACGCCGATCGCCTTGGGCTCGATCTTCACCAGCTCGGCCAGCGGGTCCTGCAGCCGGCGGGCGATCGAGACGGCGCCGCGCAGGCTCACGTCGAGATCGGGAAACTCCTTCGCCGCCAGCTCGGACGCCGAATACACCGAGGCGCCGGCCTCGCTCACCACGATCTTCGAGAGTTTCGCCTCGGGCAGCTTCCTGATCAGCTCGGCGGCCAGCTTGTCGGTCTCGCGCGAGCCGGTGCCGTTGCCGATCGCGATCAGGTCCACGTTGTGCTGTTTGCACAGCCTGGCCAGCGCCACCAGCGATTCGCTCCACTGCCGGCGCGGTTCCAGCGGGTAGATCGTGTCGGTGGCCAGCAGCTTGCCGGTGGCGTCGACCACCGCGACCTTGCAGCCGGTGCGGATGCCCGGGTCCAGTCCCATCACCGTCTTGGCGCCGGCCGGCGCAGCCAGCATCAGGTCTTTCAGGTTGTCGCCGAACACGCGGATCGCCTCGTCCTCGGCGCCTTCGCGCACACGGCCGAACAGATCGAGCGTGAGATGCAGGTGCAGCTTCACCCGCCAGGTCAGGCGCACGGTCTCGCGCAGCCAGGCGTCGGCGGCACGGCCGCGTTGGTGGATGTTCGCATGCGCCGCGACGCGGCCCTCGCCCTCGGCGTGGCCCTGCTCGCTGTCCGCGGCGGGCGCGAGCTCGAGTTCGATCACGCCCTCGTTGCGCGCACGCATCAGCGCCAGCAGACGATGCGAGGGGATCTTCGCGATCGGCTCGACGTGATCGAAGTAGTCGCGGAACTTGGCGCCCTCGTGCTCCTTGCCCTCGACCACCTTCGCGCGGATCTGCCCCTGCGCCCACAGCCAGTCGCGCAGCTCGCCGACCAGGTGCGCGTCCTCGGCGATCGACTCCATCAGGATCGCGCGGGCACCGTCGAGTGCGGCGCGCACGTCGGCGACGCCTTTCTCCGCGTCGACGAACGACTCGGCGAACGTCTCCGGCGATCGCGTGGGATCCTCGCGCAGACCCAGCGCCAGCGGCTCCAGTCCGGCCTCGCGGGCGATCTGCGCCTTGGTGCGGCGCTTCGGCTTGTACGGCAGGTACAGGTCCTCCAGCCGCGCCTTGGTGTCGGCGGCGAGCAGGTCGGCTTTCAACGCATCGCTGAGCTTGCCCTGTTCTTCCACACTGGCCAGGATCGCCGCGCGCCGCTCTTCCAGCTCGCGCAGGTAGCGCAGGCGCTCTTCCAGCAGGCGCAGCTGGGTGTCGTCGAGGCCGCCGGTGACTTCCTTGCGGTAGCGCGCGATGAACGGCACGGTGGCGCCGCCGTCGAGCAGGTCGACGGCCGCCCGTACCTGTTCGGTCTTCGCGGCGATGTCGTGGGCGATGCGTTGTTCGATGCTGAGCATGGGTGGTGATCGGTTCCTGTCGGCGGCGTGATGCGCCGGATGAAGAAGAATGCAGCGGCCGATGATACCAAGCGGCTGTGGCGGTACCGCCGCGCAAACAAGAACGGCGCCGCGGATCGGCCGCGGCGCCGTCGTGGGGTCAGCGGCTCAGGCGCTGAACGAGTTGCGGCTGTCGGCCGTCGACGGGCTCGCTTTGAACTCGCTGGCACGGCCGTTCAGCACCAGGGTGCCGCAGACCATGTCGTGCAGGCCCTGCTTGCGCTGGGTCCAGGCGACCATCAGGAAACCGACGCCCAGGATGATGGCGCTGAGGAATTTGGCGAAGTAGCGGCCCAGCGCGCGCAGGAAGCTGATCCGCCGGCCTTCCAGGTCGGTGACCCGGATGCCCAGTGCCAGCTTGCCCAGCGTGCCCTGCCAGGCCGAGCTTTCACACACGGTGAAGTACAGCACGCCGAGCACCACGATCAGCAGCATGGCCGGCCACATCGTGGAGTAGTAGTGCATGTTGGCGGCCATCATGGCGTCGGGGTTGCCGACCGCGTCGAGGCTGGCCTGCTTCAGCGCCGCCTTCGCCGCGTCGCCGCCGAAGGCCTTCTCGATCAGCACCTGCGGGATGTACAGCACGATCGCGTCGAGAACATAGGCGGCCACGCGTTTCCAGAAACCGGCGTGGTCTTCCAGCGCGGCGGCGGTGGTCTGCGGCAACAGCGGGGCGGCCGGTGCGGCGTAGGGGTTGGCGGTTGCCGGCGGCGGCGCGACCGCCACGTCGGGGAACAGCACCGACAACGGCTGCCAGTCGGCCAGGCCTTCGTGCCAGGCCAGGTCGGCTGGGCTCACCTGGCCGCTGCGCAGCCATTGGCGCACGTCGTCTTCCTTGTACGGGCCATGCCGTTCACCGTCGCGGCCGATCCAGATTTCCATCGCGCACCCCCATGCTGGTCAAAGTGCGCATGATGCCATGAGCGGATTGCCGCGCGGGGGTCAGGCGGCGTCGCGGCGCTTCAGGTGCACCAGCAGCAGCGAGATCGCCGCCGGGGTGACGCCGCTGACGCGCGCGGCCTGGCCCACTGTGGCCGGCCGCGCGCGCTTCAGTTTCGCCAGCACCTCGGCCGACAGCCCGCGCACCTTGTCGTAGTCGAAGCCGGTGGGAATCGCCAGCTGCTCGTGGCGGCGCTGGCGCTCGATCTCCTCGCGCTGGCGCTGGAGGTAACCGGCGTACTTCACCTGCACCTCGACCTGTGCGGCAACGTCGTCGCGCTGCACCGGCGGTCCCAGTTCGGGAACGGCGGCCAGTGCGGCGTAATCGAGTTCGGGTCGGCGCAACAGGTCGATGGCGCTGGTCTCGCGGCTGACCGCGATGCCGAGCTGGCGCTCGACCGCCGCGCCACGGGCGTTCGCCGGGGTCACCCACAACGTGCCGAGCCGCTGCAGCTCGCGCTCGACCGCCTCGCGCTTGGCGCACCATGCGTCGAGGCGTGCCTGCGACACCACGCCGAGTGCGAAACCCTGCTCGGTGAGGCGCAGGTCGGCATTGTCCTCGCGCAGGTGCAGCCGGTATTCGGCACGCGAGGTGAACATGCGGTACGGCTCGATCGTGCCGTTGCTGGTGAGGTCGTCGATCAGCACGCCGAGGTAGGCCTCGTCGCGGCGCGGATACCACGGCCCCTTGCCCTGCACCGCGAGCGCGGCGTTGAGGCCGGCGACCAGGCCCTGCGCGGCGGCCTCCTCGTAGCCGGTGGTGCCATTGATCTGGCCGGCGAAGTACAGGCCGGGAATCGCCTTGGTCTCCAGCCACGGGTGGAGGCCACGCGGGTCGAAATAGTCGTACTCGATCGCGTAGCCGGGGCGTGTGATGTGCGCCCGCTCGAAGCCCTTGATCGACTGCACCAGGGCCAGCTGCACGTCGTACGGCAGCGAGGTGGAGATGCCGTTCGGGTAGATCTCGAAGGTGTCCAGGCCTTCCGGCTCGATGAAGATCTGGTGCGACGACTTCTCCGCGAAGCGCACCACCTTGTCCTCGATCGACGGGCAGTAGCGCGGGCCGACGCCTTCGATCTGGCCGGTGTACAGCGGCGAGCGATCCAGTGCGCCGCGGATGATCTGGTGGGTGCGCTCGCTGGTGTGGGTGATCCAGCAGCTGACCTGGCGCGGGTGTTCGTCGCGCGTGCCGAGGTAGGAGAACACCGGCACCGGATCGTCGCCGGGCTGCTCATCCAGGCCGCCAAAGTCGATGCTGCGGCGGTCGATGCGCGGCGGCGTGCCGGTCTTCAGGCGGTCGGCCGCCAGCGGCAGCTCGCGCAGCTTCTGCGCCAGCGCGCTGGCCGGCGGATCGCCGGCGCGACCGCCGGCGTACTGCGCCTGGCCGATGTGGATCTTGCCGGCGAGGAAGGTGCCGGCGGTGAGCACCACCGAGCGGGCGCCGAACGACAAGCCCATCTGGGTGACCACGCCGGTGACGCGGCCGTTTTCGATGAGCAGGTCGTCGACCGCCTGCTGGAACAGTTCGAGGTTCGGCTGCGTCTCCACCATGCGTCGGATCGCCGCCTTGTACAGCGTGCGGTCGGCCTGGCAGCGGGTGGCGCGCACGGCCGGGCCCTTCGACGCGTTCAGCGTGCGCCACTGGATGCCGGCGAGGTCGGCGGCATGCGCCATCGCGCCGCCAAGCGCGTCGATCTCCTTCACCAGATGGCCCTTGCCGATGCCGCCGATGGCGGGGTTGCAGCTCATCTGGCCGATCGTCTCGATGCTGTGGCTGAGCAGCAGCGTGCGTGCACCGGCGCGCGCGGCGGCCAGCGCGGCTTCGGTGCCGGCGTGGCCGCCGCCGATCACGATGACGTCGTAGTGGGTCGGGTGGCGCATCGAACTGACCTGAGCGTGCAAAAAGTGACGAAACGGGGCGCCATGGTAGCGCCACCCATGCCTGGCGAGCCGCCCGGGACGGCTGGCACGTTTTCTGCTTCAACAAAGCCAGCACTTTCAGGGGCAGACGCTGCGCGACCACGCGCGCCGAGATCGGACGGACAGGGGTTCGATCGCGTACCAGGAAAGGAAGCAAGACGGCACCCCTCGGGGTGCCGTCGCCTTTTGCGGGGTCAAAAAGCGTGCAAGGCCCAAAAGACGAGGCCCCGCGGCTTGGCGGCCGCGGGGCCTCGTGCTGTTAGATCTGGCGCCCGGCGGTCTCAGGAACAGGGGGAATCCAGGATGACCGTATTGCCGAGCGCCAGAAACCGGAAACCTGCTGGCGCAGACCACAGTGGTTGCTGTGGAGCGTGGAGCGATATTCGCCGCAAATGCGTGAACACGGGGTGACTGAAAAGGAGTTTTGTGCCGGATCGCGGCAGCAGATGACGTATTGCGTCAGTCGTGTGATTGCATGCGTGAATCGGTCGTGATCCAGATCACATGTGGCATGGCGGTTGCATCTCCCGGCTTACCTATCACGAGGGATACGCCATGGACATGAGCTTCGATTTCCAACCGGTTTATCCGCACCATGACCTGCTGGTCGAACTCGGCCAGGTCGAGATGGCCATCGACGGCCTGAGCGAGCGCGACGACAGCGAGCGCGTGGCACTGCAGCCGAGTCTGGAGTCGCGCCTGCAGAGCCTGCTCGACGCGCTCGATCATTTGGACGTCTGAACGAAGCCTCCGGCCCGTGTGCGGGGCAGCGCCGCGTGCACGTCAGGGCGATCCGGCGGGATCGCGCGATGCCCCGCCGCCGGTCAGCGGTTCAGCACGCTGCCGATGATTTCGGCCAGGTTGCGGGAAAGCCCGTGATGCCCGGCCAGTTCCACGATGGCCGCATGCGCGGCCTCGCGCCGTAGCGGCTCCAGCCGCTGCCAGCCGTTGAACGCCGTGGCCAGCCGCGCCGCGACCTGCGGGTTCAACGCATCCAGCGCCACCAGCCGTTCGGCCAGCAGTCGGTAGCCGGCGCCGTCGACGCGGTGGAAGCCGCTCGGGTTGTTGCGCACGAATGCCCCCAGCAACGACTGCACCCGGTTCGGGTTCTTCAGGGTGAACGCGGCATCGCGCTCCAGTCGCCGCACGCGGTCCAGTGCGCGCTCGCCCGGCAACTGCGCCTGCACCGCGAACCACTTGTCCAGCGCCAGCGCGTTGCCGGCGTGGCGTTCGCGGTAATCGCGCAGCGCCGCGGCGGCCTGCGGGGCATCGCTGCGCACCAGCACGGACAGCGCGGCGAGGCGGTCGGTCATGCCGGGCGCCTCGCGGTATTGCGCCGTGGCCAGTTCGCCAGAGCCGGCACGGTCGAGCAGCGCCAGCAGTTCCAGCACGCGGCGCTTCAGCCGGCGCTGGGCCTGGCTCGCTGCGTCGAGTTCGATCGTGGTGTGTGCGGCCAGCGCGGCATAGCGCTGGCGCAAGGCCGCGGCGCCCAGGCGCGCGGCCAGTCGCTGCTGCAGGGCCTGGCGCAAGTGATGGATGCGCTGCGGGTCGATCGCGCTCTCGCGCTCGGCCAGTTCGACCTCGCCCGGCGGGGTCAGTAGGTCGGCAAGCAGGGCGTCGTCGATGGCGGCGGCATCGAACAACCGGGCCAGTGCATCGCACCAGGCATGCAGCGCGGCGCCGGCGGTGTCGTCGCGCAGGTCCTCGTAGGCACGCGCAGCCAGTTGCTGGCCCGCTTCCCAGCGGTTGAAGCCGTCGACGTCATGGGCCAGCAGCAGAGCCAGTTCCCCGGGCGTGTAGTCGCACTCCAGGATCACCGGCGCGGAGAACCCGCGCAGCAGCGACGGTACCGGTGCGGTGGTGACATCGGCGAAGACGAAGCTTTGTTCGGCCCGCTCCAGCACCACCACCCGCTCGGTGTCGGGTTTGGCCGTCTGGCCGTCCAGATGCAGCGGCAGCATGTCGCCCTGCGGCGTGAACAGCGCCAGTTTCACCGGGATCGGCAGCGGCACGCGGGGTTCCGCGCCGTGGCCGCCCGGGGTGTACTGGGCCAGGGTCAGGGTGTACGTGTGGCGGACCGCATCGTAATGGCCGTGCGCCTTCAGCCGGGGCGTGCCGGCCTGGGCATACCAGGCGAGGTAGGGCGTGAGGTCGGTGCCGTTCGCCCCGCCCAGCGCGGCGAGGAAGTCCTCCAGCGTGGCGGCGCGGCCGTCGTTGCGCTCGAAGTAGCGGTCCATGCCGCGGCGGAAACCGTCCCGCCCCAGCGCACCGGCCAGCATGCGCACCAGCTCGGCGCCCTTCTCGTACACCGTGGCGGTGTAGAAATTGTTGATCTCGCTGTATTGCGCCGGGCGCACCGGATGCGCCAGCGGGCCGGCGTCTTCGGGAAACTGCGCGCGGCGCAGCAGGGCGACGTCCTCGATGCGCTTCAGCGGCGCCGAGTTCATGTCGGCCGAGAAGCTCTGTTCGCGGAATACCGTGAGCCCTTCCTTCAGCGACAGCTGGAACCAGTCGCGGCAGGTGACGCGGTTGCCGCTCCAGTTGTGGAAATACTCGTGCGCCACGACCGCCTCGACGTGGCGATACTCCTCGTCGGTGGTCGAGTCCGGCGCGGCCAGCAGGCACTTCGCGTTGAAGATGTTGAGGCCCTTGTTCTCCATCGCGCCCATGTTGAAGTCGTGCGTGGCGACGACGTGGAACACGTCGAGATCGTAGTTGCGGCCGTAGGCCTGCTCGTCCCAGCGCATCGCGCGTTCCAGCGCGGCCATCGCGTAGTGGCAGCGGTCGATGGCGTCGGCTTCGGCCCAGATCTTCAGTTGCACGGCGTGGTCATCGGCGGTGACGTAGTCGCGCTCCATCACCTGCAGATGGCCGGCGACCACGGCGAACAGATAGCTCGGCTTCGGATGCGGGTCGACGAAGCGCGCCCAGTGCCGGCCGCCGTCCAGCGCGCCGGCGCCGTCCGGGTTGCCGCCGGCCAGCAGCACCGGAAAGCGCGTGCGGTCGGCACGCAGGGTGACCGTATAGCGCGACAGCACGTCGGGCCGATCAGGGAAGAAGGTGATGTGGCGGAAGCCCTCGGCCTCGCACTGGGTCAGCAGGAAGCCGGTCTCGCGCGGGCCGGACAGGTACAGGCCTTCCAGCGCGGTGTTCGCCGCCGGGCGCAGCCGCACGCGGGTTTCCAGCACGCTGCCGTCGCGCGCGCCATCTACCTCCAGCGCGTTGCCGTCGTAGCGGTAGGCGGTGGCGGGCAGCGGCGTGCCGTCCAGCGCGATCGACAGCAACTGCAGGTTCTCGCCGTCCAGCCGCAGCGGGGCGTCCTGCGCGGGGTCGCGACGCAAGTGCAGGCGCGCGAGTACCTCGCTGGCGTCGATGCCGAGGTCGAAGTCCAGTTCCACCGTGTCCACGCGCCATGCCGGGGCGCGGTAGTCGCGAAGACAAATCGACGCCGGGGCGGCTTGCGTGGAGAGTGCATGCATGGGAACAACGGATGGGGCGTTGGGGAGCGAACAGGATACCATGCACCTCTCGAACCACAGGGAACCCCGCATGGCTGCGATGCGCTACACCGCCCGGCCCGGTCGACTCGGCGATCAGGACATCGTGGTGCTGACCGATGTCGACGGCGGTCGCTGCATCCGCGTCGCACGGCGCGGCGCGGCGCTGCTCAGCTTCGAGGCCGATGTCGATGGCGTCAGCCGCGACCTCGCCGGCGGCTATGCCGACGCCGCCGAAATCGCCGCCCGACCGGGCTCGCGCTTCGCGGTCATGGTGCCGTTCGCCGGGCGCGTCGCCGATGCGCGCTACACCTTCGACGGCCAGATGCAGGATCTCGCCCCGGGCGTCACCGGCGTCGATCGCGGCAGTCGGCATGGTTTCGTGCGTGACGCGGATTTCGAGCTGGCCGACCTGGAGGCGGATGACGATTCCGCCCGCGTCACGCTGCGCACCGATGCGATCCGCCCGCGGCCGGGCTATCCGCATGCGATCGACCTGTCGGTGACGTTCGTCCTCGACTACGCCGGCCTCAGCTTGGAGGCGTGCATGCGCAACGTCGGCGATCGCGCCGCGCCATGCTTTTTCGGCTGGCATCCGTATTTCCGCGTGGCCGACGGCGAGGTCGACGGCTGGGAACTGCAGATTCCCGCGCAGACCCTGATCCGCACCGGCGCCGACCTGATCGCGCTGGCCGGCGCGGAAGCCTACGTGGCACTGGACGATGCGCCGGCGCTGGATTTCCGCGAGCCGCGGCGGATCGGCGACAGCATCATCGACCAGGGCTACACCGACCTGGAGGCGGACCCCGACGGCCGTATCCGCACACGCCTGCGCGACCCGGCCAGCGGTTTCGGCATCGCGGTGTGGCAGGAACACGGCGTGATGCACGCGTTCACCGGCGACACGGTGAGCCGCGATCCGCGCCGCGCCGTCGCGCTGGAACCGATGGAATGCATGGCTGACGCGTTCAACCGGCCCGAGTGCGCCGCGGCGGTCCGGCTCGAACCCGGTGCCGAGCGACGCTTTCGTTGCGGCTTGGAGATCGATTCGTGATGAACCTGTTGCCCGGCTTCGATGACATCCTCGCCGCCGCCGCGCGCATCGCGCCGTACGCCAGCGTCACGCCGGTGCTGCGCAGTGCGGCGCTGGACACGCTGGCCGGTGCCGAACTGCATTTCAAGTGCGAGAACCTGCAGCGCGGCGGCGCGTTCAAGTTCCGGGGCGCCTGCAACGCGGTGTGGTCGCTCGACGACGGGCAGGCCGCGCATGGCGTGGTCACCCATTCCTCCGGCAACCATGGCAACGCGCTGGCGCTGGCCGCCGCCACCCGCGGCATCGCCGCGCACGTGGTGGTGCCGGAAGGCGCGGTGCGCGCCAAGCTCGCGGCGATCGAGCGCGCCGGCGCGATCCTGCATCGCTGCGCGCCGACCCAGGCCGCGCGCGAGGCGACCTGTGCCGAGGTGCAGCGCGCCACCGGCGCGGAGCTGGTGCATCCGTATGCCGACACCCGGGTGATGGCCGGGCAGGGCACGCTCGCGCTGGAACTGCTGCAGCAGGCGCCCGGACTGGATGCGCTGATCACCCCGGTCGGCGGCGGCGGCCTGGCCAGCGGCGTGGCGATCGCCGCGCACGGCATCGACCCGGCACTGGACCTGTTCGGTGCCGAGCCGCTCGGCGCCGACGATACGGCGCAATCGCTGGCGCGCGGCACGCGGGTCACCACGGTGGTGCCCGACACGATCTGCGACGGGCTGCGCGCGCTGGTCGGCGAGCGCAACCTCGACGCGTTGCGCACGCACCGCGTCGAGGTCATTACGGTCAGCGACACGGAAACCATCGCCGCGATGCAGCTGCTATGGTCGGAGCTGAAGCAGGTGGTGGAGGTGTCCAGCGCCACCGTGCTGGCGGCGATCCTCAAGCAGCCGCAACGCTTCGCCGGCAGGCGCGTCGGCGTGGTGCTCACCGGCGGCAACGTGGATCTGCAGGCCCTGCCCTGGTGAGTCTGCGGGCGGATCAGCCCGGCGCGGATTCCACCATAGCGCTGTCGCTCGCCGGCGCGTCGGCATCGGGGGCGACGGCTGACGCATGGCGCGCCAGGGCGTGCAGGTCCAGCTGGTCTACCGGGATCGGCGTGTAATCCGCGCCGAAGGCCACTTCGCCCGGTCGCCAGCCGGCAGGCTGGCGCACGGCGACCCAGAACCGTTTCAGCGCGGCCCAGTGCAGCCCGACCAGGCCGTAGTCGTTGTCGGCATCGACGATCGGGTCGCCCACGCCGGTCGGCCGCGGCGGCTCGCCGTACAGCGCCGTGCCGAACAGCACGTCCCACACCGAGAGCACCTGGCCGTAGTTGCAGTTGTGCAGCGTCGGCCGCTCGGGATCGACCAGCATGTGGTGCAGGCGGTGGAACTTCGGCGCGACGAACACGCGGTCGAACACGCGGCCGAAGCCCAGCCGCACGTTGGTGTGCGAGAAGTTCTGCACCAGTTCGCCGAGCAGCATCAGCCAGGCGAACTCGTCCGGGTCCACACCGATCGCCAGGCCCACCGTGGCCAGGATCATCGACTGGATGAAGCCGTCCACCAGACTGCCGCGGTCGTTGGTCCAGCAGCTCATCTGGCGTGTGCTGTGGTGCATGCTGTGCAGCGCCCACCACCACGGGATCGCGTGCTGGGTGCGGTGCATCCAGTAGTACGTGAAGTCGTAGATCACGTAGTAGACGGCGAACAGCATGTAGGGATGCCGGTTGAACCACGGCACCCAGTGGGTCAGCGCCAGCGCCGAACCGGTGCCGGGGTCGACTGCCTCGCCGCCGCCGCCGAGCAGGTGACTGAACGGCATCAGCACCAGGTAGGTGAACAGCGGGAAGATGCCCAGCAGCATCAGCAACGTGTAGTTGCGATCGACCCGGGTCAGCCGGCGGTCGCTCCAGCGCTCGGCCGGAAACCAGCTTTCCAGCGGACGGAAGATGAGGCCGATGATGCCGAGCTGCAGCGCGGCGATCAGCAGCGAGGCAGCGATGTCGTCGGGGTTGCCGCTCAAGCCGTCCAGGTGCAGCGCATCCAGCAGCGGCACCACGGCATGGCCGCTCAGCCAGCTGACCAGATGGGCCCACCACGACGGGAGATCGAACATCGGCGCCTCGGTCCATTCACCAGATGGGGGATTCTATCGCCGCTGCCGGCGGCGCAGGCTGAACCGGCTCAGCTGCGCTGGCGCGCGCCCACGCCACTGACCGCGAGCAGGCCCAGCAGCACGAACACGATGCCGACCAGCTCCATCGGCGAGGGCTGCTCGTGCAGGATCAGCCAGGCCAGCAGCACGCTGACGATCGGCACGCCGAGGCTGGACACGCTGGCCAGTGTGGTCGGCAGTCGCTGCAGCACGATCGACCACAGCCACCAGGCCAGGCTGGAGGCCAGCAGCACGCTGTAGGTCAGTCCACCGACGAAGACCCAGTTCCATTCGATCGGGCGCTCCGGTACCGCCAGCGCGATGCCGCCGAGCACGATGCCGCCCAGCAGCATCTGCCACGCGGTGAGGTTGAGCACCGGCGGCGCGTGGCGCTGGAACATGCGCTTGCTGAGCACGGTGCCGGCCGCCCAGGCGGCGCCGCCGGCGATCGCCAGCGTGGTGCTGAGCGTGCTGCCCATGGTGCGCCACGGTTCGATGATGCACAGCAGCCCGAGCGCGGCCAGCGCCAGCCCCAGCCAGTGCCGCGCGGTGGGGCGGTCGCCCAGCAGCAGCCACGCCAGCAGCACCGCCCAGAACGGCATGGTGTACGCGAGCAGGGCGACGTGGCCGGCGCCGCTATCGAGCAGCGCCCACTGCTCCAGCCCCTGGAACGCGGTGGTTTGGCACAGGCCGATCAGCAGCGTGGGCAGCAACGGCGGCGGGCGCAGCGACTGCCGCGACAGCAGCAGCGCGGCGAACAGCACGCCGGCGCCGAGCAGGTAGCGCAGCGCGGCGAAATGGAACGGCCCGGCGTACGCCAGCACCTGTTTCATCACGACCCAGCTGTAGGCCCAGATCAGGATGGTGACGAGCAGCGCGGACAACGCGCCGCGTGAGGGCGAAGGCGACATGGGAAGCCGGGGCAAGGTGGGGCGACAAGTCTAGCGGCGTGGGTTACGTTGTGCGGCACCCCGCGACCACCCACTCATCGACGATGGGCCAGCCATGACCGAGACCACCGAGCTCCCGCGTTGCCACTGGGCCGCCGGCAACGACCCGTTGATGCGCGACTACCACGACACCGAATGGGGCACGCCGCTGCACGACGACCGCGCCCTATTCGAGTTCCTGTGCCTGGAGGGCGCCCAGGCTGGCCTGTCGTGGCGCACCGTGCTGGCCAAGCGCGAGAACTACCGCAAGGCCTTCCATGATTTCGAGATAGCCCGCGTCGCCGCGATGAGCGATCGCGAACTGGAAAAGCGGCTGCTCGATCCGGGCATCATCCGCAACCGGCTGAAGGTCTTGTCCACCCGCGCCAACGCACTCGCCGCCATGGAGGCAATCGATGAATTCGGCAGTCTGGACGTCTATCTGTGGTCGTTCGTCGACGGCACGCCGCTGCGCAACCGCTGGCGCCGCCCGGCCGAGGTGCCGGCCAGCACCGCGCTGTCCGACCGCATGAGCAAGGCGCTGAAGAAGCGCGGCTTCCGCTTCGTCGGCAGCACCATCTGCTACTCGCTGCTGCAGGCCACCGGCATGATCGACGATCACCTGGTCGGCTGTTTCCGGCACGGCGGGTCGCGCTAGGCAGGCATCGAAAGAAGTTTCGTCCGGCGCCGGACACGGCGGCGTGATGCCGGAAATGCCTAGCCGTTCACACAATCGCGACAAAGATGGACGGCGGTTGTCCAGTGCGTGAAACGCATGCTGAACAAACGCGGCGACGTCGCTTGTGTGCTGCGCGCGTGCGGCGCAAAGATGCGCGCAGAGACGTCGGTGGCATGCGAATCGAACCGTGGCCATGAGGCGGGATTCGGATACAGGGGCGTAAGGGAACACACCACGTCGTCTCGTCGGCATTTCGCCATCGTTGCATCCTCAGGAGCCATCCCATGAAATACCGCCCTCTGCAATCCACGCTGATCTGTGCCGCGGTGCTTGGCGCGTTGTCGCTCGCACCGGCGATGGCGCAGACCACCACGCCCACCGATACGTCCACCTCCACCAGCACCACCAGCCACGAGTCGACCCGGCTGAGCACCGAGTTCGCCGGGTTCGCCGGTTCGGATGCCAACGCGCAGGCGCTGGTCAGCGGGCTTCGCGACGGCAGTGCGGTCACTCTCGACGACGTGACCAAGAACGCCGACGGCACCACGACCACGACGAGCACCACGTTCACGCCGGCCACCGGCCAGATGGGCTACGGCAACGTGAAGATCGCACTGTCGCTGGCCGAGGCCAGCCTGGCCAAGGCGGGCATCACCGATCCGACCGCTGCCGAGATGCAGGCCGCGCTCAACGGCGGCACCCTGGTGCTTGCCGACGGTACCAGCATCAAGCTCGACGGCATCCTCGCCGCGCGCGCCGCCGGTGAAGGCTGGGGCCAGATCGCCAAGGCGGACGGTTTCAAGCTGGGCGACGTGATGCGTTCGCCGAAGGCGGCCGGCGGCGGCGCCGCGGACGGGCACGCGCATGCTCACGTGGAAGAAGTCGAACTGGCCAAGGTGCACGGCGTCGATCGTCCGGGCAAGCCCGAGCATGTGGCAAAAGCCGATCGCCCGGCTCGCCTGGATCGCCCCGATCGTCCGAGCCGGCCGGAGCGCCCCGAACATCCCGATCATGCCGGTCGCCCGGGCGGCTGAGCCCGCCTTTCCCCGCATGCAGTCATCCCCATGCAGGCCCGGTGCGATGCCGGGCCTGCTGCCATCCTCTTTCAACCAAGGAAACCCCATTCATGCGCAACTCCCATCACTGGATGATCGTCGGCGGACTACTGCTGATCGGTGCGCCGGCGGCACATGCCGCCACGTCCGACAGCGGCCGGTTCAGCCTTTCGGCAGGCGCCGACTACAGCAGCGGCAAGTACGGCACCGACACCACCACCGACATCTGGTCGGTGCCGGTGACGGCGGCGTACCAGACCGACCGCTGGACGTTCAAGCTCGTCGTGCCGTACATCAACATCAGCGGTGCCGGCAACGTGATCCCCGGCGTGGGCAAGGTGAAGAACGGTAATCCGAAGGGGCGCGGCCGCGGCAACGGCGGCGGCACGACCACCACCTCCAGCGGTTCGGCCTCGGGCCTGGGCGATATCACCGCGTCGGCTGGCTATGAGCTGTTCGGCAGCGCCGATCGCACGTTCGGGCTGGACCTCACCGGCAAGGTGAAATTCGGCACCGCCGACGAGAACAAGGGCCTGGGCACCGGCAAGAACGATTACGGCCTCTCGCTGGATACCTACAAGGTCAGCGGCGACTGGACCGCGTTCGGCGGCGTGGGCTGGATGAAATACGGCAGCTCGCAGTACATCAAGCTGAAGAACGGCTTCAACGCGAACATCGGTGCCGACTACAAGCTCGGCCCCAGCGACAACATCGGCGCCTACTACTACTACCGCGAGCGGATCGCCGATACCGGTGCCGCGCAGAGCGAAATCGCCGGCTACTGGAACCACAAGTTCAACGAGAGTCTGCGCGTGCAGGCCTACGCGCTCGCCGGCTTCGCTGACGGCAGTCCGGATTACGGCGTGGGCGCGTCGCTGAAGTACAGCTTCTGACCGAACCGGCGCCGTGTGCGAGCACACGGCGCCGCCATGTCGGCGTGCGTCATTTGCGTCGCGAGCCGCGCAGCGTGTCGATCGAGAAGGTGGCGATCTCGCCGCCGGGGACGCGGCGCGGCTGGCCCACGGGCGGGCCCCAGGCATGCGCGCTGACCACTTCCCAACTGGCCGGGATGCGCCCGTCCGTGCGCATCGCCTCGTACGCGGCCAGCATGCGCCGATAGCGCCCCTTGCCGGTGAGGCCGCGTGCACGTGCGCGGTCGGCATTGGTGGCACCCAGGCCCCGCAGTTCCTCCAGCAGCTTGCGCGGCTCGCTGTAGGTCAGCGTGTAGCGGAACACGTCCAGCACCGGGTCGCGCAGGCCGGCGTTGAGCATCGCGTCGCCGACGTCATGCATGTCGAGGAAGCGGCCCACGTGCGGCTGCTGGTCGGCCTCGGCCCAGGCCGCGCGCAGTTCCATCAGGGTATCCGGGCCGAAGCTGGAGAACGCCATGAAGCCGCCGGGCTTGAGCACGCGCATGCACTCGCCGAACAGTGCCGGCAGGTCGTCGACCCACTGGAAGCAGAGGTTGGAATACAGCACGTCCACGCTGTGGTCGGCCAGCGGCAGGCGGGTGGCTTCGGCGCACACGCGGCGGAACGGCTTGCGCCAGCTGCTGTGCTGCTTCGCGGCGCGCAGCATCGGCAGCGCCAGGTCGACCGCGATCACCTCGGCCTTGGGGTATTTCTGCTTCAGCAGCGCGCTGCCGCGGCCGGTGCCGGCGCCGACGTCGACCACGCGCAGCGGCATTTCCAGGTAGAAGCCCAGCCGTTCGAGCAGGGCATCGCCGACTTCGCGCTGTAGCGCGTCGTGCTTTTCGTAGGTGCTGGCGGCGCGGCCGAAGTGGCGGCGCACCTGGGTGGGATCGAGTTGGAAGTCGCTCATCGCGCCTGCTCAAGGGAAAGGGGGGCCAGCAGCGGCTGCAGCGCCTGTGCCACCGCATCGGCGTGGCCGAAGAACGGCGCGTGGCCGGCCTGCGGAATCTCGGTGTACTGGCCGCCGCACTGGCTGGCCGACCAGGCCATCGCCTGCGGTGGCACCAGCCGGTCGCGGCGGCCGCTGATCCAGGCACTGCGTACGGCGAGGTCGGGCAGGGCAGCGCGGCGGTCGCTGCTTTCCAGGATGCGGATGCCTTCCTGCAGCACGCGCAGGTCGGGTTCGCCGTGCGTGAACACCAGCTCGCGCAGATGGCGCAGTTCGCCGCGCGGGTCGGCGCTGCCCATCGCCTCCAGCGCCAGGAAGCGCTCGATGGTGGCGTGGTAATCGGTTTCCAGGTCGCTGGCCAGCTGGTGCACCAGCTGGGCATCGCTGCCGTGCGGCCAGCCGGCGTCGCGCACGAATTTCGGCGTGGCGCACAGCATGGCCAGCCCGCGCACCTGCCGCGGCAGCTCCAGCGCGGCGGTCAGCGCGATGGTGCCGCCCAGCGACCAGCCCAGCCAGAGCGCCGGTGGCGTGAGCTTGGCGATCGCCGCGGCGCAGGCATGCGGTTCCAGCGGCAGGCCGCAGTCGCGCGAGCGGCCGTGGCCGGGCAGGTCGACCACGTACATCGTGCACTGGTCTTCCAGCGCCTCGACCAGCGGCGCCAGTACGCCGCCGTGCATCGCCCAGCCATGCAGCAGCACCAGCGGGACGGGGCCGTGGCCGCGCCGGTCGACGTACAGGCTCATGCCCCGCTCCAATGAGGCAACGCGCTTCTTGCGTTCGCCTGCTCTCCCCCTCGGGGAGAGGATTGAGGTGAGGGGCCGGGGCTTGCCAACGCGTGGTTCAGAGCACGCTCTGATGCCGGTTTCTCGGCAGCGTTTTCTCTCACCCCAGCCCTCTCCCCGGAAGGGAGAGGGAGTTCGCCTGTCGGGAGCAGATTGGGCCCCACGGCGCCACGCCCGTCGAACACGAAGCAGTCGCCCTGCCAGTGCGCGCCGCCGGTCTGTTCGAGATACTTCAGGATGCCGCCGTCGAGCTGGTAGACGTGCGCCATGCCGAGCTCCTGCATGTGCAGCGCGGCCTTCTCGCAGCGGATGCCGCCGGTGCAGTACGAGACCACCGTCTTACCCTTGTAGCGCGCGCAGTCGGCAGCGATCGCGGTGGGGAAGGCGGTGAAGCTGGCGAGGCGGTAGTCGATCGCCTGCGCGAACTTGCCGGCGGCGGTCTCGTAGTCGTTGCGGGTATCCAGCAGCAGCACCTCGCGACCGTCGTCGTCGCGGCCCTGGTCCAGCCAGCGCTGCAGGGTGGGCGCGTCCACCGCCGGTGCGCGGCCGCCTTCGGGGCGGATCGCGGGTTGGCGCATGGTGATGATCTCGCGCTTCAGGCGCACGCGCAGGCGGCCGAACGGCACCGCATCGGACAACGACTCCCTCGGTGCGACATCGGCGAAGCGCGGGTCGTCGTGCAGCGTGGCCAGGAAGCCGTCGATCTGCGCGCGGCGGCCGGCGAGGAACAGGTTGATGCCCTCCGGCGCGAGCAGGATCGTGCCCTTCAATGCCAGCGCTTCGCAGCGCGCGAGCAGCCGCTCGCGCAGCGCGGGCAGGTCGTCCAGGCTGGTGAACTTGTAGGCGGAGATGTTGACGATCGACATGCGGGGGAATCGGCGGAGCAGGCGGCGATTATACGTGGTCGCCGCCGGGCACCCGGAGCGCGGCCGGAAGATGCAGTGTTTCCAGTGCGCCCAGCAGCCGGTCGACGTGGATTTCCTCATGCGCCGCCGACAGCGTGATGCGCAGCCGCGCCTGGCCGGCGGGCACCGTCGGCGGACGGATCGCGGTTACCAGCAGGCCTTGCCGTTCGAGTGCCTGCGCCGCCCCCAGCGCGGCGTCGGCGCTGCCCAGCAGCAACGGCTGGATCGCGCTGGGCGAGGCCGCCAGCGGCAGGCCGAGCTCGGCCGCGCCGCGGCGAAAACGCCCGATCAGCACGCTGAGTTTGTCGCGCCGCCAGGTTTCGCTCTGCGCCAGCCGCACCGCTTCCAGCGCGGCGGCGGCCAGCGCCGGCGGCATCGCGGTGGTGTAGATGTAGGGGCGCGCGAACTGCACCAGCCCGTCGATCAGCGCGGCCGGTCCGGCCACGAACGCGCCGCTGCAGCCGAGCGCCTTGCCCAGCGTGGCCATCAGCAGCGGCACCTCGTGCTGGCCCAGCTTTGCCGCGCTGAGGCTGCCGGCGCCGTCGTCGCCGAGCACGCCGAGGCCGTGCGCGTCGTCGACCATCAAGGTGGCGCGCTCGAGTGCGCACAGCTGCGCCAGCGCGCGCAGCGGCGCGACGTCGCCGTCCATGCTGAACACGCCGTCGGTGGCCAGCAACGCCGCCGCGCCGGGGTTCGCCGCCAGCTGGCGCGCGGCGGCGGCCACGTCGGCGTGCGGATAGCGCTTCAGTTCGGCGCCGCTGAGCTTCGCGCCATCGAGCAGGCAGGCGTGGTTGAGCTTGTCCTGCACGCACACGTCGCCGCGCGCCAGCAGCGCCTGCAGCACGCCGAGGTTGGCCAGGTAGCCGGTGGAGAACAGCAGCGCGCGCTCGCGCCCGGTCCAGGCGGCCAGCGCTTCCTCCAGTTCCGCGTGCGCGCTGCGATGGCCGCAGATCAGGTGCGCCGAGGTACTGCCGACGCCTTCCTCACGCGCCGCGCGGGTGAGCGCGGCGACCAGCTGCGGGTGCTGCGCCAGGCCGAGGTAGTCGTTGCTGCAGAATGCCAGCAGGCGCTGGCTGCCGGTTTCCAGCCACGGGCCGTCGGCGTGGTCGATGGTGCGCAGCCGGCGGCGCAGTTCGGCGCGCTCGCGTTCGGCCGTCTGGACGGCCAGTCGTTCGAGCAGATCAGGCCGCGGCACTGCAGCCGCAGCCTTGTCCGCAGCCGGCCGCGTCGCTTTCAGGAAGGCCGGCGCGCACGCCAGCCGCCTCCATGGCCACTTCCATCGGATGCAGGTCGAGCCGCCGGAACAGCGCGCGGTCCGCTTCCACGTCCGGGTTGCCGGTGGTCAGCAATTTCTCGCCGTAGAAGATCGAGCCGGCGCCGGCGAAGAAGCACAGCGCCTGCACCGCGTCGTCCATCTGCTGGCGGCCGGCGGACAGGCGCACGATCGACAGTGGCATCAGGATCCGCGCCACCGCGATCGCGCGCACGAATTCGAATGGATCGAGCGGCTCGGCATCGCCCAGCGGCGTACCGGGCACCGGTACCAGCTGGTTGATCGGCACCGAGTGCGGGTGCTCGGGCAGGTTGGCCAGCGCCTGCAGCAGGCCGGCGCGCTGCTCGCGCGTCTCGCCCATGCCGACGATGCCGCCGCAGCAGGTCTTCAGGCCGGCGTCGCGCACCTGCTCCAGGGTTTCCAGGCGATCGCGGTAGTCGCGGGTGTGGATGATCTCGCCGTAGAACTCCGGCGCGGTATCGATGTTGTGGTTGTAGTAGTCGAGGCCGGCGTCCTTCAATGCCTGCGCGTGGCCGTCGCCGAGCAGGCCCAGGGTGGCGCAGGTTTCCAGGCCCAGTTCCTTCACCGCACGCACGATCGCGGCGACCTTGGGGATGTCGCGGTCTTTCGGCCCGCGCCAGGCCGCCCCCATGCAGAAGCGGCTGGCGCCGGCGGCCTTGGCGGCGCGGGCGCGTGCCAGCACGTCGTCGACCTCCATCAGCTTCTGCGCGGCCACGCCGGTGTCGTAGCGCGCCGCCTGCGGGCAGTAGGCGCAATCCTCGGGGCAGCCGCCGGTCTTGATCGACAGCAGGGTCGACACCTGCACCGCGTTCGGGTCGTGATGCTGGCGATGCACGCCGTGTGCGCGGTGCAGCAGTTCGTTGAACGGCAGCGCGAACAGCGCGGCGACTTCCGTGCGCGTCCAGTCGTGGCGGATGGCGGCTTCGGGCATGGCGGGCTCCGTGGCAGAGGCCGCGAGTTTGGGTGGGCCGATCGCTGTCGTCAACTTGTTTGCAGGGCGGTTCGGTTGACGAAGTGAACTTGGCGCCCGCGCCGGAAACGGAAAGGCGGCCCGCAGGCCGCCCTTCCTCGACGCATCCGCACCGGCTTATTTGCCGCGTGCGGCCTTCACCTGGTCGGCGGTGATCAGCTTGCCCTGGTTGCCCCACGAACTGCGCTCGTGGTTGGCGATGTTGGCGATGTCCGCGTCGTTCAGCGCGGCGGCGAACGGCGGCATCGCGGTGGGGTAGCTGGTGCCGTTGATCACCAGGCCCTGCAGGCCCTTCAGGATCACCTCGATGTGCTTGGCCGGGTCGGCGTCCTGCACCGCCACGTTGTCCTTCAGCGGCGGGAAGGCGCCGGGCAGGCCCAGGCCGGTGGCCTGGTGGCAGGCCGCGCAGTTGGCGGCGTACAGCGAGGCGCCGCGGGCCGGGTCGAACGTGTACGGACCGCTGGCGGCCGGCGGCGGCGTGGCGGGCGCGGCGGCGACCGGCGCCTTGCTCACCGGCGGCTTGGCGGCGGCCTCGTCGGGCGAGCCCACCAGCAGCACGCCCTGCGCACCCAGCTGCATGTGCGCCATGGCGTGGTCGACGAACGGATAGTGGCCGGCCTCGTCCAGCTTCAGGTCGAATACCGCGCCCTCGCCCGGGCCCACGCTCCAGGTGGAGACGCCGTCGATCGCCTGCGCTGGGTTGCCGCCCGGATAGACCTTGTCGAAGATCGCGCCGATCACGTGGAACGAACTCCACAGGCTGGGGCCGGCGTTGACCACGTACAGGCGCACCAGGTCGCCGGGCTTGGCGGTGAGCGGATGGTCGCGGTACTGGAACGCGGCACCGTTGAACACCACCTCGTCGGGGCGCATCTGCTGCATCTTCTCGTAGTTGCCGGCCATCAGCTTGCCCGACACCTGCTGGGTGTACCACTCGCCCTGCACCAGCACGTAGCTCTCGGCGGCCGGCGGCAGCGGCGTGGCCGGGTCGACGATGATCGCACCGTACATGCCGTTGCCGATGTGCAGCAGCACCGGCGGCGTGCCGCAGTGGTACAGGAACGCACCGGGCACCTTGGCCACGAACGAGAAGGCGATCGACTCGCCCGGCATGATGTCCACGTAGTGCAGGCTGGGCGGGGTGATCGCACTGTGGAAGTCGATCGAGTGCTGCATGGTGCCGTGGTTGGTGAGCTTCACGTTCACCGTTTGTCCCTGGCGCACGTGGATCACCGGGCCGGGCACGCTCTTGCCGAAGGTCCAGGCCTGGTACTGCACACCGCTGGCGATTTCCACGCTCTGGTCGGAGACGGCGATGTCCACTGCCACGCTGCCGCCTTCCTGCAGCGGCGGCAGGCGTGCGTCGCGGGCCTTGCCGATGGGTTGGCTGGAGGCCAGCGACAGCGGCGTCACCGCGGCCGCCGCGGCCTGCGGGCTGGCCGATTTCACGTTCAACGCGCTGTGCAGGCCGGCCAGCAGCAGCGCCACCAGGATCAGCACGCCGGCCAGCGCCGGCCCCTGTACGCGCCACGGCAGCGGGTGCACCTCGGTCAGCGGCAGCGTGTCGTTCCAGTCGGCCAGCCGGCGCCAGCTCGGCCAGCGGCGCTCGATCAGGTAGTCCAGGCTGTACGGGCTGGGGCCCGAGCGCAGGTTGATCACGATCAGCGCCGCGAAGATCAGCACGTAGCTGATCGCCGCGCCGATGTTGTTGGCGCCCACCGAGTACGGGCCGCCGAAGCCTTCCGCCGTGCTCCAGATCAACAGGCTGAACAGGATGCCCACCACGTAGGTGATCTTGCGCGCGAAGCCCAGCAGCAACGCCAGCGCCAGCAGGGTCTCGGCGATGCGCGTGGCCCATACGAAAAAGCCCACGTGCGGCGTCACCAGGCCGATCCACAGCTCGAACCACCACGCCGACCAGGCCGGCTGGCCGGTGGCGGCGTTGTGCAGGTAGCCCACGTAGTGGTTGGCGAAATCGGCGGTCCAGGTCAGCGCGGCGCTCACGGCCCAGATCAGGCCGAACGCCACGCGCAGCGCGGTGCCGGCTACCGCCGGCCAGGTGGAAGGAGCGGGCTTGCCGCTGTCGGGCACGGACATGGGAACCTCTCTGAGTGGATGAAGTGGCGGGCGGAATCGGACGTCGCGGCGCGACGACGCCCGAGTGTACGTCGCCACGGTGGCACCGGGCGATACTCGCGGGCGACTTGCCGCTACCATCCCGAGCGACGAACGGGGAGGACGCATGGATCGGCCAAGTCGGCTGCAACCCTGGCACGCGCTGCAGCGATGGCTGCTGCCGCGGCGCTGCCTGCTGTGCGGCGCGCCCGGCGCCGACGAGATGGATCTGTGCGCCGACTGCGCCGCCGAGCTGCCGCGCAACCGCAGCTGCTGCGCGCGTTGCGCGCTGCCGCTGGCCGCGCCGGCAGCGCTGTGCGGCGAGTGCCAGCGCCACCGGCCGCCGTGGGACGCGGCGTGGGCGCCGTTCCGCTACGGCTGGCCGCTGGACCGGCTGGAGTCGCGCTACAAGTTTTCCGCCGACCTCGCCGCCGGGCGCGTGCTGTCGCAACTGTGGCAGCGCGAGCCGTGCCCGCTGCGGCTGCCGCAGCTGCTGCTGGCCGTGCCGCTGCATCGCAGCCGCCTGCGCCGGCGTGGCTACAACCAGGCGCTGGAGCTGGCCCGCTCGCTGGCGCGCGCATCCGGCGTGCCGCTGCGGCACGATGCGCTGCTGCGCCGGCGTTCCACCGCGGCGCAGACCGAACTCGACGCGCTCGCCCGCCGCCGCAACGTGCATGGCGCGTTCGCCCTGCGCGAAGGCGTGGCACTGCCCGCGCACGTGGCGATCCTCGACGACGTGATGACCACCGGCGCCACCCTCGCCGAATGCGCCCGCGTGCTGCGCCGCGCCGGCGTGCAACGGGTGGACGTGTGGGCGCTGGCGCGGGCGCCGTCGCCGCGGGCGCCTTGACTTCAAGTTTAGGCACAAGTACCTTTTTCAAAAAAGGTAGTGCGTGAGATGGATGCAGGCAAGTCCGGCGCGTTGCGCAAGGGGCTGTTGGAGTTCGTGGTGCTGGCCGTCGTTTCGTCGGGAAGGGCCTATGCCGCCGACATCCTGCAGCGCCTGGGCGGTACCGAGTTCGCCACCAGCGAGGGCACCCTGTATCCGCTCCTGAGCCGGATGCGGCGCGAACGCTTGCTGGATTACGAGTGGCAGGAATCCGCAAGCGGCCCGCCGCGGAAGTATTACCGGCTCACGCCGAACGGCCGCAGGCAACTGGCCGCGTTCCGGACGTACTGGAAGTCCTTGACGCGCCTCATCGACGAACTGGGTACACCACCATGCAAACCATGATCCATGTCGGCCTGAGCGGTCACGCAACGGCGTTCCAACTGGACGAGGATGGCTACGGATCCTTGCGCCGCTACTTCGAGCGCGCGCGTGCGGGGCTGGCGCGCGATCCCGATCGCGAGGAAATACTTCGCGACCTCGAGCAGTCGATCGGCGAAAAACTCGCGGTGTTGCCGCATGCCGGCGGGCGGGTCATCGCCGGCCACGAAGTCGATTCGGTGCTGGGGCAAGTCGGCACGGTCGATCCCGGCAGCGACAACGGCCATGTCCGCCGCCCGCCGCCGATGCGGCCCTGGCGGTTTTGCCGCATCGAGCAAGGCAAGTGGATCGGCGGCGTTTGCACCGGACTGGCGGCACGTTCGGGCGTCCGCGTCGACTGGGTGCGGACCATCTTCATCCTGGCGACGGTTTTCACCGGCGGCATGATGGCGCTGGTCTACCTCGCCCTGGTGCTCGCACTGCCGGTACTCCAGACGCGCGACGATTACGAGGACATGTGCCGTTTGTCGCCGTAGGCGATGCGAGACCGGACAGGGTGGCGCGGCCAGGGCGGATCAGGCCAGTGACGAGGACTCGCCTTGTGCTCGCGGCGTGTCGGCAGTGATGAAATGAGGAGGTTTGCCATGTCGGTAGCAAGGCGGATTCGCGGATCGGCACGCGTGGCGTCGCTGGTTTTTTTCCTGCTTGCGCCGACCCTGGCGCTGGCCGCGTCGCCTGCGCCAACCGAGATAGCGCAGGCGAAAGCCGTCTTCGCGGATGCGCAAAGCGTCTCCGCCAGCGACGACGGCCGCCTGTGGGGCATCCCGCTCTACGGCCGGATGCTGCTGGTGATCCCCGCGACGCGGGCCGTCATCGCCAACCAGCCGGATCCGCGGCACCTGCTGCGGTCTGCGGACGGGGTCTATGTCGGCACGCTGCCCGAGGACATGGTCCTTTCGGACGCGCCCACGGAATGGGAGGGCGTGCGCTGGACGCAGCTGAGGTTGCCGGCCCTGCCCGAGGATGCACTGACGCGCTCGATTACTCTGGCGCACGAGATGTTCCACCGCATCCAGCCGCAGCTCCATCTCGCGGCGAACGCCACGGCGAACCCGCAACTCGACGCCGAGCAGGGGCGATTGTGGCTGCGGCTGGAGTGGCGCGCGCTCGCCGCCGCCCTGATCGAATCGGGCGATGCGCAGACGCAGGCGATCCGCGACGCCCTGGCCTTCCGCGACCGGCGCCACACGCTGTTCCCCGGCGCGGCGGCAACGGAAGCCGCCATGGAGATCACGGAGGGCACCGCCCAATACACCGGCATCGTGGTGGCGGAGCCGGATGCCGCGGCGGCGCGCTGGCACACGGCGGCCGATCTCCTCCATCCCGATGTCGAGAGTTCCTTCTCGCGCATTTCCGCCTTCATGTCGGGACCGGCCTACGGCCTGTTGCTGGACGAGCGCATGCCGGGATGGCGCAAGACGCTCGACGAGCGTTCCGACCTTGGCGCGATGCTGGCATCGACGCTACACGGCAACGCGGAAGCGTCGGCCGAGTCGCGTGCCGCGACCTATGGTGCCAGCGGGCTACGCGTGGTGCTGGCGGATCGCGCCGCCCGCGAGAAAGCCATGCAGGCGCATTACCGCGCCGCCCTGGTCGACGGGCCGACGCTTGCGCTGACTGCGCTGGGGCGCTTCAGTTTCAATCCCAGCACCGCGGTGGCGCTGGGCGCGGACGGCATCGTCTACCGCACGTTCCACGCCATCGCGCGGTGGGGCACCCTGGATGTGCAAGCGGGCGGCGTGCTGGTGGCAGCGGATTTCAGCCGCGCCGCGCTGCCCGTCCCGATGACGATCAAGGGCCCGCGTCTCGCAGGCAAGGGCTGGACCATCGCGCTGGCGCCGGGCTGGTCCGCCGCGCCGGCGACGAAGCCCGGAAGCTACGTGCTGGTGCAGCACCCGCGTTGAACTACCGGGTGCCGGCTCGGCGCTTGCTCAGTGCACCGCCAGCGCCAGCACGATGCCGATCCACAGCGCCAGCCCCAGCCAGTTGTTGTGGCGGAACGCGGCCAGGCAGGCGTCGCGGGCGCGCGCGCGGATCAGCCACAGCTGCCAGCCGAACAGGCCGGCGGCGACCAGCAGCGCCAGCCAGTACGGCCAGCCCAGCGCGGCGCGCCGGCCGACGAACAGCATCGCCAGCAGGAAGGTGCCCATCAGCATGCCGAGGATCGGCAGGTCGGCGTCGCCGAACAGGATCGCGGTGGATTTCGCGCCGACCTTGCGGTCGTCGTCGCGGTCGACCATGGCGTACTCGGTGTCGTAGATCACCGCCCACAGGATGTTGCCGATGAACAGCAGCCAGCCCAGCGGCGGCACCGTGTGCGTCACCGCGGCGAACGCCATCGGGATCGACCAGCCGAATGCGGCGCCCAGCACCACCTGCGGCAGGTAGGTCCAGCGCTTGGTGAACGGGTAGATCGCCGCCAGCGCGGCGCCGGCGAACGCCAGCCGGATGGTCAGCGCGTTGGTGAACAGCACCAGCACGAAGGAGAACGCCAGCAGCGTGGCGAATACCACCAGCGCCTCGCGTGGCGCCACCCGCCCGCTGGCGATCGGCCGCCCGGCGGTGCGCTCCACCAGCGGATCGAGCTGGCGGTCGGCGTAGTCGTTGATCGCGCAGCCGGCCGCGCGCATCGCGAACACGCCGAGGGTGAAGATCAGCAGTGGCTGCCACGGCGGGAAATCGCCGGCTGCCAGCCACAGCGCCCACCAGGTTGGCCACAGCAGCAGCAGCGCGCCGATCGGGCGATCCATCCGGGTCAGCACCAGGTAGTCGCGCGCCTTCGCGCGATGGCGCGCCGGCAGCCGGCACAGCAGCCAGTCCAGCACCCGCGTGGCACGGGTCGAGCTGTCCGCCGGCTGCATCGCCCGGGCGGCGGGGTTCGCGGTGCCGGGCCGTGGCCGGGCGGCGGAGGAAGGCGCGGCGCGGTGCCGCTGGCGTTGGCGGGATGAGGGAACCATGCGGCAAAGTCTAGCGCGCCGTGCCTCGGCGAACCGCGCGGTAGTTCTAAAGTCCGCCCTGCCGCGGCCGATAAGGCTGACGAGCGCTACCGTTCGGGGTAACGCCAAGCATGCGCCGCACGACGCCGGACGCCGTCGGTGCCTGGAGCGTCGATGGCCGGATACGAAGCCAGCGAAGAGGACCTTGCGCTGTCGCCCGACGCGCTGCCGCCCGATGACGCCATCGCCGGCGCGCCCGCGCCAGCGGCGGAATCGGCGGTGGCCGATTCCTTCGTGCACTCGCGCCTGCTCGATTCGGTGGCCTCGTTCACCCACCACCGCGACATCGCCGCGCTCGACCACAGCCTGGTGCTGTCGTTGGCCGAACTGACCGCAGCGCGGCGGGTGGTGCTGGCCAAGCGGGCGCTCGACGGCGCCTACGTGGAGGCCATCATGTGTTGCACGCCGGACGCGCAGGGCGTCTATCGCCTGCAGGCGGACGACCCGGACGCTATCGATCCGGCGCTGAAGCTGCTGCACCGCTGCATGCACCGGCTGGACGTGCAGACGGAAACGGTGCAGGGCCTGCATCGACTGGTCGTGCCGATCCTGTGCGACGGCCGCGCGATCGGCGCGCTGCAGCTGGACAGCGACCTGCCGCCGGCTGCCAGCCGGTCGCTCACCGAGGGCTTTGCGCGCATCTACGCCAACTACACCGTGCTGCTGCACGAAAGCGAACACGACAAGCTGACCGGCCTGTACAACCGGCGCAGCCTCGAACGCCAGTTGCAGCGGCTGTTGCACCAGCACGAGCAGACGCTGCGCGTGCTGCCGCCGGCACGCGCAGTGCCCGGCGAGCCCGCCGCGGAGCCGCCGCAAGTGTGGCTGGCGATCCTCGACATCGACCACTTCAAGCGCATCAACGACACCTACGGGCACATCTACGGCGACGAGGTGATCCTGCTGCTGGCGCAGCAGATGCGTGCCTGCTTCCGCCGCAGCGACGTGCTGTTCCGCTTCGGCGGCGAGGAGTTCGTGATCCTGTTCGGCGCGGCCAGCGAGGGCATCGTGCACGCCGTGCTGGAGCGTTTCCGCCAGCGCATCGCCGAGCACGTGTTCCCGCAGGTGGGCAGTGTCACCGTCAGCATCGGCTACGCCGGCGTCGGTCGCCACGATTACCCGGCCAGCGCGCTGGATCGCGCCGACAAGGCGCTGTACTACGCCAAGCAGCACGGCCGCAACGGCACCTGCGGCTACGAGAGCCTGAGCGCGCGCGGCCTGCTCGGGCGGGAGATGGCGGCCGGCAGCATCGACCTGTTCTGAGCGGCCGCGGGCGCACGGCGCCGGCGATGCGCGCTCAGCTGCGCAGCAGCCGTCGGTAGGCCGGGTGTGCGCTCTCGTCCACATGCGGATAGCCAAGCGCGGCCAGGAACTGCCGCAGCAGCGGCAGCTCGGCCGCCGGCACCTGCAGGCCAACCAGGATGCGGCCGTGGTCGGCGCCGTGGTTGCGGTAGTGGAACAGGCTGACGTTCCAGTCCGGGTGCAGCCGCCCGAGGAAGTCGGTGAGCGCGCCGGGACGCTCGGGGAACTCGAAGCGGTACAGCCGCTCGTCCCGTGCCAGCGGCGAACGGCCGCCGATCATGTGGCGCAGGTGCAGCTTGGCCAGCTCGTCGTCGGTGAGGTCGAGCACGTCGAATGCCTGCGCGCGGAACGCCGAGGCCAGTGCCTCGCGCTCCTCGCGGCTGGCGATCCGCACGCCCACGAAGATGTGCGCGGAACGGGCGTCGCCGATGCGGTAGTTGAACTCGGTGATGGCGTGCCGGCCCAGCGCGGCGCAGAAGCGGCGGAAGCTGCCGCGCTCCTCCGGGATGGTCACCGCGAACACCGCCTCGCGCTGCTCGCCCAGCTCGGCACGCTCGGCGACGAAGCGCAGGCGGTCGAAATTCATGTTCGCGCCGGAGACGATCGCCACCAGCGCGCCCGCGCCGCCGCCGTGCGCGGCGGCGTATTGCTTCAGCCCGGCCAGCGCCAGCGCGCCAGCGGGTTCGGGCACGCTGCGGGTGTCCTGGTAGATGTCACGGATCGCCGCGCAGACCGCGTCGGCATCCACCCGCAGCATCGCGTCCACATGCTGCCGGCACAGCGCGAAGGTCAGCGCGCCGACCTGCTTCACCGCGGTGCCGTCGGCGAACAGGCCGACCTCGTCCAACACGACACGCTCGCCGGCGTCGAGCGAGCGCGCCATCGCGTCCGAGTCCGCCGCCTGCACGCCGATCACCCGTACCGCGGGCCGCAGCGCCTTGATGCACGCGGCCACGCCGGCGGCGAGGCCGCCGCCGCCGACCGGCACGAACACCGCCTCCAGCGGGCCCGGGTGCTGGAGCAGGATCTCCAGCGCCACCGTGCCCTGGCCGGCGATCACCGCCGGGTCGTCGAACGGGTGCACGAACACTGCGCCGCGTTCGGCCTGCAGCTGCGCGGCCGCCGCCTGTGCGTCGCTGTAGGAATCGCCGGCCAGCACGACGTCCACCATCGCCCCGCCGAAGCGGCGCACCGCGTCCACCTTCAGCTGCGGTGCGGTCACCGGCATCACGATGGTGGCGCGGATGCCCAGCTTCGCCGCGGCCAGCGCCACGCCCTGCGCGTGGTTGCCGGCGGAAGCGGCGACCACGCCGCGCGCGCGCTGCGCCGCGTCCAGCTGCACCATGCGGTTGTACGCGCCGCGCAGCTTGAACGAGAACACGCTTTGCTGGTCCTCGCGCTTCAGCAGCACCGGCCGGCCCAGCCGCTCGCCGAGCAGCGGCGCCGGTTCCAGCGCGGAGACCTGCGCCACCTCGTAGACGCGCGCGGCACGGATCTGCGCCAGCAGGTCGGCGTGATCGTCGTCGACGAGCGGGGCGACGGCGTTCATGCCGCGAGCGCGGCAGCCGGATGCGCCACCTGCAGCACGTCGACCAGCTTGCGCGTCTGCTGCAGGATCTGGCCGAGCGCCGCGTCGTCGCATTGCAGGCTCAGCGTGAGCCGCGAGACGGCGGGATCGTGCGTGGCCGCCACGGTCAGCGTGTCGATGTTGTAGCCGCGCGCGGCGAACAGCCCGGCCACGCGCACCAGCGCGCCGGCTTCGTTCTGTAACAGGATGGACAAGGTGTGGTTCATGACGGGACTCCGTGGGTGAGTCCCCCTCCCTTCGGGAGAGGGTGCCGACAGGCGGGTGAGGGTACGGGCGAAGCGAGGCGCTGACGCCCGCCCGTACCCTCACCGGCCCTTGGGGGCCACCTCCTCCCGGACGGAGAAGGGGAAGGTCCAAAGCTCAGAACATGTGTGACGTCGCGCCCTCGCCCTCGCCCGCGGCCGCCGCCGCGCGCGAGGGAATGAAGTCGCCGGTGATCATCTGCGCGTAGCTGGCGCCGGGGCCGACCATCGGATATACGCCGGCCTCCGGGTCGATCATCACTTCCAGGAAGGCCGGGCCGGGGTAGGCGAGGAAGTCGGCAATCGTCGCCTCCAGCTCGTCCACGCGTTCCAGCCGCCGCGCCCAGCCGAAGCCGTCGGCCTGCGCGGCGCGCACGAAGTCCTTCTTGTGCAGGCTCTTGTCCGACGCCGCGAAGCGGCCCTTGAAGTACAGCTTCTGCCACTGCCGCACCATGCCGTCGCCGACGTTGTTCAGCACCACCACCTTGATCGGCAGCTCGTAGGTGGTGACGGTTTCCAGCTCGCCGAGGTTCATGCGGATGCTGGCGTCGCCGTCGATGTCGATCACCAGCTTGTCGCGCCGCGCGAATTGCGCGCCGATCGCCGCCGGCAGGCCGAAGCCCATCGTGCCCATCGAGCCGGAGGTGAGCCAATGCCGTGGCGCGCGAAAGTCGAAATACTGCGCCGCCCACATCTGGTGCTGGCCGACGCCGGTGCTGACGATGGCATGGCCCCGTGTGTGGCGGTTGATCGCCTCGATCACTGCGTACGGCTGGATCAGTGCGCTGGCGCGGTCGTAGGCCATCGCGTGCACGCGTTTCAGTTCCGTCACGTGCGCATGCCAGGCGTCCAGCTCGGGGCGCAGGCCGTGCGCGCGGCCGTACGCGGTGAGCCGTTCCAGCGCGCGCACCAGCGGCCCCACGTGCTGCCAGTCGACCGCCTTCACCTTGCCGATCTCGGCCGGGTCGATGTCGACCTGCGCGATGAACTTCGCGCGCGGCGCGAACTTGTCCGGTACGCCGGCCACGCGGTCGTCGAAGCGCGCGCCCAACGCCAGCACGAAGTCGCAGTCCTCCACCGCGTAGTTCGCGTAGGCGGTGCCGTGCATGCCGAGCAGGTGCAGCGCCAGCGGGTCGGTGCTGTCGAAGCCGCCCAGGCCCATCAGGGTGGTGGCGACCGGCAGCCCGAAAGCGTCGACGAAGGCGCGCAGCGCGGCCGACGCTTCCGCCGCGATCACGCCGCCGCCGGCGTAGATCAGCGGGCGCCGCGCCCGCACCAGTGCGTGGAAGAACGTCGCGCAGTCGGCGTCGCTCAGCGTCGACTGCTCCACCGCACGCAGCCGCGTGCGGTAGCCGGCCAGCGCCAGCTCGCCGCCGCCGCGCCAGGCCAGCGCGGTGTTCTGCACGTCCTTGGGCACGTCCACCACCACCGGACCGGGCCGGCCGCTGCGTGCCAGGCTGAACGCGGTACGCACGATCGCTTCCAGCTGCGTCGCGTCGGTGACCAGGAACACGTGCTTGGCGCAGGCGCCCATGATGTTGCTGACCGGCGCCTCCTGGAACGCGTCGCTGCCGATCGCGGCGGTGCCCACCTGGCCGCAGATCACCACCAGCGGGATCGAATCGGCCATCGAGTCGCGTACCGGCGTGACCATGTTGGTGGCGCCGGGGCCGGAGGTGACGATGGCCACGCCGATCTTGCCGGAGGCGCGCGCGTAGCCGGCCGCCATGAAGCCGGCGCCCTGCTCGTTGGCCGGCACGATCAACGGCATCGGTTCGCTGCCGTCGGCGCACGGGTGTCCGGCGTTGTAGCGGAACACCGCGTCGTACACCGGCAGGATCGCGCCACCGGAGTAGCCGAACAGAACGTCGACGCCCTCGTCGGCGAGTATCTGCACGATCACTTCGGCGCCGCTCATGCTGTGGCCGGCCAGCGGGTGCCGGTCGGTCGTGGTCTCGGCTTTCAGTGCTTGTGCATTCACAAAGAAAATCCCCACAAGTTCGGTGTCGTGCTCCCTCCCCTGCGCAGCAGGGGAGGGTTGGGGAGGGGTCGCTCTTGCCCGTAAAAAGTCAAAAGCGTCACCCCCTCCCAACCTCCCCCTGCATTGCAGGGGGAGGAGCCAGGGAGCGTCAGCCGGCCTTCTTCAACGGCGCGACGGCGGCGGGCGGCGTGTTCGGCTGCAGCCACGGCATCCGTGCGCGCAGCTTCGCGCCGACCACCTCGATCGGATGCTCGAGGTCGGCCTGCTTCAGGCGCTTGTAGTTCGGCAGGCCGGCCTGGTATTCGGCGATCCAGTTCTTCGCGAAGGTGCCGTCCTGGATGTCGCTGAGCACCCCCTTCATGCGCGCCTTGGTGCCGGCATCGACGATGCGCGGGCCGCTGACGTAGTCGCCGTACTGCGCGGTCTCGGAGACGAACTGCAGCATCTTGGCCAGGCCGCCCTCGTAGAACAGGTCGACGATCAGTTTCAGCTCGTGCATCACCTCGTAATAGGCGATCTCCGGCTGGTAGCCGGCCTCGACCAGGGTCTCGAAGCCCTTGGTCACCAGCTCGCTGGCGCCGCCGCACAGCACCGCCTGTTCGCCGAACAGATCCGTCTCGGTCTCTTCCTTGAAGTCGGTCTGGATGAGCATCGCGCGGCTGCCGCCGATGCCGTCGGCGTAGCCCTTCGTCTTCGCCTCGGCGTGGCCGCTGACGTCCTGGTGCACGGCCCAGATGCACGGCACGCCGCGGCCGCGCTCGTACTCGCTGCGCACCAGCGCGCCGGGACCTTTCGGCGCGACCAGGATCACGTCGATGTCCGCGCGCGGCGTGATCTGTCCGAAGTGCACGTTGAAGCCGTGCGCGAACAGGAGTGCCGCACCGGGTTTGAGGTTCGGCTCGATCGCTTCCTTGTACAGCGCGGGCTGCACCATGTCGGGGGTGAGCACGGCGACCAGGTCGGCGCCCTTCACCGCCTCGGCCGGTTCGGCGACAGTGAAGCCGTCGGCCTTGGCCTTGTGCCAGGTCGGGCCGTTCGGGCGCAGGCCGACCACGACGTCGAGGCCGGAGTCGCGCAGGTTGAGCGCGTGCGCGCGGCCCTGGCTGCCGTAGCCGAGCACGGCGATGCGGGATGAGGCGAGGGTGTGGTGGCTCATGCGGTGACTCCCTGGTTGGATGCGGTGGTGGTAGGGCGTGGGGCGGGGTTGGCGGGTTGCGTGGTGGCGCCGTCGGAAGCCGAGCCCACCAGCAGGGCGAACTTGGCCAGCACGCCGCGGCTGACTTTCGGCGCCGGCGGTTGCCACCGCGCGCGGCGCGCGGCGAGGTCGGCGTCGGTGGACATTTCGCGGGCGAGCGCGTCGATGCGGATGCGGTCACCGTCGGCGAGCAGCGCGATCGGGCCGCCGCGGGCGGCTTCCGGGGCGATGTGGCCGACCATGAAGCCGTGGGTAGCGCCAGAGAAACGACCGTCGGTGATCAGCGCCACGTCGTCGCCGAGGCCGCGGCCGATCAGCGCGGCGGTGACGCCGAGCATCTCGCGCATGCCGGGGCCGCCGGCCGGGCCTTCGTTGCGGATCACCACCACGTCGCCCTTCGCGATGCGGCCTTCCTGCACGGCGGCGAAGGCGGCCTCCTCGCTCTCGAACACGCGGGCGCTGCCCTCGAAGCGGGTGCCGCCGTGGCCGGCGCTGTGCTTGCCGGGGATCTTCAGGATGCAGCCGTCCGGCGCCAGGTTGCCGTAGAGGATGGAGTAGCCGCCGCGCGGCTTCAGCGGTGCGACGACCGGATGGATCACCCGCTGCTGCGCGACGCGCGGCGCCGCGGCGGTTTCGGCGAACAGGCTGCGGCCGGTGACGGTGGCGGCGTCCTCCAGCATGCCGGCGGCGATCAGCTCTTGCGCCACGCGCGCGGCGCCGCCGGCGTCGAACATCTCCACCGCGGTGTAGCGGCCGCCGGGCAGCAGGTCGGCGATCACCGGGGTGCTTTCGGTGGCCGGCTGGAAATCCTCCAGCGACCATTCCACGCCGGCCTCGCGGGCGATCGCGAGCAGGTGCAGCACCGCGTTGGTGGAGCCGGCGGTGGCCGCGACCATGCGCGCGGCGTTGTGCATCGCGGTGCGGCTGATCAGGGCACGCGGCGTGCGGCCCTCGCGCAGGCAATCCATCACCAGCTCGCCGCAGCGGCGAGCGGCGGCGAGCTTGTCCGGGTGGGTGGCGGGAATGTCGTTCAGCCCCATCGGCGACAGCCCCAGCGTGGTCAGCACCATCGCCATGGTGTTGGCGGTGAACTGGCCGCCGCAGGCGCCGGCGCCGCCGCAGGCGTCGCACTCCACCTGGCGCAGCTCGGCGTCGTCGATGGTGCCGGCGCCGTGCGCGCCCACCGCCTCGAACACCTGCTGGATGGTGATCGGCCGGTTCCTGTGCAGGCCGTGCGCGATGGTGCCGCCGTAGAGCGCCACCGCGGGGATGTCCAGCCGCGCCATCGCCATCGCTGCGGCGGGAATGGTCTTGTCGCAGCCGCACAGCACCACCATGGCGTCGCACAGGTGGCCTTCCACCGCCGCCTCGATCGAGTCGGTGATCACCTCGCGGCTGACCAGCGAATAGCGCATGCCCGGCGTGCCCATGGCGATGCCGTCGGTGACCGCGATGGTGTTGAACTCCACCGGCGTGCCGCCGGCGGCGCGCACGCCTGCCATCGCCGCCTGCGCCAGCTCGCGCAGGTTGAGGTTGCATGGCGACACGTCCGACCAGGTGTGCACCACCGCCACCAGCGGCTTCTTCAGCGCCGCATCGTCCAGGCCGGTGGCGCGCAGCATAGCGCGAGCGGGGGCGCGGTCCGGGCCGCTCTTGATCAGGTCACTGCGCATGGGGAAAGCTCCGAAGGACAAAGTCCCTTGACGGGGGGACAAATCGGCAGGAAAGCCGATTTGCACGGCGCCAGCCGCCCGCAGGGTGAGGGCCGGGGATGGCCCGAATGAAGGTGCCCCGAAGGGGCGGATGAGGGGCGAGTGCTTGCGGTGGAGCTGACCGAAAGGAAGAAGAGCGCCCCCTGCGCGCCAGGGAGGTGGCGGGACGGAACGGGAGTCGGCGCCATCGCGGCGGGCACGAACCGTCCGGCGCCGAAGACGCGCAGGGGGCGGCAAAAAGGGCGGACACGTCCGTGTGCCCGCCGGGGAAAGCTGGCCGGATCAGCCGCATGCGCGCGCTCCGGCGAAGAACGCAGCGGCGGTGTCGGCGTGGTCGTCGATCGCGGCGATCACCGCATCGCGCACCTCGTCGGTGCCGGCGCTGCCGCCGATGTCGCGGCTGTGCGGGCCGTGCCGCAGCACCTGCTCGACGGCCGACTCCACCGCGACCGCCTCCGCTTCCAGGCCCAGCGAATGGCGCAGCAGCAGCGCGGCGGAGAGGATCGCGCCGACCGGGTTGGCCACGCCCTGCCCGGCGATGTCCGGCGCCGAGCCGTGGATCGGCTCGTACAGCCCGCGCCGGCCGTCGCCCAGCGAGGCCGACGGCAGCAGGCCGAGCGAGCCGGCCAGCGCGGCGGCCTCGTCGGTGAGGATGTCGCCGAACAGGTTCTCGGTGACCACCACGTCGTAGCGGTTCGGCCGGGTCAGCAGCAGCATCGCCATCGAGTCGACCAGCTGGTGTTCGAGCTTCACGTCGGGGTAGTCGGCGGCGATGCGCTGCACCGTGCTGCGCCACAGCCGCGAGGTTTCCAGCACGTTCGCCTTGTCGACCGAAGTGACGTGATGACGGCGGTCGCGCGCCAGATCGAATGCACGGCGCACCACGCGCTCGATCTCGACCACGGTGTATCTGCACTCGTCGGTGGCGGCGTCGGCGCTGCGCGTCTTCGCGCCGAAATAGGCGCCGCCGGTGAGCTCGCGCACGAACAGCACGTCGACGTGCTTCAGCTTGTCGTTCTTCAGCGGCGACAGGTTGGCCAGCGCCGGATGCACCTGCAGCGGGCGCAGGTTCGCGTACACGCCGAGCGCGGCGCGCAGCGCCAGCAGGCCCTGTTCGGGCCGCACCAGTGCGTTCGGATCGGACCACTGCGGACCGCCGACGGCACCCAGCAGCACCGCATCGGCGGACTGGCACGCCGCCAGCGCGGCGGCCGGCAGCGGTTCGCCGGTGGCGTCGATCGCGATGCCGCCGATCAGCTGCTGCTCGAACGCGAACACGTGCTCATAGCGCGCGGCCACGGTTTTCAACACGGCCACCGCGGCGGCGGTGACCTCGGGGCCGACGCCGTCGCCGGGCAGGGTAACGATGCGTGCCTTCATGCCGCTTGCTCCTGTTGTTCGTACCGATGGATGGCCTCACCCTGCTGCAGCAGGTAGCCGAGCTGGTCGACGCCGTGGAGCAGGCAGTGCAGCGCGAACGGTTCCAGGCGGAACGGGATGCGGCCGCCGTCGGGCAGTGCGATGTACTGCTCGCGCACGTCGATCGCCAGCTCGATGCCGGGGTGCCTGAGCAGCCAGCGGTGCTCCCGCTCGTCGATGACGATGGCGAGCAGGCCGTTCTTCAGCGCGTTGCCGCGGAAGATGTCCGCGATCTCGCTGCACAGCACCGCCTGGATGCCGTAATCCAGCAAGGCCCACGGCGCGTGCTCGCGCGAGGAGCCGCAGCCGAAGTTGTTTCCGGCGACGAGGATCGCGCAGCCGCGCGCTTCCGGCCGGTTCAGCGGGAAGACGGGGTTGTCGCTGCCGTCGGGCTGGTAGCGCCAGTCGTGGAAACACAGCCTGCCCAGCCCGTCGCGGGTGGTGGTGGTGAGGAAGCGCGCCGGGATGATGCGGTCGGTGTCGATGTTCTCGTCGGCCAGTACGGCGGTGCGCGAGTGGAGGCGGGTGATGGGGTGCATCAATGAAATTCCTCGCTTCTTGCGTTGGCCTCCTCTCCCCTATGGGGAGAGGATTGAGGTGAGGGGCGGGTGCTCGCAGGGAAGTGCAACGAAGCGCGCCTTGCTCCTCCCCCTGCGTGCAGGGGGAGGTTGGGAGGGGGTAAAGCTCTGGAGCTGGGGGCAAGAGCGACCCCACCCCGGCCCTCCCCTGCCAGCAGGGGAGGGCGGCCAGCGAATCGGTCGGCTTTCATGCCGCCACCTCCGCCAGGTACTCGCGCGGGTCGGCGATGCGCCCGGCGACGGCGCTCGCGGCGGCGGTGGCCGGGCTGGCCAGCACGGTGCGCGCGCCCTTGCCCTGGCGGCCCTCGAAGTTGCGGTTGGAGGTGGAGACGACGAGCTGGCCCGGCTGCGCCAGGTCGCCGTTCATCGCGATGCACATCGAGCAGCCGGGCACGCGCCACTCGGCGCCGGCGGCAAGGAACACCCGGTGTAGGCCTTCGCGCTCCGCGTCGCGGCGCACCGCCTCGGAGCCGGGCACCACCAGCATGCGCACGCCGTCGGCGACGCGTCGGCCGCGCAGCACGCGCGCCACTTCGCGCAGGTCGGACAGGCGCGAGTTGGTGCAGCTGCCGACGAACACCACGTCGACCGGCGTGCCCTGCATCGGCTGGCCGGGGCGGCTTTGCATGTAGTCGAGTGCGCGGCGTTCCTGCGCGTTCGTCGCCGCCGGCACCGGCGCGTCCATGGCGATCGCCATGCCGGGGTGGGTGCCGTAGGTGACGGTGGGTTTCACCGCGGCGGCGTCGATGCGCACCTCGCGGTCGTAGCGCGCGCCGTCGTCGCTCTTCAGCGTGCGCCACTTCGCCACCGCCGCGTCCCACGGCGCGCCCTGCGGTGCGCGCATGCGGCCTTCCAGCCAGGCGAACGTGGTCTCGTCCGGCGCGATCATGCCGGCGCGCGCGCCGGCCTCGATCGACATGTTGCAGACGGTCATGCGCTCGTCCATCGACAGCGCCTCGATCGCCGCGCCGCGGTACTCCAGCACGTGGCCGGTACCGCCATCGACGCCGATCGTGCCGATGATGTGCAGGATCAGGTCCTTCGCGCCCACGCCCGGCGGCAGCTGGCCGTCCACGTGGATCGCCATGGTCCTCGGCTTGCGCTGCAGCAGGCATTGCGTGGCCATCACGTGGCCGACCTCGGTGGTGCCGATGCCGAACGCCAGCGCGCCGAACGCGCCGTGGGTGGAGGTGTGGCTGTCGCCGCAGACGATGGTCATGCCCGGCTGCGTCGCGCCCAGCTCCGGGCCGATCACGTGCACGATGCCGCGCTCGGCGCTGTTCCAGCCGTGCAGCTCGACGCCGAACTCGCGGCAGTTGCTTTCCAGCTGCGCCACCTGCGCCTGCGCCTCGGCGTTCGCGTACGGACGGCTGCCGTCGGCGTTGGCCGGCAGGGTCGGGGTGGAATGATCCAGCGTGGCCAGCATGCGGTCGGGCCGGCGCAGGCTCAGTCCACGCTCGCGCAGTTCGCTGAACGCCTGCGGCGAGGTGACCTCGTGCACCAGGTGCAGGTCGACGTAGAGCACCGCGGGCGTGTCGATGGTTTCGGCGACGACCACGTGGGCGTCCCAGACTTTCTCGAACAGGGTCCGCGCACTCATGCCGATGCCTCCATGGGGGCAGGCTGTTGATGAGGAGTCCGGCCATGGATGGCCGGTTCTTGATCTTCGCGGTCAGGGACGACCGCATTGACGACACTCAGCCAGCCGTGGCGATCCTCGGTACGGCCATCGAACAATCCGAAGAACGCCTGCCGCAGCTGCTGCGTGACCGGGCCGGGCGTGCCCTTGCCGACCGCCTTGCGGTCGACCGAACGCACCGGGGTGATCTCGGCGGCGGTGCCGGTCATGAACACCTCGTCGGCCGAGTACAGCGCCTCGCGCGGCAGCTCGCGCTCCTCCACCGCGATGCCGAGGCCGGCGGCCAGCGCGAGCACGCTGTCGCGGGTGATCCCGGCCAGGATGCCGGCGCTGGACGGCGGCGTGAGCAGCCGGCCGTTCTTCACCAGGAACAGGTTCTCACCGGCGCCTTCGCTGAGCAGGCCGCCGTGGCCCAGCGCGATGCCCTCGTCGTAGCCGTTGCGGCGCGCCTCCAGCCCGATCAGCTGGCTGGACAGATAGTTGCCGCCGGCCTTGGCCCAGCTCGGGATGGTGTTCGGCGCGGGACGGTTCCACGACGACACGCAGATGTCGGCGCCGCGCTCGGCCGCCTCGCCCAGGTACGCACCCCAGTTCAGCGCGATGATCGCCACCTCCACCGGCGCGCCGTCCTTCGCCAGCACGCCCAGCCCGCCGGCGCCGCGGAACACGATCGGCCGCACGTAGGCCGACGGCATCGCGTTGGCGCGGATCAGCTCCAGGCAGGCGGCGTTGATCTCGTCCTCGCTGTAGCCGACCTCGATCTCGTAGACGCGCGCCGACTCGAACAGGCGGCGGGTGTGGTCGGCCAGGCGGAAGTAGGCCGGGCCGCGCGGCGTGGCGTACACGCGCTCGCCCTCGAACACGGAGGAGCCGTAATGCAGCGCGTGCGTGCTGACGTGGACGTTGGCCTCGGCCCACGGCTTGATGCGACCGTTGTGCCACAGGAATGGGGTGTTCATGCGGTGATCTCCTTGTGCGGGCGTCCCTGCGCGCGAGGATCGGCAAGCGGCCTTCCCTGACCACGCTCTTCAATGGACGGGGCTTGCTCGTGCGGCGGGTGCTGCGCGATCCGGTTGACGATGACCAGCGCGGCCAGCGCGGCGGCCTCGACGATGTCGGTGCTGCTGCCGTGGCCGCGCCAGTCGCGCGCGGCGTGGCGCGCGCTCAGCTGGGCGTGGCCCAGGGCGTCGGCGCCTTCGCCGAGCGCATCGATCTGGAAGCGGGTGAGCGCCAGCGGCGTGCCGGTGGCGCGCTCGATCGCGCGCAGCACCGCGTCGACCGGGCCGTCGCCGATCGCCGCCTCGCCGACCTCGTGGCCGTCGTCGTGGGCCAGCTTCACCGAGGCCGAGGCGCTGCCGCCGAGGTGCGAGCTGGCGTGCAGCTGCACCAGGCGCCACGGGCCGCCGGCGTGCGGGTCGCGGCCCAGCGCCAGCGCTTCCAGGTCCTCGTCGTGCAGCTCGCGGCCGTGGTCGGCCAGCGTCTTGAAGCGCGCGAAGATCTCGTCCAGCGCGGCGTCGTCCGGCGCGTGGCCCAGCGCCTGCAGGCGCTGGCGCAGCGCGGCGCGGCCGGAGTGCTTGCCCATCACCAGGCGGGTTTCGGCGATGCCGACGTCCTGCGGCCGCATGATCTCGTAGGTGCCGCGGTGCCTCAGCATGCCGTGCTGGTGGATGCCCGACTCGTGCGCGAACGCGTTGGCGCCCACGATCGCCTTGTTGCGCGGTACCGCCTGGCCGGTCAGCTCGGTCAGCAGGCGCGAGGCGGGATACAGCTGGCGGGTGTCGATGCGGGTATCCACGCCGAAGTGCGGCGCGCGCACCTTCAGCGCCATCACCACCTCCTCCAGCGCGGCGTTGCCGGCGCGCTCGCCGATGCCGTTGATGGTGCATTCCACCTGGCGCGCGCCGGCGCCCACCGCGGCCAGGCTGTTCGCCACCGCGAGCCCCAGGTCGTCGTGGCAGTGGCTGGAGAACACCACCCGCTCCGCGCCCACGACATGCCGGCGCAGATACTCGAACAGTTCGGCGATCTCGGTCGGCGTGGTGTAGCCCACCGTGTCCGGCGCGTTCAGCGTGCTGGCGCCGGCGGCGACCGCGGCGCTGAACACCTCGGCGAGGAATTCGGGCTCGGTACGCAAGGCATCCTCGGCGGAGAACTCCACCTCGTGGCACAGCCCGCGGGCGCGTTCGATCGCGCGCACCGCGGTGTCCAGCACCTGCGCCCTGCTCATGCCCAGCTTGTGCTCGCGATGCAGCGGGCTGGTCGACAGGAACAGGTGGATGCGCGAATGGCGGGCCGTCGCTAGCGCGCGGGCGGCGCTGTCGATGTCGCCGTCCTGGCAGCGTGCCAGCGCGCACACCGTGGTGCTTTTCAGCGCCCCGGCGATTTCCGCGACTGCAGCAAAATCGTCCGGCGAGGCCTGCGGGAAGCCCGCTTCGAGCACGTCCACGCCGAGCGCCTCGAGCTGCTGCGCCATGCGCAGCTTGGCGTGCCGGTCCATCGAGAAGCCGGGCGCCTGCTCGCCGTCGCGCAGGCTGGTGTCGAAGATGCGCACGCGCCCGGCGACTACGTCGTCGTCGCTGGCGGGGCTGCTGTGCTGGTCGGGGGTTTTCATCATGGCTCCGCTGTGGGCGGCGCCGAAGGCACAAAAAAACCCCGCATCCGTTACCGGGTGCGGGGTTCTTCGGGTGTTTTCAGGTTTTCTTATCTACCTGGACACATGCCCTCAGCCCGCACCTCCGTTGGTAATAAGGAGTACGAGTACGAGGGTAATAAGGAGCGTGCCGCCGAGCTGCAGCAGGCCGTCGACCGTCGCGAGACGGTTCATTTCGGCGATGCGGCAATGGTTGCTGCGCTGCGACATGTGACCGACCTTAGGGCACTTCGTGCGGCGGCGTCAACAGTTTCGTTTGAAATCGTCGATCGGCCTGCTTTGGACGTCCAGATGTCCAGACGTTCTTGCCGGGCGAGACGCGGAATATTTCACGAGAGCAGCAGCCGGCTCCGCAGGGCGATCTCGCTGGCCGCCAGCGGTTCGGCGCTGGCGCCGCGTGCCAGCATCGCGGCCAGCGCGGGGGGCACGGCGAGCGGGTGGTCGAGCAGTGGCGCCACCACGTTCTCGAACTTGGCCGGATGCGCGGTGGCGACCACCGCCCATGGCGCCGTGTCGCCCTCCGCGCGCAGGCGGTCGAGCAGGTGCATTGCGGTGGCGGTGTGCGGACAGAACAGCTCGCCGTGCTCGCGGGCGTGAGCGGCGATGGTGTGGCGGATGGTGGCGTCGTCCACGCTGTGCGCTTGCAGCAGCTGGCGCAACGCGGATTCATTCGGGAAGGTCCAGCGCAGCCGCTCGAAGTTGCTGGGCGCGCCGACGTCCATTGCGTTGGCGAGAGTGGCGATGGCTTCGCGCGGGCGATAGTCGGCGCCGGCGAAGAACTCGGGCAGGGTGGCGTTCGCGTTGCAGGCCAGCCGCACCTCGCCGACCGGCAGGCCCAGTTCGCGCACCCACAGGCAGGCCAGCGCGTTGCCGAGATTGCCGGTGGGCACGATGAAGTTGAGCGGCGTGCCGTGTTCGCGCCACCAGCCCAGCGCGGCGTGCGCGTAGTAGCTCATCTGCGGCAGCAGGCGGCCGAGGCTGATGCTGTTGGCCGAGGACAGCGGCGCATCCGCCTGCAGTGCCGCGTCGTTGAGCGCGGCCTTGACCATGCGCTGGCAGTCGTCGAAGCGGCCGGCCACGCGCAGCGCGGTCACGTTGTCGCCGAAGCAGCCGAGCTGGTGTGCCTGGCGCGGCGAGACCAGGCCGTCCGGATACAGGATCACCACGCGCACGTTCGGCTGGCGGTGGAACGCGGCGGCCACCGCGGCGCCGGTGTCGCCGGAGGTGGCGACCAGGATGGTCAGCGGCCGCGCATCGCGGCGCGGCAGCCGGCGCAGGCAGGCGGCGAGGAAGCGCGCGCCGATGTCCTTGAAGGCCGAGGTGGGACCGTGGAACAGCTCCAGCATCGCCGCGTGCGGATGCGCCGGCAGGGCGCGCAGCGGCGTGTCGAAGCTGAGCGCCTCGGCGCAGATCGCGGGCAGTGCGTCGGCCAGCACGTCGCCGGCGAAGAACGGCGCCAGCAAGGTGGCCGCAGTGTCGGCCAGCCTGCCGCGCGGATCGAACGCGGCCGGGTCGAGTCGCGGCAGGGCTTCGGGCACGTACAGGCCGCCGTCCGGCGCCAGCCCGGCGGCGATCGCCTGGCCGAGCGGCACGGTTTCCGTGCTGCTGCGCGTGCTGTGATAACGCAGTGGTTCACGCATGGTCACCACCTCTGCGGGAGCGCACCCTGTGCGCGAGCTCTGCCTGGCGTGCGGCAAAGGCATCGCGCACGACCGATGGAAGGCCCTTGTGGACAGGGTGCGCTCCTGCAGGGCGTGCGTTCATGGCAAGGCCTCGTCGAGCGAGGCGATCAAGGCGGCGGCGGGTCCGTCGATCGGCGACACCCAGGCGTCGCTGTCCAGCCCGCCCTCGGCGAACGCGGCGCGCATCGCCATGCTGGCCGCCTCGGCGTCGGCGCGGTGGTCGTACCAGCCGAACACGCTGGGGCCGGCGCCGGAGATGCTGGCGCCGAGCGCGCGGTGGTCGAGCGCGGCCTGCTTCACGCGGGCAAAGTTCGGGATCAGTGGCGCGCGGCGCGGTTCCACCAGCACGTCCTTCAGGCCTTCGCGCACCAGCGAAGCATCGCCGCGCCAGCAGCCGGCCAGCACCAGGGCGAGGTTCGCGCTCTGCGCCACGAACTCGCCCAGCGCGTAGTGGCCGGCCAGCGCCGCGCGCGCCGTGCGTGTCTCCAGCACCACGTGCGGATGCACCAGCGCGCAGTGCCACGCCTCCGGCACCTCGATGCGCAGCAGGCGTTCGTGGGTGGCCAGCACCAGGCCGCCGAGCAGCATCGAGCCGAGGTTGTCGCCGTGGCGGCTGCCACTGGCCACCGCTTCGCCGTCCAGCGCGAAGCCGTACAGCGCCTCGCGCGGCAGCGGCCTGGGCAGCAGTGCGTTGGCGGCGATCAGCGCGGCCACGCACGAGGCCGCCGAACCGCCCATGCCCGAGCCCAGCGCGATGCCCTTGTGCAGGGTCAGCTCGAACCCGTGGCGCAAGCCGAGCGCCTTGCGCAGCGAAAGCAGCGCGGTGCCGGCGGTGTTCGCGCGCGGGTCGGTGGGCAGGTCGGTGACGCAGCCGCGGATGGCGGCAATGCGCACCACCGGCTCGTCGATGCGGCGCACTTCGGCGCGGTCGCCGGCGCCGGCCACGCTGTGGCCGAGCAGGTCGAAGCCGACGCCGACGTTGCCGACGCTGGCCGGCGCGAACGCGCAGGCGACTTGTGGATGTTTGGCAGTGCGCGGTGCGGCCATGACGGGTTCCAGCAGGGAGGAGTTCATGCGCGCGCCTCCAGCGATTCGGCGATGCGCAGCAGGTCGGTGAACACGCCGGCGGCGGTCACCTCCGGGCCGGCGCCGGGGCCTTGCACGATCAGCGGATTATCGCAGTAGCGGCGGGTGCTGAACTGCACGATGTTGTCGGTGAGGCGGGTGTGCGCGAACGCATGGGAGGCGGGCAGCACCAGCAGCCGTACGCTGGCGCGGCCGTGCCGGTCCAGCTGCGCCACGTGGCGCAGCACGCCGCCTTCGGCACGCGCCTCGGCCAGTTTCGCCGCCATCGGCGCATCGAGTTCGTCGAGCCGCCGCATGCAGTCGTCCAGCGGCAACGCGGCCAGTGCGGGCGGCACCAGGCTTTGCAGGTCGACGTCTTCCAGCGACAGGGCCCGGCCGGCCTCGCGCGCCAGGATCACCAGCTTGCGCGCCACGTCGAGCCCGGACAGGTCGTCGCGCGGGTCGGGCTCGGTATAGCCCAGCGCATGCGCCTCGCGCACCAGCGCGGAGAACGGCTGGCGGCCGTCGTGGCGGTTGCACAGCCAGGCCAGCGTGCCGGAGAACATGCCGTCGACCGCGAGCAGATCGTCGCCGGTGTCGAGCAGGTCGCGCAGCGTCTGCACCACCGGCAGGCCGGCGCACACGGTGGCCTCGTAGCGGAAGCGCGCGCCGCCGGCGCAGGCGGTGCGGATCGCCTGCCAGCGCGACAGCGGGCCGCTGCCGGCCAGCTTGTTCGGGGTCACCACGTGCAGGCCGGCGGCCAGCCAGCGCGGGTAGCGTGCGGCCACCTCGTCGTTCGCGCTGCAGTCGATCAGCAGCGCATGCCGGCCATCGCTGCCGCGCACGTGCCCGGCGAACGTGTCCAGGTCGTTCGGCCGCCAGATCTGCGCGCCGCCGTGGCGACTGTTGAGTTCGGCGTCGTCGCAGTCCAGCCACATGCGCTTGCTGGCCACCACGCCGCAGAGCTTCAGTTCCAGCGCGCTGTCGCGCAGCAGCCGCGGCTGCGCGGCGCGCAGCTGTTCGAGCAAGGCACTGCCGACCCGGCCGGGGCCGATCACGCCGACGGCCAGCACGCGCTGCCGCCGCCTGCCCGCCGCGGCGAAACCGGATGCGGGCGGCAGCTCGGCAAGTGGGGACGCACAGATGTTCACGATGACCTCCTGGTGAGGCCCGTGCTCGCTGGCGGATCGGCGTGTGCTTGGGGAGTGCACCGGCCCGCCTCGGTCGAGGGCGGGGCCGTTGCGTAGTGAAGAACCTAGTCGCGCACGGACACCCACCCCGACCGGGTGGTAATGGTGGTCGTGGTGGTGGTGGCGGGGCGGTTGACGCCGCCGGCCGGCAACGGCGCACGCCCGGCGAAGACCGGGGCGAGGTGCGTGCGTGCTGGCATGGAAAGCGGCGACATGGGCTCGACCTTAAGGCGGATGTTGCACTGCGGTCAACAGATGCATCTGCAACTTTCAAGCGGCGGGCGCAGGTCGCCGCACCTGCGGCAGGTTGTCGCGGCACGCCGGTTGGCGCCGGCCGGTGCCGGTCGACCGGCCTACAATCCGCCGGATGAACAGGTTCGTTTCACTGCGCCGGCGGCTGTGCAGACAGGCGCTGCGTGCGGCTTTTGCGTTGCTTGCGCTCGGCATGGGCCATGCGCCGATGGCCGCCACGCCGCCGCAGGCCGGCGCCGCCCCGGCGATACCCGACACCATGCAGCAACGCGTGGCCGCCTGCACCAGCTGCCACGGCACGCACGGCGAGGGTCCGGCGGACAGCGTGGCGACCCCGCGCCTGGCCGGCAAGCCGGCGGGTTATCTGCTGCAACAGCTGGAATATTTCCAGAGCGGCCAGCGCCGGCACGCACCGATGGAATACGTGGTGCGCCAGCTGGGCCCGGCGTACCTGCGCGACATCGCCGGCTACTTCGCGAAGCAGGACGTGCCGTACCGGAAACTGCCGGTGCCGGCGGTGTCCGCGGACACCCTGCGGCGCGGCGAGCAGCTGGTGCTGCGCGGCGACTCCACCCGCGGCGTACCGTCGTGCATCAGCTGCCACGGCGCCAGACTCACCGGCGTGGAGCCGATGATGCCGGGCCTGATGGGCTTGTCGTACGACTATCTCGACACCCAGCTGGTGTCGTGGCGCACGCGCCAGCGCGCGGCCGAAGGGCCGTACTGCATGGGCGTGGTCGCCAATCGCATGCGCGAATCGGACATCACCGCCGTGTCGGCGTGGCTGGCCAGCCACGAGCCCCCGGCCGACATGCATCCGGCACCGGCCAGCGCGCAGACCGAACCGTTGCCGGGCTGGTGCGTGATGGGCAAGAGCGGAGCGGATCGATGACATGGCGGCGACATGGCTGGTGGGTGCCGGCATTGCTGGTGGTGGCGGTGCTGGGCTGGTGGTATCTCGGCCATGGCCAGCCGGTCGCCTCGCCCGCGCAGCGCGAGGCGGATGCCGCCGCGCTGCGCGACCCGGCGCTGATCGCGCGCGGCGAATACCTGGCCACGGCCGGCGATTGCGCTGCCTGCCACACCGCGCGCGACGGCCAGCGCTACGCCGGCGGCCGCTCGCTGGGCACGCCGTTCGGCGACGTGCCGGCGCCGAACATCACGCCCGATCCGGACACCGGCATCGGCCAGTGGAGCTTCGACGATTTCTGGAATGCATTGCATCAGGGCAAGGGCCGCCGGGGCGAACTGCTGTACCCGGTGTTCTCCTACACCTCGTTCACCAAGGTGAGCCGCGACGACGCGCTGGCGATCTTCGCCTACCTGAAGTCGCTGCCGCCGGTGCAGCGGCCCGACACGGCGCTGGGGCTGGAGTTTCCCTACAACGTGCGCAGCAGCCTGGTCGCGTGGCGCGCGCTGTACTTCAAGCCGGGCGAGTACCGGCCCGACCCGACGAAGTCCGAACAGTGGAACCGCGGCGCCTACCTGGTGCAGGGCCTGGGCCACTGCAACGAATGCCACAGCACGCGCGATTCGCTGGGCGGCATCGAGCAGGACCGCCACCTCACCGGCGGCCAGATCCCGCAGCTGGACTGGTACGCGCCGGACCTCAGCACGCAGGCCGGCGGCGGCCTCGACGGCTGGCGCGCGCAGGACATCGTCGACCTGCTGAAGACCGGCCAGTCGGCCAAGGGCACCGCGTTCGGGCCGATGGCCGACGTGGTGCGCCTGAGCACCCAGCACCTGCGCGACGCCGACCTGCAGGCGGTGGCCGTCTATCTGCAATCGCTGCCGCCGCGCGCGCCGGCGGCAGCGGTTCCGTTCGTGCAGGCGGCCAGCCACGCGCAGGGCGGCAAGCTCTACGCGCAGCACTGCGCCGACTGCCACGGCAAGGACGGCCGTGGCGTGGCCGGCACCTACCCGCCGCTGGACGGCAATACCTCGGTGACCGAACCGACCGGCATCAACGCGATCCGCAGCGTGCTGCTCGGCGGCTTCGCCCCGGCCACCGCCGGCAACCCGCAGCCGTACTCGATGCCGCCGTTCGCGCAGCAGCTGAACGACGAGGACGTCGCCGCGGTGGTCGGCTACATCCGCCAGTCGTGGTCGAACCAGGCCGCTGCGGTGCAACCGGCCGACGTCGGCACCTACCGCAACACGCCGGTCGACTGAGCAGCCGGCGTTTCGGCGTCGTCGGCGTTACTCCCTGCCTGCTCGCAGGGGGGCGGGGTCCGCTCTTGCTCTTTCTTCCGTCCCGGCGGGGCGCCGTGGCCCTGCCGTGACCGGTGCGAGCGCGCCGGCAGCGCGCTCTTGCCGCCGGCTGCAGCGCACTGCGGCATCCGTACGCAGGCGTCGGCGGGCGCGATTTGACGTGGGTCATGGCAAGCGTGGCGCCGCGCCCGCACGCTGCGGGGGATATCCATCCACCGCTTGCTCACCACGGCTTCCGGGCATGATCCAGCTCAGCTACAGCACCTTCGGCCTCACCAATCTGCCGTTTCTGGAGGCGATCGACGCGGTGGCCCGGGCCGGCTACGCCGGGGTCGAGCTGTCCTTCCACCGCGACCAGTTCAATCCCTTCAACCTCGGCGAGGCCGACCTCGATGCCGTGCGCGCGCGGCTGGACGCGGCGCGGATCGTACCGGCCTGCGTAGCCACCGCCTCGCACTTCTTCACCCCGTCGCGGCCGCACGAACCGTCGCTGCTGACGCTGGACGTGGCCGGACGCAAGCGCCGCATCGACCTGGTCAAGCGCGGCATCCGCGTGGCCCGCCGGCTGGGCGTGAAGCTGGTCACTTTCGGCAGCGGCTTCCTGCGCGACGAGCACGTGCGCGAGGCGGCCGCCGATCCGGGCGAGCTGCTGGCCGACAGCATCCGCGAATGCCTGCGCGAGATCCGCGACGATGAGGACATCACGCTGCTGATCGAGCCCGAGCCCGGCATGTACATCGAGACCCTGGCGCAGGGGCTGGCGCTGATCCGCGCGGTCGGCTCGCCGCGCTTCGCGCTGCACATCGACATCTGCCACGCCTACTGCTCGGAACCGGACTACACCGGCGCGCTGGCGCAGGCGGCGCCGTTCGCCCGCTACCTGCACATCTCCGATGCGCGCGAGGGCCGCAACCTCAGGATCGTGCGGGACGATGCGGTGGCGGGCTTCGACCTGGATGCCGCCAGCACCCTGGTCTATTTTCCCGAGACGGCGGACTACCTGCTGGTGGATCGCCGCCATCCGCTGTACTTCGCCGACCGCGCGCCCGACCCGGCGCGGCGCCGGCGCATCGACGCCCTGCTGGCGCAGGCCGGCATCGACCGGCCGGCAGGCATGGTCGATTACGGCAGCCTGTACGCCGGTGCTTCGCCGCTGGACGACGAGATCTTCACCTACCTGATCTCGGTGCCGGGGCTGAGCTTCGACGTGCTCGAACGGGCCTGGCCGATCGTCGCCCACCTGCGCGGCGTGCGCGGTCCGGCGCTGTTCGAGCGGATGGTCGCCAACACGCGCACCGGCATCGTGCACTTCCACGAGATTCCCGGCGAGGGCACGCTGGACCTGGCGGCGAGTTTCGATGCGCTGAACGCGCACGGCTTCGACGGCTTCGGCTCGGTCGAGCTCTACCACCACGTCGAGGGCTGGCAGCAGGCCCTCGACGACAGCTACCGCCACCTGGCCGCGATCGCGCAGCCGGCATGAGCGCACCCGGCCGTTCCACCGAGCAATCACCATGATCGACTTCGAGGCACTGGGCTGGTCGAGCGATACCGTCGGCGAACTGGACCACCGCCGGCTGAAGGCGCCCAGCGTCAAGCTGCGCGGCGTCCATGCGGGAGCTGCGGGCGACATCGTCTACACCGTCGACCTGCGCCTGCGCCGGCCGAACGCCGACGCCTGCCTGTCGAGCACCGAACTGCATTCGATCGAGCATTTCCTGCTCGAAGGCTACGGGCGCCTGTTGCCGCGGCATTTCGTCGGCATCGGCGTGATGGGTTGCCAGACCGGCTTCTATCTCACCCTGCTCGGCGAAGGCCGGCGTGCCGTCATCGAGGACGCGCTCGAAACCATCCTGAAAGGCGTGCTCGCGGCCGACGCCGTGCCGTATGCGCGCGTCGACCAGTGCGGCCACTGGCGCCACCACGACCTGGCCCGCGCCCAGGCCGTCGCGCGCGAGGTGCTGGCGCAGCGCTCGGCGTGGCGGGACGTGGCATGAGCACCGCGCCGGGCACGCACTGGCAGGTCAGCGCCACGCGCCGGATCGAGTACGACCTGCTCAACGTGGCCGACGTGTTCGACCCGCGCAGCGACGCGCTGCTGTCGATGGGGCGCGTGCAGGACGGGCGCCGTTTCGTGGTGGTCGACGCCTGCGTGCACGCGCATCACGGCGCACGCATCTGCGCCTACTTCGCGCAGCACCGGGTCGATGCCCGCATCATCACTCTGCCGGGCGGCGAGGGCGGCAAGACGCTGGAGGCCTGGCTCTCGGTGCTGCGCGAGCTGGACGGCTTTCCGATCCATCGCCGCGACGAGCCGGTCATCGCCATCGGCGGCGGCGTGCTGACCGACGTGGTCGGCTACGCGGCGGCCAGCTACCGCCGCAGCGTGCCTCACATCAAGGTGCCGACCACGCTGATGGGTTACGTCGACGCCGCGGTGGGAATCAAGACCGGGATCAATTTCAACGGCCACAAGAACCGCCTGGGCAACTTCGAGCCGCCGCGCCGGGTGCTGCTGGATCGCAGCCTGCTGCGCACCTTGCCGCCGCGCCACCTGCGCAACGGCCTGTGCGAGATCGTCAAGCTGGCCGTGATCAGGGACGCCGCGCTGTTCCGCCTGCTGGAGCAACACGGCGCGGCCTCGCTGGCGACGGCGTTCCAGGACGCGCGCGGCGGCGACATCCTCGACCGCGCGATCGGCGGCATGCTCGAAGAGCTGGCGCCGAACCTGCACGAGGAAGAGCTGGCGCGCAAGGTCGACTTCGGCCACACCTTCAGCTACGGCCTGGAAACCCGCCACGGGGACGACCTGCTGCACGGCGAGGCGGTGCTGCTGGACATCCTGGTGTCGACCGCGATCGCGCGGCGGCGAGGCCTGCTCGGCGCGGCCGCGGCCGAACGGATCTTCGCCGTGGTCGACCATCTCGGCCTCGCCCCCGACCTCGCCCTGCTCGACGCCGAACTCATGTGGCAATCGCTGCTCGATCGCGTCGAACACCGCAACGGTCTGCAGCGCGTGCCACTGCCCGCGGCGGTCGGCGAATGCACGTTCGTCAACGACATCGCGCGCGCGGAAATCGAAGCTTCCATCCAGACGTTGCATGACCGGACCACGACAGACCATGACCGAATCGCCGAACGTTGATGCCGCGGAAATCGCCCACTTCAACCGCATCGCGCAGCTGTGGTGGGACCCGCACGGCAAGATGGGCCAGCTGCACGCGATCAACGAGCTGCGCCTGCGCTTCATCACCGACCGCATCGGCGTGAGCGCGCCGCGCGTCGTCGACGTGGGCTGCGGCGGCGGCATCCTGGCCGAGGCGCTGGCCCGGAGCGGCGCACAGGTGACCGGCATCGACCTGTCGCGATTGTCGCTGGACATCGCCCGCCAGCATGCCGAGCGCGGCGGGCTGGCCATCGATTACCGCGAGCTCGATGCGGAAACGCTCGCGCGCGAGGAAGCCGGCCGCTTCGACGCGGTCACCTGCATGGAGATGCTCGAGCACGTGCCGCAGCCGGCGCAGGTTATCGCCGCCTGCGCCGCCCTGCTCAAGCCGGGCGGCGTGGCGTTCTTCTCCACCATCAACCGCACGTTCAAGGCGTTCGCCTTCGCCATCGTGGCCGGCGAGTACATCCTCGGCCTGCTGCCACGCGGCACCCACCACTACCGCAAGCTGATCCGGCCGGCGGAGATGCGCGCGTGGGCCGGCGCGGCGGGGCTCGAGTTCAAGGCGGTGGACAGCCTGATGTACAACCCGCTGACGCGCCGCTTCCGCGTTGCGCCGGACCGCGCCGACATCAACTACATGGCCTGCTTCGCCAGGAAGGGCTGACTTCCATGCGACGTTTCCTCGCCTTGTCGCGTTCCGTCCACGGCGTGCTCGACATCGCCATGCCCGGCTTCGTCGCGCTGCTGTGGCTGGGGCATTTCCCGTCGTGGCGGGTACTGGCGCTGTGCCTGGCGACCGCGCTGGCCGGCTATACGGCCATCTACGCGCTGAACGACCTGATCGGGGTGAAGGACGATCAGGAAAAGGTCGCTGGCGGGATCACCCCCGGCTACGCGGTGGAGGCGTCCGCCATGCGCTACCCGCTGGCGCAGAACCTGATCAGCATGAAGGGCGCGCTGGCGTGGTTCGGCTGCTGGTTCGCGCTGGCCGTGCTCGGCACCTGGCTGCTGAACCCGAAGATCCTGCTGATCGTGTTCGCCGCGGCGGCGCTGGAGGTGCTCTACGTCAAGCTGCTGAAGGTCACCTGGTGGCGCACCGTGGTCAGCGGCCTGGTCAAGTCGGCCGGCCCGGTCGCCGCCGTGTTCGCGGTGATCCCCGCGCCGCCGTGGTCGGGGCTGCTGGGGATGCTGGTCTGGCTGATGCTGTGGGAAATCGGCGGGCAGAACATCCCGGCCGACTGGAACGACATCGAGGAAGACCGCCGTATCGGCGCGCGCACCATTCCGCTGGTATTCGGCCTGCGCACCGCCAGCGTGCTGGTGGCGATCAGCCTGGGCCTGACCGTGCTGGCCAGCGCGCTGCTGCCGCGCCTGTCGCCGCTGGCGGGCGGCTGGCCGTTCCAGCTCGCCATCCTCGCCGCCGGCGCCGGCTTGCTGCTGCCGCCGGCGATCGGGCTCACGCGCACGCTGGACGGCCGCCAGGCCGCGCGCCTGTTCGACCGCGCCAGCCTGTATCCGCTGGCGCTGCTGGCGATCGTCACGGTGTTCGTGCTGATCCGCTGAGGTGCCGCTGGCGCTGCGGCGGGTTCAGGGCGAGGGCTGTGGTCGAGCAAGGAGCTATTTGGATACTTTTTGAATGAAACTGTCCCTTTCGTGGGCGCATTTGCTCCTGCGTCGTATGAGTTGATTTCCGGCGCCAACAGGCAGCAGGTGCCACGAACATTGTCCTCGAACGCGAAAGAGGATGCGGATAGCGAGGTCAAGCTCCCCCTGATCAGATCAAGAATCTATCCATCCAGACCGATGGTGAGGTAGGGACTGTCTCCTGGGACTATTACGCAGAGATTGGTCATGGCCGAATTATCTGGTCGACTGTACTTACCAATGACGGATGGAAGATCGCATCCGTGACTTACTCGATAAACGTGCCCGCCGAAGCCAAAAAAGCGGCCAGCAGATGAACTGAAAGAACTCGTGCGTGATCCGCTTTGGGTCGAAAGCGGAGACACAAAATCATCTGGAAGTGTATGCGTGAAGGCTGAGGTTGCTAAAGCATGCTCACAGCTTCATGCGCCGACCGATGAGTATCCCAATCAACGCGCCGGCCGCGCAAAAGGCAAATGCAAAGTCACCCAGGCCCCACGCAGGTGCTATCTTCAGCGAGAACTGGGAAGTGAGCAACCAAGGCAGAAAAAATACCAGCGCTCCGGAGACCAGTAGGCCGACGTATGCACCCGCCCTAAGCACTCGCGGTCTCAGAGTCGACGTCCTTCTTGGTGTAGCTTCGTAAGCCATAAGCCCCCCGCGAGCGGTTGGAAACCATAAGGGCGGATCTTACGCCCGCCATGCGAGACTGGTTACCCCAAGTCCGCTCCCGGCCAGAAGCGGACATACACAGCTTGCCTGGAGGCTAGTGACCGATAAAGGCCATGACAATGCCCGCAACTACAAGCAGGGCTGCCGCTCTAGAATAGAAATGGCTGCGACGATCATAACCAGTCGACTTCGCGGCGGCCGGAATGTCCTCGACCTTATTGAGAAACAAATGAGTGTTTAGGAGTAGAGATACTCCTGCGAGAAGTCCACCAGAAGATATAAGCGATCCCGATGCCGAACGATGAACCATCGCAATCATGAGCCCCATTCCAGTCGCAAGCATCACAGTCAAAATCAGCATCCGTTTGGCTCTAATGCTCATGTGCCACCCCGTCGAATGTGAGTGAAGACCCTGCCGCCGGATCGATCATAACCAAGTCCGCCTTCGGCCAAAAGCAGACATTGACCTACAAAACTTGGATCGGAGTGCGCTTTCTAAACCGCTGCGCACACCGAAAAGCGCGCTCTGAACCCAGTTCCGATCCTTGACCGACGATGCGTACCTACATTAGTTCCACACCGCGCCATATGCCTCTGGATCCAGAAGAGGGTCTGAAGGGTCGAAGGACGCCCAAGGGATAGGATGTGTCGCCAGCTGACGTTCAATCGCTTTTGCGTGTTTACAGTCTTGGCGAAATTCAATTCGAACTTTGCGCGTCAAAAAGTTGATTGAGTAGCTGTTACCGTCGCCAATGGATCCATCGGAGTATCTGGATAGTGTTCTGTGATCATGACCCGACAGCAACCATTGCCCGTCAATTAGCTTAAATATGTACACATCCGAGTCCGGCATCGATGCGCTTCCGGAGGTCGTCTGCCAATGGAAGGAATCGCTTGAATCTGCTTCGAAATCTTCCACACCCCATCCATATCGCATGGCGCCTGCATCGACATGGAATGGCCGGGACTCCTTCACGGAGAGCGTCTCGCCATGTTTCTCGGCAATAAAAAGAAAGCCGGACTCGGATAGAGCGGACGACGTGTAGAACATTCCAAATGTCCGGCCCATGTCTACGACTCTGGACAAGCTTGATCCCCTACAGCCCTTCACATCGTGATTGCCTGGGGAGATTGCACAGATGTATCCCTCTGGCAGTCTGCTCAGCGTTTTTCCCATATATGCCGACAAAGTTGGGTAAACGCCCGCTGGAAGAGCTGGATCGGCGTTCGCACCGGGCTCCACCGCTACCAGAGCGCAAACTAACAGTAGTGCGATCTTCTTGCTCATTGAGCGCCGACTCTCCCTAACCCTCGGGAAAAAATGGAAAGAGCGATGTCCGCTTTGGGTCCAGGCTGTGTGAAAACTATTTGCGTTGCTCGCGAGAGTCGCATTCTGAGCAGTGAGCAGATGTCCAGACACTCGGATTTCGCCATAGACGGCAAAAAACGGTCGATATTTGTGCTCGTCAGAACCGATCTTGAGTTTTCACACAGCCTGGGCCGAAAGCGGACGTTGCCATTCCTCCTGATGCCACCTCTCAGCGCGACAGGTCGATTGCGTAAGTCGCCGTGCCGTCGCCGTGGTCTTTCAGTTGGCGGATGTTGTCGAGGCCGGCCTCGCGTGCCACGGCCTGCTTGCCGCTGGCGTCGGTGAACACGACCGGGCCGCGGGTCTTCAGCGGGGCGAACTGCCATGAGGTCGGTTCGAGGTCCTTCGTGCCGATCCGCTGGTGGCTTTCCAGCCATCTGGCCAGGATTTCGCGGGTGCCGTCGGGGGCGGCCAGCACGATGTTGCCGCCGTCGAGGCCGGGGAAGTGGCCGCCGCCGCTGGCGCGGTAGTTGTTGGTGACCACGATGAACGGCTGCGCCGGTTCGACTGGCTTGCCCTGGAAGCTCAGCGCGGTGATGCGCTGGCCGACCGGCTTCGAGACGTCGATGACGTAGTGGATGCCGCCCTGGATCTGGTCGAAGTTGTAGCCGGTGAAGCGGCTGTTGATCAGTGCCTGTTCGCCGGCCTTCGCCGGGTCGATCCGGTTGAAGCGTTCGGCGGATTTTTCCAGCCAGGCTTTCAGGCCGGTGCCGTCGGTCTTCACCGCGGTCAGCGTGTTCGGGTAGAAGTACAGGTCGGCGGCGCTGCGCAGGGTGAGCGGGCCGGGCGCGACGTCGGTGTAGTCGTCGGGGCCGCCGAAGCCGGTGCGGAACGCGGCGGCGGCGGACAGCACCGGCACGCCGGCCAGCTCGGGGTGCGAGCGCGGCAGTTCGCTGCGCACGTAGTCGGCCTGGGCCGCGTTGACCGGCGCCAGCGCGGTCATGTTGCCCTCGTCGGCGAAGTGGCTGCTCATGTGGACGGAGCTTTCGCCGATCGGCGTGTTGACGTAGGCGATCGCGGCCTCGTGCGCCAGCTGCACCCGCGGCGCGATCGCCGGGTCGGCCGGCACGCACCCGACAGCTTGCGGGCCCGACTTGTTCGGGCCGCCCGGCTTGCCGCAAATGCGCCGCACCTCGCTGCGGCTTTCTGCGTGGTCGACCACCCAGCGACCGTCCTTGCGGTCCAGTACCAGCCGGATCACGCCCAGGTCCTTGCCGAAGAAGTCCGCCATCACCGCGGGCACGCCGCGCACCAGGCCGCGCTGGGCGTCGACCTCCTTCAGGCCGGCGTAGCGCGGGCCGGGGAATTCGGCGTGCGAGTGGCCGAGCAGCAGCGCGTCGATGCCGGGCACGCCGGCCAGGTACCAGCCGGCGTTTTCCATGTCCGGGGTGTACGGCGCGGTATTCAGGCCGCCGTGCAGGATCGCCACGATCAGGTCGGGATGCTGCGCCTCGAGTTCCGGCAGGTACTTCTGCGCGGCCTCGACCACGCCGCTGACGGTGACCTTGCCTTCCAGGTTCTGCTTGTCCCAGGCCATGATCGGCGGCGGGGTGAAGCCGATGATGCCGACCTTCAGCGGCACGCTGAGCTTGCTGCCGTCGGCCGTGTACGCCTCGATCTGCCTGGTCACCACCGTCCACGGCTTGAAGATCGGCTTGCCGTCGCGCGCGCTGTAGACGTTGGCCAGCACCAGCGGGAAGTGCGGGCCGGCGCAGCGCTCGCTGTGGCCGCCGTCCACGTTCATCGGGGTGCCGGTGACCTGCGACAGGAAGCGCAGGCCGTAGTTGAACTCGTGGTTGCCGGCGGTGCCGCCGTCGTAGCCCATCGCGTCCATCGCCTGGTAGACGGCCAGCTCCTGCGCGCAGGTCACCGGTTTCACCAGTGCCTGGTAGTCGGCCAGCACGCTGCCCTGGATGGTGTCGCCGCTGTCGAACAGGAAGGTGTTGGGGAATTCGGCGCGGGCACGGCGGATCAGCGTGGCGGTGCGCTCGTAGCCGAGCGAGGGGTCCGGCTTCAGCTTGTAATAGTCGTAGCTGAGCACGTTCGCATGCACGTCGGTGGTTTCCAGGATCGCCACGCTCGCGCGCGCGCCGTCGGGCGTCTTGCCGGCGGCCCAGGGCAGGCTGGAGCAGGCGGCGAGCAGGGCGGCGCCGAGGGTGAGCAGCAGCGGGGCGGTGAACGGGGTCAGGCGAAGCGACATGGCGGTTCCGTGGGACGTGCGGGTTGGGGGCTTGAGAAGGAAACCACTTCCTGTGGCTGTCTTCTGTCGCGAGTCCGGTACCGCCCGGACTCGCTCACATGAACCAGTCACTGGCGTGACTGCTTCATGTCCGGCCATTCGTGGCCGGTCTGAGAGGTTGAAAAAGCCACAACCTCTCAGATCGCGAAAGCTAGCAGATCGGGGTGACCGGATGCTTGCTCGTCGCCGCCGGGGGCGGCCTTCGCCCCATCCGCCACGCCAAGCCCAACGCCAGTGGAACGGCCTGCCCGCGGCGCCGTTTCGTTGCCGCGGCAAGACCGTAAGATGGCATTCCGGTGACACCGGTCCTACGGGGGGACTTTCCAGCCATGCGTCGAATGTCGTTGCGCCCCACGCGGGCAGGTATGGTGGTGCTGAGCGCGCTGGCTTTCTTCGCCGGTTGTGTCGCGCTCACCGCCTGGCAGGAACCGCAGCCGCTGCAGCGCGGCTTCATCGCCGGGCTGATGCTGTGCACGTCCGGCATGCTGCTGTTCGCGTTCGGCCGGTTCGCCACGGCGCTGCTGGTCGGCGGCGGGCTGTTCCTGCTGCTGAAGTCGGTGGCGGTGCTGAAGCTGCGCTACCTCGACTCGCAGCTGATGCCGTCGGACTTCATCTACTACGTGCGCAGCAGCCTGCTCGACACGCTGCGCCATTATCCGCACCTGTACACGGTGGGGATCGGCCTGGGCGTGCTGCTGCCGCCGCTGCTGTATCTGGTGTGGTGCTGGGACTGGCGCGTGCTGGAGCGGCTGCGGTCGCGGCGTGTCGCCGGCGTGCGCCTCGGCGGCGTCGCGTCGTGCGCGCTGGCGCTGTGGCTGTGCATGCTGCCCAGCGGGCCGTTCGCGCGGGTGCACTCGCGCAACGCGTGGCAGAAGATGTCCGACGACGCGCAGCTGACCAACTTCTTCGTCAACCTGCACGACGCCGACGTGGAACTGCCGGCGATGGCCGACGACGCGGTGGCCGAGCAGGACTGGGGCGCCACCGCGCAGGGTGCGCCCGGCAGCATGTCGCCGTATCCGGACATCGTGCAGGTGCTGGAGGAAAGCACCTTCGACCCGTCGATCTACGACGCCTGCAACGTGTCGGCGTGCCGGGTCGCGATGTTCCGCCCCGACGCGCGCACCCGCGCGCACGGCATGCTGCGCGTGCACACCTTCGGCGGCGGGACCTGGGTCAGCGAGTTCGCCGCGCTGACCGGCATGCCGCAGGACATCTTCGGTCCCGGCGGCATGTACGCGCCGTACGTGCTGGCGCCGAACGTGCGCGACGCGCTGGCGCTGCAGCTGCGCCGGCTCGGCTACCTCACCATCGGCGTCTACCCGACCAGCGCCGACTTCATCAACGGCCGCAACGCCTACCAGGCCTACGGCTTCGACCACCTGTACGGCGCCGACGAGCTGGGCCTGGAGGAATGGGAAGAGAGCGATGCGCAGATGTTCGCGGCGGCCGGGCGCCTCTACGACAAGTTGAAGAAACCGGGGCAGCCGGTGTTCCTGATGATCCTGACGCTGAACCAGCACGGCCCGCACGACCACCAGCCGATGGCGACGCTGCCGCGTCCGTACCGCAACCTGCTGCGCGGGCTGCCGGCGAATGCAGCGCTGAACTTCGACACCTACCTCGCACGCCTGCACGCCTCCGACCTGGCCATGCGCGCGCTGGAGCGCGCCTTCCTCGACCGCCCGCAGCCGACCGTGCTGCTGCACTTCGGCGACCACCAGCCTTCCTTCAACGGGCTGATCCGCGACCTGCCGCGGCGACTGCCGCCCGCGCTGCAGCCGTACCGCGACTACCTCACCTACTACATGCTGAAAAGCAACTTCGCCGGGCCTTCGCTGCCGCAGTACCCGCTGCTCGACATTGCGTTCCTGCCCAGCATGGTGCTCGAGGCCGCCGGCGTGCCGACCGACGCGTACTTCGCCGCGTCGAGCGGACTGCGCGAGCGCTGCGAGGGCCGCTACGACGACTGCGCGGTGCCCGGCCTGCTGGCGTCCTACCACGCGTGGACGATCGGGCGGCTGCACGTCTACCAGTGAAGGGGCGGCGACGCGGCCCTGCCATGGGCGACCGGCAGTGGCAGTTTGCGCCGCGGTCGGGCAGCGGGGCGGACCGCCGCGGCAGGCATGGAGCGCGTGCCGGCGAGCTGAGGACAGCCATGGCAGGTGTCTTGCTTGCAATCCGGCATGAGCAAGCGCAAGCCAAAATCCGGTGAAACGTCCGACCCGGTCCTGGAACGGCGGATGGCCGAGAGCAGCCTGTCGGATGGCACCCGGAGCTTCCTGCGCCACCTCCACGCGGCCGAGCGGCAGATCAACGAGGTGTTCGAGCAGGCGCACCGGGACGGCGGGGCGGAGGCGCAGCTGGGCGAGGCGTATCGCAGGATGTACGGCGCCGATGGCGCGTCGGCTCCGGTCACGCCGGTGCCACGGAAAGTTCGCATGCCATGATTAGGATCGCGGGCGATTCGCGTGGCTGTTCACGCGACGCCCATGAAGAAGATCCGCATGCCCCGTTCCCTGTCCTGCCTCCGTCCGGCCCTGCTGGGCAGCTGCCTGTCCCTGCTCGGCGCCTGCGCCAGCCAGCCGTTGTCCGCGCCGTCGACGTCGACGGCCGCGATCGCGGTGCCGGCGATCCAGCGGCCGCAGGGCGAGACGGCGTCGTGGTGGTTCCGCAGCGGCGCGGCGCAGGCCGCGCTGGCTTCCGCGCAGGCGAACGCGAACGGCCAGCGCGCGAAGAACGCGATCGTGTTCCTCGGCGACGGCATGAGCATCCCCACCATCGCCGCCGCGCATGTGCTGGCCGGCGAGCGCGCCGGCACGGATGGCGAGAGCTACCGGTTGAGCTTCGAGAAGTTTCCGTTCAGCGCACTGAGCCGCACCTACGAGACCGACCAGCAGACGCCCGACTCGGCCGGCACCATGACCGCGATCATGACCGGGGTGAAGACCCGCGCTGGCTACATCGGCGTGTCGCAGGTGCCGAAGCGGCAGGGCTGCGCCGGCAGCCGCGGCCAGGAACTGGTCACCGCGCTGGAGCTGGCGGCCTCGGCCGGCATGGCCACCGGCGCGATCACCACCACGCGGATCACCCACGCCACCCCGGCGGCCACCTACGGCCACCTGCCCGAGCGCAACTGGGAGGTGGACGCCGACCTGAGCGAGGCGGCGAAGGCCGCCGGCTGCAAGGATTTCGCCGCGCAGCTGATCGACTTCCCGGTCGCCGGCGGCCTCACCGTGGCGATGGGCGGCGGCCGCACCGAATTCATGCCGGCCGGTGCGGACGACCCGGAATACCCGACCAGCGTGGGCCAGCGCCTCGACGGCCGCGACCTGATCGGCGAATGGACGTCCCGGCATCCCGACGGCAAGTACGTGTGGAACGAGGCACAGCTGAAGGCGCTGGACTTGGCGCGCACGCCGCGCCTGCTCGGCCTGTTCGAGCCCTCGCACATGAACTACGAGCACGAGCGCCCTCACGACAAGGCCGGCGAACCCAGCCTGGCCGAGATGACGGCCAGCGCGATCGAAGTGCTGAAGCGCAACCCGAACGGCTTCTTCCTGATGGTCGAGGGCGGCCGCATCGACCATGCGCTGCACGCCGGCAACGCGTATCGCGCGCTGGACGAGACGATCGCCTTCGCCGACGCGGTACAGGCCGCGCTGCTGCACACCGACCCGGCCGAGACGCTGATCGTGGTCACCGCCGACCACAGCCACACCATGACCTTCGCCGGCTACCCGCGCCGCGGCAACCCGATCCTGGGCAAGGTCGTGGGCCACACCGACAGCTACGACGACGAAAGCGCGCCGGGCATGGCGCGCGACGCCACCGGCCTGCCGTACACCACGCTCGGCTTCGCCAACGGTCCGGGCAACACCGGCGCCAGCGAACGGCAGCCGGAGGGCAGCAAGCGCTACCCGCACAACCCGCGCGAGTACGACGCGATCGGCAAGGGCCGCCCCGACCTGCGCAAGGTCGACACCACCGACCCCGACTATATGCAGGAAGCGACCGTGCCACTGAAGGCCGAGACGCATGGCGGCGAGGACGTGGCGATCTTCGCCACCGGTCCCGGCGCCGCCGCGTTCCACGGCGAGCTGGAGCAGAACGTGATCTTCCACGTGATGGTGCAGCACACGCCGCGGCTGCGCGCCGAGCTGTGCCGGCTCGGCAGCTGCAACGCCGACGGCGTGCCGGTGGACCGGCCGGACTGGCAGCAGTGGCGGAAGCTCGGCGCCGGCGTGGCCGCCACACCGCTGTAAAGACCGTTACACATGCGGCCGGCAGAGTCGGTGTCTCGCCCGCGTCGCCGGGCCGGGCACCACGCCGATCCACCGGAGCCGCACGCATGCCGCAACCTTCGCTGCCGAAACGCCTATGCTTGGCCGTCCTCCTGATCGGATTCGCCGGCATGTCCAACGCCATGGGAGCCGAGGCGCCGCTGGCCGCCAGGGTGCTGGTGATCGGCCACCGCGGCGCCAGCGCGCTGCGGCCGGAGCACACGCTGGCCTCCTACGGCAAGGCGATCGCCGACGGCGCCGACTTCATCGAGCCCGACCTGGTGATGACGCGGGACGGCGTGCCGGTGGCACGCCATGAAAACGAGATCGGCGGCACCACCGATGTCGCCCGGCATCCGGAATTCGCCGCGCGCAAGACCACCAGGACCATCGACGGCCAGCCGGTCACCGGCTGGTTCACCGAGGACTTCACCCTCGCCGAACTGAAGACGTTGCGCGCGCGCGAACGCCTGCCGGAGTTGCGCGGCACCGCGTATGACGGCCAGTTCCAGATTCCCACGCTGGACGAGATCATCGACTTCGTCGCCGCCGAGTCGGCCACGCAGGGACGGGTGATCGGCATCATTCCCGAAATCAAGCACGGCACGTATTTCCAGAAGGCCGGCCTGCCGATGGAGGACCGCGTGCTGGCGATCCTCGCCGCGCACGCGTACACGCGCACGGCGCCGGTGGAGATCCAGTCGTTCGAGATCGCCAACCTCAAATACCTGCGCGGCAAGCTCGGCCGCGACCACCGCAACATCCGCCTGCTGCAGCTGATCGACGACGTCGACCAGCAACCGTACGACGTGGCCGCCGCCGGCGGCCGGCTGACCTACGGCGGGATGACGACGCCGGCCGGCCTGCACGAGATCGCCGGCTACGCCGATGCGATCGGCCCGAACATCCGCGCAATCATCCCGCTGGCCGGCGACGGCACGCTCGGCCGGCCGACCCCGCTGGTGCACGACGCGCACGCGGCGAAGCTGGAGCTGCACCCCTACACATTCCGCCCGGAGAACCAGTTCCAGGCGAAGAACTTCCGGCAAGGCAGCGACCCGAAGACCTTCAACGAGGCCGGCTCGATCGCCGAGATCCGCGCCTATCTCGACGCCGGCATCGATGCGTTCTTCACCGACGATCCGGCGATCGGACGCAAGGCGCTGGACCGGCGCTGAGCGCAGCGTCGCCGCCATCGCGGCGACCGCATGGACGTCCATCCGGAAGATGACATGCGGCTGTAAGGCCACCTACACAAAGCACTGCCATGCTGGTGCGCACGGTCGCTGGGGGCGGCCGTACTCCTCTTCCACACATTAGATGTCGTAGCTTCCCGTGACGCGGGAGGCTGCGCTAAGGATGCACGCGCATGTCCGTCGACAAGATCTCCTTCCGCAGGACCGCCCTGGCCGTGACGCTGTTCGCCGTGCTGCATGGCACGGCGCTTGCTGCACCGGGCGACAACGACGCGCCGGCAACGCCGGCGCCCACCGCCGACACGGCCCGCACGCTGGAGTCGGTGTCGGTGATCGGGCAGGGTGAGACGCGCCAGGTGCAGCGCATCACCGTGCAGGACGTGAAGCTGCTGCCGCCGGGCTCCAGCCCGCTGAAGCTGCTGGCGAAGCTGCCGGGCGTGCATTTCGAATCGGCCGATGCGTTCGGCAACTACGAGTGGTCCACCCGCATCAGCCTGCGCGGCTTCAACCAGACCCGGCTCGGCTTCACGCTGGACGGCATCCCGCTGGGCGACATGAGCTACGGCAACAACAACGGCCTGCACATCAGCCGCGCGCTGATCGCCGAGAACCTCGGCGGGGCCGAGCTGGCCGCGGGCATCGGCGCGCTGGGCACCGCCTCCACCGGCAACCTCGGCGGCACCGTGCAGTTCTACTCGACCGACCCGGCGAGCAACTACGGCGTGACGCTGGCGCAGAGCGTGGGCAGCGACAGCGCGCTGCGCACCTATGCGCGGCTGGACACCGGCGACCACCAGGGCTTCGCGATGTACCTCTCCGGCGCCTATGCCGACAGCGACAAGTGGAAGGGCGACGGCGCGCAGAAGCAGCAGCAGTTCAACGGCAAGGCAGTGTACGACTTCGGCGACAACCACCTGGCCGCGCTGCTGAACACTTCCAGCCGCAACGAGACCGACTACCAGGACCTGTCGCTGGACATGCAGCGGCGGCTGGGCTGGAACTGGGACAACTACGCGCCGGACTGGACGCGTGCGGTGAACGCGGCGAAGGGCATCTACAGCGGTGGCGTCAACAACCCGGACGACGCGTACTACGCCGGCCGCGGCCTGCGTGACGACAGCCTGGCCGGCCTGTTCGGCGACTTCGGCCTGGCCGAGGGCGTGCGCCTGAAGACCACCGGCTACTACCACAGCAACCGCGGCCAGGGTCACTGGTTCACGCCGTACCAGGCCTCGTTCCCGGGCACGCCGCAGGAGACGCCGATCTCGATCCGCACCACCGAGTACGGCATCGACCGCTGGGGCACGATCGCCTCGCTGGGCTGGGACCTCGGCAACCACCACCTCGAAGGCGGCTTCTGGTACGAGAACAGCCACCACACGGTGCAGCGCAACTTCTATTTCATCGCCGGCCCGGTGGACGACCAGTACTTCCTGCACAACCCGGACATCCGCAAGTTCTACCAGCGCTACGAGACCGAGACGCACCAGCTGTACCTGCAGGACAGCATCACCCTGCTCGACGGCAGGCTGCACGTCGACGTGGGCGTCAAGAGCCCGCAGACGCGCACCCGCACGCACGCCGTGGTGGGCAGCTACGCCAACGGCGAGCTGACCGCGGACAAGTCGCTGCTGCCGCAGCTCGGCGCCAGCTACAAGCTGGGTGGACAGGATGAACTGTTCGCTTCCTATGCGCAGAACATCGCCGCGTTCCAGGCCGGTGTGAGCGGGCCGTTCGCCACCACCCAGGCCGCGTTCGACGTGGTCAGCGGCAAGCTCAGGCCGGAGCAGTCGCGCACCGTCGAGGCCGGCTGGCGCCATGCCGAGGAGCTGTTCGAAGGCTCGCTGGCGCTGTACGACGTGAAGTTCGACCACCGCCTGCTGGCGATCCAGCAGTGCTCGTCAGGCATCCAGGGTTGCCCGTCTGCCTATGCGAACGTCGGTTCGGTGACCAGCCGCGGCGCCGAGCTGACCTTCATCCTGAAGCCGGCCGGCGACCTGCGCTGGTACAACGCGCTGTCGTACAACCGCTCGCGCTACGACAGCGACTACCTCAACGGCACCACCGTGGTGGCGACGAAGGGCAGGACCGTGGTCGACAGCCCGAAGCAGCTGTTCTCCTCGGAGATCGCCTGGACGCCGGGCGCGTGGGACCTGCGCCTGTCCGCCAACTACACCGGCAAGCGCTACTACACCTACGTCAACGACGCCGCGGTGCCGTCGTACTGGCTGTTCAACGCCGCCGCCGCGTACGACTTCGGCAAGCTCGGCGTGGCCGAGGACCTGAAGCTGGCGCTCAACGTCACCAACCTCGCCGGCAAGCACTACTACGGCACGATCGGCTCCAACGGCTTCACCGCGACCGATCCGACCGGCGAGTTCGCCACCCTGCAGGTCGGTGCGCCGCGCGCGGCGATGCTGACCGCCACCGTGCGTTTCTGAGCGCCCGTCGGTGATGCACCGGGCGTCGCCATCCCCCGCGATGGCGGCGCCCGGCTATGATCGGCCGGGTATCGTCCACGGTGCCCTGCATGGTCGCGCTGGTTTCCCGCCCTCCGCTGTCCGCCGGCGTGCGCCGGCTCGGCTTCGCCACCGCAGTCGCGGCGGTCGCGGCCATTGCCGGCGCGCTGCTGGCGGCAGGTCATGCCGGCCATGGCTGGCTGTGGCTGCACTGGCTCGCCAAGCCGCTGGCCACCGCGCTGGTCTTCGTGCTGGCCTGGCGCGCGCGGCCGGCGGTATCGCCGCGCTACCGGCGCCGGGTGCTGGCCGGCATCGCCGCTTCGCTGCTCGGCGACGTGTTGCTGATGTTGCCGGGCGACCTGTTCGTGCCGGGGCTGCTGGCCTTCCTGCTCGCGCATGCCTGCTTCATCGCGGCCTTCCTCGGCGACAGCCGCTTCGCGGCGCCGGCGTGGCCGCTCGCGGCCTGCCTCGCCTACGGAGCGGCGAATCTCGTACTGCTGTGGGGCGCCATCGGCGCGCCGTTGCGCGTGCCGGTGCTGGTCTACGTGGCGGTGCTGGCCACCATGGGCGGGCAGGCGTGGGCGCGGGCACGAACGCGGCAAGGTGAGGCCGCGGCTGGGTTGGCCGCGCGCGGCGCGCTGGTATTCATGCTCAGCGACAGCGTGCTGGCGTGGGACCGCTTCCGCGGCCCGTTGCCGTGGGCCAGCCTGTGGGTGCTGGCGGCGTATTATCTGGCCATGTGGTGGATCGCCCGTTCGGTGCAGGGCGTCACCGCCGAAAACGAGGCGGCATGAACACGCAGGAACTCATCATCACCTGGGCCACGCCGGTGTTCTTTCTGTTGATCGGCATCGAGCTGCTGGTGGCCAGGCTGCGCGGGCGCGACGCCTACGCCAGCAACGACGCGATCAACAGCATCGGCCTCGGCGTGATCTCGCAGCTGGTGGCGGTGTTCAGCAAGCTGCTGACCATCGGCATCTATGCCTGGTGCGCCGAGCATCTGGCGCTGCTCAGGCTGCCGGCGGACAACCTGCTGGTGTGGGCCGGCGCCTTGCTGGGCTACGACTTCTGCTACTACTGGCTGCACCGCAAGGGCCACGAGACGAACCTCCTGTGGGCGGCCCACGTGGTGCACCACCAGAGCGAGCGCTACAACCTCTCCACCGCGCTGCGCCAGACCGGCAGCGGCGCGCTGCTGGGCTGGATCTTCTACCTGCCGCTGGCGATCCTCGGCGTGCCGGTCGAGGTGTTCGTGGTGGTGGCGCTGATCGACCTCTTGTACCAGTTCTGGGTGCACACCGAGCAGATCGGCCGGCTCGGCTGGTTCGACCGCGTGTTCTGCTCGCCGTCCAACCATCGTGCGCACCACGCGGTGAACGAGCACTACCTCGACCGCAACTACGGCGGCATCCTGATCGTATGGGACCGCCTGTTCGGCAGCTTCGTCGAAGAGGACGCCGCCGACCCGCCGGTGTACGGCACCCGCTCGCCGCTGCGCAGCTGGAATCCGCTATGGGCGAACGCCGAGGTGTACTGGCGGACCGCGCAGGATGCGTGGCATGCGCGGCGCTGGCGCGACAAGTTCCTGGTGTGGTTCAAGCCGCCGGGCTGGCGTCCCGCCGACGTGGCGGCGCGCTTCCCGAAGCCGGCGTTCGCGCTGCCCACCGAGCGCTACGACCCGCCGTTGCCGCGGTCGCTGAAGCTCTACGTGCTGCTGCAATTCGCCCTGCTGCTGGGCATGGTCACCCAGTTCCTCGGCCTGGCCGGACGCGCCGCCCTACCGGAGCTGCTGCTCTACGCGGCCTGGCAGGTGGCCGGCTTGTGCGTGCTCGGCGCACTGATGGAAGGCCGCCGCTGGGCGTGGTGGGCGGAAGGCCTGCGCGTGATCGCCACCGCCGCGGTGCCGCTGGCCAGCGGGCGCTGGTTCGGCGTCGCGCAGCTGGACGGCCGCGTGGCGCTGGCGATCGCGCTGGTGTTCGGACTGAGCGCCGTCGCACTGCCGTGGCTGCGCCCGTCATCGGCCCGCGCGGGCGTGGCCGCCGTTCCCTCTGAATCTGCAACCGCTTCATTGCGGTAGGGCGGGCACCGCCCGCCGGCTGTCGGCTTTGGCAGAAGCGGCGGGCCGTGCCCGCCCTACGGGTTTGCGCGAACCTTCGGCGACGACCGTGCTGCACCGCGCTGTGTGCCCGCATGCGCATTCGCTATGATCGCCGTTTGCCAATTCGGGGGCGGGCGATGGGATTCTTCGGCAAGCTGGTGCGCCACAAGACGGTCGAGCAGTTGCAGGCGGAAGCCGGCACGCGTGGCGATTTCCGCCGCGTGCTGGGCCTGTGGCAGCTCACCGCGATCGGCATCGGCGGCATCATCGGCGTGGGCATCTTCGTGCTGGCCGGCCAGCAGGCGGCGATGAACGCCGGCCCCGCGGTGGCGATCAGCTTCCTCATCGCCGGCATCGGCAGCGCCTGCGCCGCGCTGTGCTACGCCGAGTTCGCCGGGCTGATCCCGGTCACCGGCAGCGCCTATACCTACGGCTACGCGGTGCTGGGCGAGTTCGCCGCCTGGATCATCGGCTGGGACCTCTTGCTGGAATACGCGCTGGTGGTCGCAGTGGTGGCGATCGGCTGGTCCGGCTACGTGCAGGTGCTGCTGGCCTCGGCCGGCGTGCACCTGCCGGAGTGGGCGCAGCAGAGCATGAGCGCGCAGACCATGGAGTACTACCTGCAGCAGCTGTTCGGACTGCACGGTAGCCACCCGATCGCCGGGCCCGGCGACAGCCACCGCTTCAACGTGATCGCGGCGGCGGTGTCGCTGGCGGTCGCCGTGCTGCTGACCGTGCGCACCGAGTGGGGCGCGCGCTTCAACACGCTGGTGGTGGCGATCAAGGTGGTCGGCGTGCTGCTGGTGGTGCTGGTCGGCGTGTTCTACATCGACACCGCGAACTGGCACCCGTACATCCCGGCGCGCGTGGTCGACGCCACCACCGGCATCGGCCACTTCGGCTGGCAGGGCGTGCTGACCGGCGCCAGCGTGGTGTTCTTCGCGGTGTTCGGCTACGACACGCTGACCACCGCGGCGGAGGAGTCGAGGAACCCGCAGCGCGACCTGCCGCGCGCGGTGCTGCTGTCGCTGGCGATCGCGATGGTGCTGTACATCGCGGTGTCGCTGGTGCTCACCGGCATCGCCCACTACAGCACGCTGGGCGGCGAAGCCTCGGTGTCCGATGCGTTCGAGTCGATCGGCCTGCACTGGCTCAGCATCACCATTGCGGCTGCCGCGGTGATCGGCGTCACCAGCGTGCTGTTCGCCTTCATGCTGGGCGCGGCGCGGATCTGGTTCGCGCTGGCCCGCGACGGCCTGCTGCCGGGCTGGTTCGCGAAAGTGAGTCCTCGCTTCGGCACGCCGGCGCGGCCGACCCTGATTCTCGGCGTGTTTACCGCGCTGGTCGCCGGCCTGCTGCCGATCGGCGAGGTGGCCGAACTGGTCAACATCGGCACGCTCAGCGCCTTCATCATCATCTGCGCCTCGATCATGCTGCTGCGCGTGCGTCGGCCGGACCTGCAGCGCAACTTCAGGACCCCGGCGGTGTGGTTCACCGCGCCGCTCGGCATCGTGTTCTCCGTCGCGCTGATCTACGGCCTGCCGTGGATCACCTACGAGCGCTTCATCGTCTGGATGGCGCTGGGCTGCGTGATCTACTTCGTCTACGGCATCCGCCGCAGCAAGCTGGCGGCGGCCGGAGGCTGAACCCGGCCGTCGTCAGGCGCTGACGACCCGGTCGCGGCCGTCGCGCTTGGCCTGGCGCATCGCCTGGTCGGCGCGGGCCAGCAGGGTTTCGATGGCTTCGTCGGCGTGGCCGCATGCGGCCACGCCGATGCTCACGGTCAACGGGCCGTCCGGGCGCCGGATCTCGTGCATCGACTCACGCAGTTGCTCGGCGCGTGCGCCGGCCTGCTGCAGGTCGAGGCCGGGCAGCAACATCGCGAACTCCTCGCCGCCGATGCGGCCGATCAGGTCGCCCTGCCGCATCTGCCGGCGCATCGCCGTGGCCAGCGCGATCAGCGCCGCATCCCCCGCGGCGTGGCCGTGGTCGTCGTTGAGCGGCTTGAAGTGGTCGGCGTCCAGGTAAAGCACGCACGCCGGCTGCTGCCGGCGATGGATATCGCCCAGCGCGAGTTGCGCCAGCTCCAGGAAGCGGTTGCGCACCAGCAGGCCGGTGAGGCCGTCGGTGTTGGCCTGCTCGCGCAGCTGGCGTTCCAGCCGGAACTGCTCGAACAGGGTGCGCGCCATGAACGCGCGCAGCACCGTCGACAGCGCGATCGCGATCGCCATGTAGACCAGGTACTGGAAGACCTGCGCGCTGTCGGCGCTGCCGAACAGCAGCATCGGCAGCGGCCCCAGCGCGCACAGCAGCATGGCGGCGACGAAATCCCAGCGGCCCAGCCAGACCACCGACGACGCCACCGGCAGCAGCAGCCCGGGCAACACCACGGACTGCCGGTGCATGTCGTCCATGCCGTTGAGGTTGATGCCGATCTCCAGCAGCAGGACGCACAGCAGGGTCAGCGCGCTGAGCAGGCGCGGCTGCCGCACGTGCCGGGTCGACGCGGCCACCAGCAGCAGCGGCGCCAGCGGCGCGAGGCGCAGCCACAGCGGCAACGGCGAGTGGCGCACCAGGGTGCTGGCGGTGACCGCCACCAGATAGGCCAGCGCACCCACCAGCATCAGGGCGTGGATCATCGGCCCCATCTGCTGCGCCAGATAATGGCTGTACTCGCGGCGTTGCTCCGTGTCGTCGGCTTGCCGGAGATGCTTGAACAAGGCGTGCATGCGGGTTCTTTCGGGTGGAGAGCCGGGAGGCTCGACCCAAGCCGAGCAAGATGGATGCCAGATCCGGGCCATCGGCTGGAACGGGTTCATGCGCGAGCCATGCTCGTGACCTTCGGCAGGGGTGAAGTCCGGCATGGCCGGTCTAGCATCGGCGCTTCGGTTGCCTGCCGCGGCAACTTCTGCGGCATGGATTCCCGGGCCTGCCGGCGGCCCTCGCCGCGGATCAGTCCGCCCCGCAGGCTTCCCCTTGCCCACCCGGAGAACGCATTGAAAGCCACCCGCCTCGCCACCGCCCTCGCCGCCACCGCCCTCGGCCTGGCCAGTTTCGCCGCGCTTGCCGATGTCCCGACGCCGCAGGATGTGCCGTACCACGGCACCTTGAAGATCAAGGTGGACGCCACCGATCTGGCCCACCGCATCTTCCGCGTGCACCAGGTGATCCCGGCGCAGGCCGGTCCGTTGACCCTGCTGTATCCGCAGTGGCTGCCCGGCAACCATGCGCCGAACGGCACGATCGACAAGATGGCCGGACTGGTGGTGAAGGCGAACGGCCAGGTGCTGCCGTGGACGCGCGACCCGCTGAACGTCTACGCGTTCCATGTCGACGTGCCGCAGGGTGCCAGTGGCGTGGAGGTCGAGTTCCAGTTCCTCTCGTCGCAGGACCAGCGCCAGGGCCGCGTGGTGATGACGCCGGAGATGCTCAACCTGCAGTGGAACTCGGTGACGATGTATCCGGCCGGCTACTTCGCCCGCGGGATCAACACCGAAGCCAGCGTGAAGCTGCCCGCCGGCTGGCAGGCCGGCACCGCGCTGGAAGTGGCCTCGAAGGACGGCGACACGCTGAACTTCAAGCCGATCAATTACGACGACCTGGTCGATTCGCCGATCTACGCCGGCAAGTACTTCAAGCGCATCGATCTGGATCCGGGCGCGAAGACGCCGGTGCACATGAGCATCGTGGCCGATGACGCGAAGTACCTGGAGATCAAGCCGGAGCAGATCAAGCCGTTCCGCAACCTGGTCCAGCAGATGTACAAGATGTACGGCGCGCACCACTACGACCACTACGACTTCCTCGTCTCGCTCAGCGACAAGATGAGCGGCAATGGCCTGGAGCATCACCGCTCCAGCGAGGACGGCACCTCGGCCGACTTCTTCACCGAGTGGAAGAAGAATGCGCTGGCCCGCGACCTGTTCTCGCACGAGTTCAACCATTCCTGGGACGGCAAGTATCGCCGCGGCGCGGATCTCGCCACGCCGAACTTCAACGTGCCGATGAGCGACACGCTGCTGTGGGTCTACGAAGGCCAGACCCAGTTCTGGGGCCAGGTGATGGCCGCGCGTTCGGGCCTGTGGGACACCGAGCAGGCGCACGACATGTGGGCCTTCACCGCGGCCACCTACGACAAGGGCCGTCCCGGCCTGGCCAGCTTCCGCAACGTGCAGGACACCACCAACGACCCGATCATCGCGCAGCGTCGCCCGTTGCCGTACCGCAACTACCAGGCCAGCGAGGACTATTACTCGGCCGGCCAGATGATCTGGCTCGACGTCGACGGCCAGCTGCGTGCGCTGAGCGGCGGCAAGAAGACCCTCGACGATTTCGGCAAGGCGTTCTTCGGCATGGAGAACGGCAAGTGGGACGTCAACACCTACACCTTCGAGGACGTGGTCAAGACGCTCAACGACATCGCGCCGTATGACTGGGCGAAGTACCTGCGCACGCGCCTCGATGGCCATGGCCCGCTGATCGGCGGCATCGAGTCGCACGGCTGGAAGCTGGTCTACACCGACAAGCCGTCCGAGGCGGTGAAGGCGATCGAGGCGCGCCGGCATAGCGCCGACCTCACCTATTCGCTGGGCGTTTCCATCGGCAAGGGCGGCAGCATCGGCGACGTGCTGTGGGACGGCCCCGCGTTCAAGGCCGGCCTGTCGCCGAGCATGACGGTGATCGCCGTCAATGGTCGCGACTATGACGCCGACGCGCTCAGGGAGGCGGTGACCGCCGCGGCGAAGGACAAGAGCCAGCCGATCGAGCTGCTGGTGAAGAACTTCGACGAGTACAAGACCATCCGCATCGACTACCACGACGGCCTGAAATACCCGCACCTGGTACGCGACACCAGCAAGCCCGACACGCTGACCGCGCTGCTCAAGGCACGCTGAGGCACGCCTGTAGCGGCCCTCCCGGCACCGTTCGGGAGGGCCGCTCGCGTTTCCGCCGGCGGCGGCGGCCCGTCCACTCCGCGGCGGCAACTCGGCTATACTGCGTTCCCCGCGGTGCCGGCCTCCGGCCACAGCCCCGCGCGCGGCCATGCATGCGCCCGTAGCTCAGCTGGATAGAGTACTGCCCTCCGAAGGCAGGGGTCGTGGGTTCGAATCCCGCCGGGCGCACCATTTTCGCCACTTCCTCGCCGGAAGTGCATCCTCCGAATCAGTGGATATTCGTCGCGGGCTTCATCAGGGGCATGCGGGATACGCGTGCGCGGCGTGCAAGGCCATGTCGTCCGATCCACCGTAGATGGCCGACAAGCGACAGTTCTTCCGTGATCGCGGAGAATGGGTGGCATCGGGCGGTTTCCACCACGTGCCTCTCGCGTCGAGAATGGAGCCGCCTTGACCATGCCCGTGGCGCAAGCGCCCAGGCGCATCACCCAGCCCAAGAAGCGACGATGACCAAAGAGCAGCTCAAAAAACTCGAAGCCGACCTGTGGCGTTCGGCCGACAGCCTGCGTGCCAACTCTGACCTGAAGGCCAGCGAGTACTCCACGCCGGTGCTCGGGCTGATTTTCCTGAAGTTCGCCGACAACAATTACCACAAGCATGAAGCGGCGATCCTCGCCGAATACGGCAAGCACAAGGGCAAGCGTGCCGAACGCGAGCTGGCGGCCATCGCCATCGAGCAATGCGGCTTCTACCTGCCCGAGCACGCCCGCTACGACTACCTGCTCAACCTGCCGGACGACCAGGACATCGCCCGGGCGATCAAGCTGGCGATGCAGGCGATCGAGCAGTACAAACCCGAGCTGGCCGGCGTGCTGCCGCAGGACGAATACTTTCGCCTCACCCGCTCCGAGCAGAACCGCGGCATCCCGCGCCAGCTGCTGAAGAATTTCGCCGACATCCCGGCCGACGCCGATGGCGACATGTTCGGCCAGATCTACGAATACTTCCTCGGCGAGTTCGCCATGTCCGAAGGGCAGGGCGGCGGCGAGTTCTTCACCCCGCGCTCGGTGGTGCGGCTGATGGTCGGCATCATCCAGCCGCATGGCGGCACGGTGTACGACCCCGCCTGCGGCTCCGGCGGCATGTTCGTGCAGTCCGCGCATTTCATCGAGCAGCAGCGTCGCGACACCGCCGAGGGCGGCGCGGACATCTACGTCTACGGCCAGGAAAAGACGCTTGAAACGGTCAAGCTGGCCAAGATGAACCTGGCCGTCAACGGCCTGCGCGGCGAGATCAAGCAGGCCAACACCTATTACGAAGATCCGCACGACAGCTTCGGCGCATTCGACTACGTGCTGGCCAATCCGCCGTTCAATGTCGACGACGTGTCGCTGGGCAGCGTGGAGGGCGACCGCCGCTTCAACACCTACGGCATCCCGCGCAACAAGACCAAGGTGAAGAAGGCGGACGAGGGCAAGCAGACCGTGCCCAACGGCAACTATCTGTGGATCAACCTGTTCGCCACCTCGCTCAACGAACAGGGCCGCGCCGCGCTGGTGATGGCCAACTCGGCCAGCGACGCGCGTCATTCCGAGGCGGACATTCGCAAGGCGTTGATCGAGGCCAACCTGATCTACGGCATGCTGACCCTGCCGTCCAACATGTTCTACACCGTCACCCTGCCGGCCACGTTGTGGTTCTTCGACAAGGCCAAGGACGACGACCGCATCCTGTTCATCGATGCGCGCAACGTGTTCACCCAGATCGACCGCGCCCACCGCGAGTTCAGCGACGAGCAGGTACGCAACCTGGCGCTGATCAGCCAGCTGCATCTGGGCGACCGGCACGAGTTCATCGAGGCGGTGGACGACTACTTCGCCGCCGGCTTCGCCGCACTGGCCGAAAGCCATGCGCAGATCGCGCCGCTGGCCGAACAGCTGCTGGCGGTGTTGGATGATGCCGAAGGCCAACAGGCGGTAGCCGCGATGCAGGCCGAATGGGCCGCGCTGAAGCCGTTGCTGGCGCGTTACGCCAAGTACCGGGCGAAGGCCGAGGCCAGCACCTCCACCGAAGCCAGCAACCGCGCGCAACTCGGGTTGCGCGAGCACTGCGATCCGTTTTTCGTCGCGCTGCATGCTGACTTGAAGCAGCTCGACAAGCGCGTGCGGGCGCACGAGAAGAAGCTGGCCGATGCTGCCCAGGCCGAAGGTCGGCGCGGAGGCACGGACCGCGACATCCGCGCACTCAAGGTCGCGTTAGATGCGCTGCACGCGGAAGTGCGCCGTGCCGAGTACTGGTTCGGCCATGTGCGCTGGCTACAGGAGCGTTTTCCGAATGCCGAATACGAAGACGTCACCGGTCTGTGCAAGCTGGCGACGCCGGCCGAGGTGGCCGAGCAGGAATATTCGCTCAACCCCGGGCGCTATGCGGGCGTGGTGATCGAGGAGGATGGGAAGACTGAAGAGGAGTTTGTCGCTGAGCTGCTGGCAATGAACGAAGAGTTTGCAAAGTTGAATGAGGATACCCGCACGTTGGAAGATCTCATCAGCAGCAACCTCAAATCCATCGTGGATATGGCGTGAGTTCGGTGTTGCGCAAAAATGAGTTCAAGCAACTGACCGAAGTTGGATCAGTCGCACGTGGGAAATCGAGGCATCGACCCCGAAACGACCCGCAGCTTTACGGCGGGGCATACCCTTTTGTCCAGACTGGTGACGTGAAAGCCGCGCCTTTCTATTTGCGCGAGTTCGACCAGACGTACAACGAGAAAGGGCTAGCCCAGAGCAAGCTTTGGCCACCGGGCACATTGTGTATCACGATTGCGGCAAACATCGCTGATACGGCCATTCTGGCTATGCCGGCATGCTTTCCGGACAGCATCATCGGGTTTACAGCCGATCCCAAAAAATCCGACGCGAAGTACGTCAAATACTGCCTGGACACGTACAAGCAGAGAATCCGGGCGATCTCGCAGGGAACGACGCAAGACAATCTCAGCGTCGAGAAATTGCTGAGCTTCCGCTTCCGAATTCCCGACTGCGCTGTGCAGAAAAAGATCGCAGCGGTGCTATCGGCCTACGACGACCTGATCGAGAGCAACCGGCGACGGATTGCATTGCTGGAGCGGATGGCCGAACAGCTCTACCGCGAATGGTTCGTCCGCTTCCGCTTTCCCGGCTATCAGCAGGCAAAATTCTTGAAGGGCGTGCCGCTCGGTTGGGAAACGGAGCTTGCATCTCAATTTTTTGGATATATGCGGGGAAAGTCTTATACAAGCGAAGAACTGTCTGATGATCCAAAGCAAGCTCCCTTCATCACCCTGAAGTCGTTCAATCGTGGTGGTGGGTATCGTGCTGATGGACTGAAGCGGTTTTCCGGTCGTCACAAGCCTGAGCAATTGGTTCGTCAAAACGACATTGTCATGGCGGTCACAGATATGACACAGGGCCGTGAAGTGATTGGTCGCGCCGCTCGCGTCCCGGACTTTGGAGTTCATGGAGCCGTGATTTCCATGGATGTCATCAAGTTGGTACCCAAGACGATTTCGGCTTCGTTCCTCTACAGCTATCTGCGCTTGTCTGGCTTTGGTGATTTCATCAAGGAGTTTGCCAACGGCACCAACGTGCTGCATCTCAAGCCCGACTTGGTGACCCGGCAGAGGATTACGATGCCCCCTGAGATTTTGCGCGATCAGTTCAGTGCAATCATCGAACCGATCTTCGAGCAAATCGACACCTTGTCCAAAGCCAATGGTCCCTTGGAAGCTTCGCGAGATCTGCTCCTCCCCCGCCTGATCTCCGGCAAACTGCGCATGGACGAGCTCGATATCCGGTTCCCACCCAGCATGCCGGCGGGCTGACCGCTGGCGCGTAGCGCGCCATGGGGCATCGCGAGTCATCGGCGCTTGCGCCATATCGCTTTCCGATACACTATAAGCCATGACCATCCAGTCGTTCCGCTGCAAGGATACGCAGGCGCTGTTCGAGCGACGCCGGGTGCGGCGCTTTCTGGTGATCGAGGCGGCGGCGCGGCGCAAGCTGGAGCTGTTGAATGCGGCGACCCAGCTGGACTATCTGCGGGTGCCGCCCGGCAATCGACTGGAAGCCTTGGCCGGCGATCGCAAGGGTCAGCACAGCATTCGTGTGAATGACCAGTTCCGGCTGTGCTTCGTGTGGACCGCCGACGGCCCGGGCCTGGTCGAGATCGTCGATTATCACTGAGGATTTGCCATGCCCCGCAAACTGCCACCCATCCACCCCGGCGAGATCCTGCGCGAGGAATACATGCTGCCGCTGGAGCTGTCGTCCAACGCGCTGGCCCGCGCCCTCGAAGTCACGCCTGCACGTATCAACGAGATCGTGCGCGAGCGGCGCGGCATCAGCGCCGATACCGCGCTGCGGCTGGCGCGCTATTTCGGCAATGACGCGCAGAGCTGGCTGAACCTGCAGCAGCGCTACGACATCGAGTGCGCGCAGGACAGCATCGGCGGCGCGCTGAGGAAAATCACGCCCTATCAGGCGCCGCCTAGTTGACGCAAGCGCATTATCGTCAACTGACAACTGCTGCAAGGAAAGCTTGCCGATGCCGAACCCGATAACGGAAGACCAGATCGAGCAGGCTTTGCTGGGCCGGTTGACCGCGTCGTCGGGCTGGTCGGTGCTGAACTGCCACACCGCCGAACGGGATCAGCTGGCGGATGGATCGGGCCGCGCCTACAAGCGCGAGGTGATCCTGCTCGATCGCTTGCGTGCGGCGGCGCGGCGGCTGAATCCGGAGTTGCCGGGGTCCGTCCTCGATGAGGCGCTGGAGCGGCTGTGCGACCGGCGACCGGCGATGACCGCAGTGATGGCCAACCGCGAGGTCTACGACCTGCTGTGCCACGGTATCGCGGTGGAGTTCGACGATGCGCAGGGGCGCCGCCAGTACGAGCGGCTGCGGGTGATCGACTTCCGCGACACGGCGCGCAACGACTTCCTGGCGGTGTCGCAGCTGTGGATCAAGGGCGAGCGTGGCAGCTATCGCCGGCCGGACGTGCTGCTGTACGTCAACGGCCTGCCGCTGGTATTCATCGAGCTGAAGAATTCCAACGTCGCGCTGAAGAGCGCCTATACCGACAACCTCACCACCTACCGCCACGAGATTCCGCAGTTGTTCCTGTGCAACGCGTTCTGCGTGCTCAGCAACGCGCTGGACACCCGCGTGGGCAGCCTGACCGCCGAGTGGGAGCATTTCTTCACCTGGCTGCGTCCGGATGACGAGAAGGAAAAGATCGACCGCGAGCAGATCCGCGCGGACGGCACCAGCCTGGAGCGGGTGATCGACGGCTTGTTCGTGCCGGCACGGCTGCTGGATTACGTTGAGAACTTCATCCTGTTCCACAAGCAGACACAGAAGATCATTGCGCAGAACCACCAGTTCATCGGCGTCAACCGTGCGCTGGAGCGGTTCGACCGGCGCGCCGAGCTGGACGGCAAGCTCGGCGTGTTCTGGCACACCCAGGGTTCGGGCAAGAGCTTCTCGATGATCTTCTACGTGCGCAAGATCTTCCGGCGCACGCCCGGCAACTTCACCTTCGTGGTGGTGACCGATCGCGAGGACCTGGACGGGCAGATCTACCGCAACTTCCTCAACACCGAGACGGTCAGCCAGGCCGAGGCGGCGCAGCCGAAGAACAGCGCGGAGATGCGCCAGTTCCTCGGCCAGAACAAGCGGCTGGTGTTCACCCTGATCCAGAAATTCCGTTATGCCGCCGGCGCGGCGTATCCGCTGCTGTCGGACCGTGCCGACATCGTGGTGATCATCGACGAGGCGCACCGTACCCAGTACGCCAGCCTGGCCGAGAACATGCGCGCCGGCCTGCCCAACGCGAACTACCTGGCGTTTACCGGCACGCCGCTGCTGGGGCGCGAGCGCAAGACCGCGACCTGGTTCGGCGGCTACGTGTCCGAGTACAACTTCCAGCAGTCGATGGACGACGGTGCCACGGTGCCGCTGTTTTACTGCAAGCGCGTGCCCGAGGTGCTGATCCAGAACGAGGATCTGAGCGAGGAGTTCTACGAGATCCTGGAGGACGAGAACCTCGACGAAGCGCAGCAGGCCAAGCTGGAGCAGCGCTTCGCCAGGGAAGTGGAGGTGATCAAGCGCGACGACCGGCTTGAGGCGATTGCGCGCGACATCGTCAGCCACTTTCCGCGTCGCGGCTATCTCGGCAAGGCGATGGCGATCTCGCTCGACAAATTCACCGCCCTGCGCATGCACGACAAGGTGCAGGCGCTGTGGAAGGACGAGGTCAAGGCGCTGGTCGGGCGCATCGCCGGCTCGGCCGACGAGCTGGAAAAGGCGCGGCTGAAGAAGCGGCTGGAATATATGCGCGGCGTGGAAATGGCGGTGATCGTCAGCGAGGAGGCCGGCGAAGAGGAGAAGTTCGCGAAGCAGAAGCTGGACATCAAGCTGCATCGATCGCGCATGAGCCGGCTGGACGCGAACGGCCATGACATTGAATACAACTTCAAGGATCCCGGCGATTCGTTGCAGCTCGTGTTCGTCTGCGCGATGTGGCTGACCGGTTTCGACGCGCCCACGGTGTCCACGTTGTACCTGGACAAGCCGATGAAGGATCACACCCTGATGCAGACCATCGCACGCGCGAACCGCGTGACCAGCTGGCTGATCAGCGGCGTGCCCAAGCGCAACGGCGAGATCGTCGATTACTACAACGTGTTCCGCAACATGAAGCGGGCGCTGAGAGACTACGCGCAGGGCGACAGCGGCGAGGAGCGGCCGCCGGTCCAGCCCAAGGATGAGCTGTTCGTGTTGCTGGACGAGGCGATTGCCCAGGGCCGGACGTTCTGCGCGGAACGCGGCGTCGAGCTGGACAACGTGCTGGCGCAGGCGAACGTGTTCGAGAAGGTGGGCGAGTTCGGCCGCTTCGCCGACACGCTGCTCGGCAACGACGAATGGCGCAGGTCGTTCAACGTCTACGAGAACAGCATCAGCGCGCTGTACGAGGCGAGCAAGCCGGAGATCCTGGGCCGGCCGGTGACGCGCCAGGTGGCGGTGTTCCAGTATCTTCGCGGGGTGATCGACAGTGCCATCGGCGAGGCCGACATCGATGACGTGGCCCGGCGCGTCGGCGAGTTGCTGGATCAGAGCGTGGTGGTGGATCGCCAGTCGGGAAGCTGGCAGGCCGATCGCGCCAGCCCGGTCTACCAGATCGTGCAGAAGGGCCGGGTCTGGGACCTCAGCCGGATCGACTTCGACAAGTTGCGCGCCGAGTTCACCGCCACTGAATACAAGAACATCGAGATCGCCGACCTGCGCGCCTTCATCGCCCGCAAGCTGGAGCGGATGCTGCAGTCCAATGCCACGCGCGCCGATTTCGCGCAGCGCCTGCAGCAGATCATCGACAGCTACAACGCAGGCGGCTCGTCGAATGAGCAGTATTTCGAGGAGTTGCTGAAATTTACCCGCGACCTGAAGGCCGAGGACGAGCGACATCTTCGCGAGGGGCTTACCGAGGACGAGCTGGAGCTGTACGACCTGCTGCTGCAGGACGGGCTCAGCAAGGACGAAACGCAGAAAGTGAAGCTGGCCGCGCGCCACCTGCTGCACCGCCTTCTGGAGGAAAGCCCGAAGGTGCTGGTGCAGGATTGGTTCAAGGATCGTCAGACCCAGGAGGCGGTGCGCAACGCAGTGGTGACCGTGCTGGATGCCGACTTGCCATCCAGTTACGACCGCGCGTTGTTCAAGCAGAAATGCGACCGGGTCCTCGAGGTGATGATGGAATACGCCAGCCGGGGTCAGAAGTGGGCGGCGTAGAACGCTCCATGGACGACAATCGCCCCAGTTGCTGAGCGTCGCTATCACAGGTTGGAATTTCCATGCCCGTTGCCACCTCTTCAGCCGAGAGACCGCTTGCCGCCAGGGTGCTGGTGATCGGCCATCGCGGTGCCAGCGCGCTGCGCCCGGAGCACACGCTGGCTTCGTATGCGAAGGCGATCGCCGACGGCGCCGACTTCGTCGAGCCGGACCTGGCGACGCTCCGGCGATCGGGCGCAAGGCGCTGGACGGGCACTGAACCGCGAAGAGGCGCCTTGCGGGCGCCTCTTCGTGCATGCCGGATCGGGCGAGGTCAGCTCTTCTTGATCGCGAAATCCTGCTGCGCCACCGGCTTGCCGTCGAGCGAGATCTCGACCTTGTACCTGCCTTCCGGCCACAGGTCGGGGTTCTGCACCTTGAACGTGGTGATGGCCGGGCCGTCGGTGGCGATCGACTGGCTGATGCTGCTGACCAGCTGGCCCTGGCCTTCCAGGTAGCTCCACTTCGCGTTGAGCGTGGCGCCGCCGCTGCTGCCCTCGGTGGCGACGCTGGCGTAGAGGATCTTGTCGCTGGTGGCGAAGCTGTTGCTGGCGCGGATTACCTGATGGTCGGCGTTCACCGCGCTGCCCAGGGTCAGCTTGGCCACGCTGAGCGGAGCGGGCGCGGTGACCGGCGCGATCGCCGGGGTGACGCTTGCTGCGCGGGCCGCAGCGGCCGAGGCGGCGCCGGCAGGCGGCCGCGTGGCGCTGCCTGCCGGTGCGGAGGCGGCAGCCGCCGGCGCGGTGCTGGCCGGCGCCGGCGCCGGCTCGTGCTTGCCGCAGCCGCCGAGCCACAGCAGGCTGCCCAGCACGGCGCCGTACAGCGCGAGGGAATGCATGGATCGTGTCATGGGAACTCCGGTGTCGATGACGTGGCAGATGCCGTTCCATGGCCTGGACTCAGGCTGCCGAGGCTAGCGCCGTCGATCTGAAGCGGCGATTACCGGAGGGAACCGCCGGCGCCGGATTTCACGCGGTGCCGACACGCGCCTCGGTCGCTACTGGCGCACCGTGCGCAGATTGCCGGGCGTGGCCGGCGTGCTGCTGCGGAACGGGTTGATGTCCAGCCCGCCGCGGCGGGTGTAGCGCGCATGCACGCTGAGCTGCCGCGGCGCGCAGCGCTGCATCAGGTCGACGAAGATGCGTTCCACGCACTGCTCGTGGAATTCGTTGTGGGTGCGGAACGAGACCAGGTAGCGCAGCAGCCCGGCGTGGTCGATCGGCGCGCCGCGGTAGGCGATCTGCACGCTGCCCCAGTCGGGCTGGCCGGTGACCGGGCAGTTCGAGCGCAGCAGGTGCGAGAGCACGGTCTCCGCCACCGGCGCCGCGGTGGTGTCGGCCTGCAGGAAATCGGCCTGCGGTGGGCCGTAGTGGTCGATCGCGATGTCCTGCGTGTCGAGCAGATGGCCGTCCAGATCGACCACCGGCAGCGCGTCGGTGCGCGCCTCGCGCAACTGTACGCCGACCACCGCGCCGGCCGCCGCGGACAGGTCGCGCATCAGGGTGGCGGCCAGCGTGGCGGCATCGGCGAGGCGCTCCTGCGCGAAGCCGTTCAAGTACAGCTTGAACGACTTCGATTCGATGATGTGCGGCGACGCCGCCGGCACGCGGAACTCGGCCAGCGCCACCTGCGGTTTGCCGCGCGGGTCGAGCCACGACAATTCGTAGGCGTTCCAGATGTCCACGCCGTGGAACGGCAGCGACTCGGCGATGCCGAGCTCGGCGCGCTTGTCCGCGCGCGGGATCGGGAACAGCAGGCGCGGCTCGTAGCGGTCGGCGTAGACGGTGTCCTTGCCGAGCGGGGAATGTTCGGGGGTGCTCATCCTCCAAGTTTACCCCGCCGCCCCTGCTGGAGCCCGCTCGCGGGCGATGCCTTTGGAGCGGGGATTCGGGATTTGGGACCCGCAGAAGCAAGAGCATCACCCGCGAGCGGGCCCCGGCTCTGTCGGTTCGCTATTCCCCATTCCCGGCCTTACGCATTGACCATCCGCATTCCCGCTTCGACATAGCGGCTGCCGCTGGCCGCATCCGGCGGGAACACGGCGTCGATCGCTTTCAACTCGGCGGCGCCGAGCCGCACGTCGAGCGCGCCCAGGTTCTCGTCCAGCCGGCTGCGCCGGCGCGTGCCGGGGATCGCCAGCACGTCGTCGCCCTGCGCCAGCACCCAGGCCAGCGCCAGCTGCGCGGGCGAACAGCCCTTGTCGGCGGCGAGCGTCTTCACCTGTTCGACCAGCTGCAGGTTGCGGGCGAAGTTGTCGCCGATGAAGCGCGGGCTGCCGCGGCGGTAGTCGTCGGCGTCGAAATCGTCCGGCGAGCGGATCGCACCGGTGAGGAAGCCGCGGCCCAGCGGCGAATAGGCGACCAGGCTGACGCCGAGCTTGCGGCAGGCGGCGAGCATGCCGTTCGTTTGCGGGTCGCGCGTCCACAGCGAGAACTCGCTTTGCAACGCGGCGATCGGGTGCACCGTGCAGGCGCGCTCCAGCGTGGCGCCGGAGGCCTCGCTCAGGCCCAGGTAGCGCACCTTGCCGGCGGCAATCAGTTCGGCCATCGCACCGACGGTTTCCTCGATCGGCACGCCCGGATCGACGCGATGCTGGTAGTACAGGTCGATGGTATCGATGCCGAGGCGCTTCAGGCTCGCGTCGCAGGCGGCGTGCACGTAGGCCGGGCGGCCGTTGATGCCACGCGCGGCCGGGTCGTTCGGGTCGAGCACGATGCCGAACTTGGTGGCCACGAAAGCCTGCTCGCGCCGCCCCTTGAGCGCCTTGCCCAGCAGCACCTCGTTGGTGTGCGGGCCGTACATGTCGGCGGTGTCGAGCAGGGTGAGGCCGCGCTCCAGCGCGTGGTGGATGGTGGCGATGGATTCGGCGTCGTCGTGCGCGCCGTAGAACGCGCTCATGCCCATGCAGCCAAGGCCGAGGGCGGAGACGCGGGGGCCGTGGCTGCCGAGGGTGCGGGTCTGCATGCGAGTCGCTCCGGTAGATGGGGTGGACGCATGGTGCGCCATGACGATCGCCGGATAAATGCTCAATAATGGCCATGACCATTCAAACCGGGACAACAATCGCAATGGACCGGCTCGAAGCCATGCGGCTGTACACGCGGATCGTCGAGCTGGGCAGTTTCACTGCCGCGGCGGACGACCTGAACCTGCCGCGCGCCACCGTCACCCACGCGATCAAGCGGCTGGAGGCGCGGCTGGGCGCGCAGCTGCTGCAGCGGACCACCCGCCGCGTGCGCGCCACCCGTGACGGCGAGACCTATTACGGCCATTGCCTGCGCCTGCTGGCCGACGTGGACGAGGTCGAGACGGATTTCCGCGAGGCGCGGGTGCAGCCGAAGGGCCGCCTGCGCGTCGACCTGCCGGTGTCGCTGGCACGCCTGCTGGTGATCCCGGCGCTGCGCGATTTCTTCGCGCGCTTCCCGCAGATCCAGCTGGACATCGGCACCGGCGACCGCTTCGTCGACCTGGTACGCGAGGGCGTGGATTGCGTGCTGCGCGTCGGCGAGCTGGGCGATTCGGGCATGGTCGGGCGTCGCGTGGCGATGCTGGAGCAGGTGACCGTGGCCAGCGCCGCCTACGTGCGCCGGCATGGCCTGCCCGATGCGCTGGCCGCGCTGCGGGACGGCCACCTGGCAGTGAACTGGGTGTCGCCCACCACGCGCCGCGCGGAGCCCCTGGAGTTCATGGTCGGCCGCAAGCGGCGCGAGATCGCGCTGCCGGGCTGCGTCAGCGTCAGCGGCGTGGATGCCTATCTCGGCTGTTGCGAGGCCGGCCTGGGCATCGCGCAGATGCCGCGTTACCGCATCGTCGATGCGCTGAAGAACGGCCGGCTGCGCGAGATCCTGCCGGCGCACCCGCCACCGTCGTTGCCGATGACCATCCTGTACCCGCAGCAGCGGCAGATGCCGGCGCGGCTGCGCGTGTTCGTCGACTGGCTGGTGGAGTTGACGACGGCGTAGGAGCGCGCCCTGTGCGTGATGCTCATCGTCACATGACCGGAAACCATCGCGCACAGGGTGCGCGTCCACGGCAGGTGGCGTGGCCTTACGAGGCGCGCGGCGGGCCGGGGCGCGGCGCGCTGGTGCCGAGCGTGTCGCTGGTCAGCGGGGCACCGGCGGTGAGCAGGGCGCCGCGCTGCTCGGCCAGCGGCAGGCGCAGCATGCAATCCTCGAAGCCGGCCAGTTTCTGGAACACCGGCAGCGCCTGCACTTGCGCCACCAGTGCGGCGGTCAGCGGCCAGCGTTCGGCGTCGATCGTGTAGCGCACGAACGAGGCGGTGCGGAAGAAACTGGCGATGCTGATGTCGGCGATCGACAGCGTGCCGAACACGAAGCCGTCATCCGGCAGCTGCCGCTCCAGGTAGTCGAGCGCGGCGGGGATTTCCACCTCGCGGGCATGCTGCACCACCGCCTCATTGGGCGCCTCGCCGAAGATGTGGCGCTTGATCGCCAGCTGGTGGAACAGCCGCCAGATCAACCCGTCGGCCAGCCGCGTGTCGGCGTATTCCTCCAGCCAGCGCGCGCGGGCGCGGTCGGCGATGTCGCGCGGGTAGAGCGAGGGCGAGGGCTGCCGATCCTCCAGGTACTGGCAGATCACCGAGGAGTCGCTGAGCTCCAGTCCGCCGTCGATCAGCACCGGGATGCGGCGCAGCGGGCTGAGCCGGGTGAATTCGTCGTTGCCGACGAACGGCGCGATCGGGTCGACCTCGTACTCCAGCCCCTTCAGCTCCAGGCACACCAGCACCTTGCGTACGTAGGGCGAGAGGTAGTTGCCGATGACTCTGAGGCGCTGCGGCATGGTGCGACTCCGGGAACACGGAGGGCGCAGCGTGCGATGGCCGGCGCATGCGCGTCAAGCGCAGGGCGTGGCAGACCATGCGTCGGCGCACGGGCCGGATCGGGACCAATGGCAGGGGTGCCATTGGTCATGCCCGCGCTAGCATCGGTCATTCGAGGGAGTCCGCGCCAGGGTCGGCAACCGCACAGATCCGCTTCCGCAAGGGGAACGAAGCATGAGTTCGAAAATCGGCAGTTCGCGCGTGCTCGGCGCGCTGGTCATGGGTGCCTTGTCGGCCGGCGTCGCGGCGCAGGCGCGCACGCTGAGCGCCGACGACTACGCGCGGGCGGAGCGCTTCATGAGCTACAACACCGTGCCGCTGGTCGACCACGCGGTGCCGAAGGTCGAATGGCTGGACGACGGTCACTTCTGGTACGTCGACCATGACGCCGCCGGCGATCATTTCGTGCGGATGGACGCGGCCAGTGGCAAGACCGCGCCGCTGTTCGACCAGGCGAAACTGGCCGTGGCGCTGGGCAAGGCCGGCGGCAAGCCGGTCGATGCGAAGAAATTGCCGGTGACTGGCTACGAGGCGAGGCCGGACGGGCGGGTCGATATCGCCGTGCGTGGCAAGCACTACGTGTGCGACCTCGCCGCCGTCGAGGCGAGCTGCGTCGACCGTACCGCGCTGGTGAAGACCGGCAAGGAGCCGGGCGCGCTGTCGCCGGACAAGCAGAGCGAGGCGTTCATCCGCGACTGGAACCTGTGGCTGCGCGACGTCGCCAGCGGCACGGAGACCCAGCTCACCACCGATGGGGTGGAGAATTTCGGCTACGCCACCGACAACGCCGGCTGGAAGCACACCGACAACGCGATCGTGGAGTGGTCGCCGGATTCGAAGCGGATCGCCACCTTCCAGCAGGACCAGCGCAAGACCGGCGAGATGTACCTGGTCAGCACCAACGTCGGCCATCCGAAGCTGGAGAAATGGAAATACCCGCTGGTCGGCGACAAGGACGTGACGATGATCGAGCGCGTCATCGTCGACGTGGCGGCGAAGAAGGTCACGCGCCTGCAGATGCCGCCGGACCAGCACCGCTCCAGCCTGTGCGACGACGTCAGCTGCGGCCCCGACGGCGGCTGGGACGACGTGAAGTGGGCGGCCGACGGCAAGACCCTGGCCTTCGTCTCCACCTCGCGCGACCACAGGCACGAATGGTTCCGCATCGCCGACGCGAACACCGGCAAGGTGCGCACGGTGTTCGAGGAAGTGGTGCCGACGTACTACGAGAGCGGCAACGGCGCGGTCAACTGGCGCTACCTGCCGGAGACCAACGAGGCGATCTGGTTCAGCGAGCGCAACAACTGGGGCAACCTGTATCTGTACGACCTCACCAGCGGCAAGCTCAAGCGCGCGATCACCAAGGGCGAGGGCAACGTCACCGAGCTGCTGAAGGTCGATCCGAAGACGCGCACCGTGTGGTTCCGCGGCGTCGGGCGCACGGCGGGCGTGAATCCCTACTACCAGCAGTTCTTCAAGGTCAGCCTGGACGGCGGCAAGCCGGTGCTGCTGACGCCGGAAGCGGCCGACCACACCGTCACGCTGTCGCCGGACGGCAGGGCCTTCGTCGATGCGTATTCCACCCCGACCACGCCGCCGGTCACCGTGCTGCGCGCTTCCGATGATGGCCGCAAGGTGGCGAGCGTGGCCACCGCGGACATCGCGCGCCTGAAGGCCGCCGGCTGGGTGCCGCCGATCCCGTTCACGGTGAAGGGGCGCGACGGCAAGACCGACCTGTACGGCATGATGTTCAAGCCGACCCACTTCGATCCCTCGAAGAAATACCCGATCATCGACTACATCTACCCGGGCCCGCAGACCGGTTCGGTGCGCGGGCGCAGCTTCTCTGCCGCGCGCGCCGACCACCAGGCGATGGCCGAGCTGGGCTTCATCGTGGTGGCGATCGACGGCATGGGCACGCCGTGGCGCTCCAAGGCGTTCCACGACGCCTACTTCGAGCACGTCGAGGACAACACCCTGCCCGACCAGGTGGCCGGCCTGAAGGAACTCGGCAAGCAGTATCCATGGATCGACCTCGACCGCGTGGGCATCTGGGGCCACTCCGGCGGCGGCAACGCCACCGCGGCCGCGATGTTCCACTACCCGGACTTCTTCAAGGTCGGCTGGGCCGAAAGCGGCAACCACGACAACCGCAACTACGAGGACGACTGGGCCGAGAAGTGGCAGGGCCTGCTGGTGACCAACAAGGACGGCAAGACCAACTACGACGCCCAGGCCAACCAGAGCTTCGCGAAGAACCTGAAGGGTCGGTTGATGCTGGTGCACGGCACGATGGACGACAACGTGCCGCCCTACCAGACCCTGCTGGTAGCTGATGCGCTGATCAAGGCGAACAAGGATTTCGACCTGCTGCTGATCCCGAACGTCCACCACGGCTACGCCGAGGCGACCCCGTACGCCACCCGCCGACGCTGGGACTACTTCGTGCAGTACCTGGCCGGCAATACGCCGCCGCACGAGTACCAGCTGAAGGCGTGGCCCTGGCGCTGAGTGGTTGTGAGTTATGTGAGATACCGCTGTCTGTGTTCCTCTTCGCTTGCGGGATGGAAGTAGAAGCAACACGTCCGGTTCCTCCCCCTGCGCAGCAGGGGGAGGGCAGGAGGGGGTGACGCTCTTGATCCTGGGCTTGATGAAGAGCGACCCCACCCCGGCCTCCCCTGCGAGCAGGGGAGGGAGCAAGGCGATGCGTTCGGTCTTGCTGGAGGTCAGAGGGTGAGGCTCCGAGGTTCCGGTCAGCGCAGGCTCGTCGGCTTGGCGACGCCCTTGGCGCTCGCTTCGTCGAGCAGTTTGCGGATCTGCTGACTGGCTTGGCTGGTGGCCTGTTGCTGGCGCTTGCCCAGTGCTTCCTGTTGCGCGCCAAGCGCTTCCTGCTGCTTGCCCAGTTCGGCCTGCTGCCGGCCCAGTGCCGACTGTTGCTGACTGAGCTTTTCCTGCTGCTGATCGAGTTCCTGCTCGCTGGCTTCCAGCTTGGCGCGGTTCGCCTGCGTTTCCGCGGAGCGTTCATGCTGGCTGGATTGCGCGGCGAGCGTGGCTTGCCGGCTGGCCAGCATGGCGCGCTGGCCGGCGAGCTGCCCCTGCCTGGCGCCCAGCGCGCCCTGCTGCGCGCCCAAGGCTCCCTGTTTGCCGCCGAGCGCGCCTTGCTGGCCGCCCAGTTCGCCTTGCTGCCTGGCCAGGGCGTCGACCGGCGCGTAGGCGGCCTTGGCGCGCTGCACGTAGGCCGGGTCGTCGATCAGCCAGGCCTTGTCGCCACGGCGAAACCACAGCGTGGACTTGCCGTCCCGCTGCAGGCGCTTCGCGGCGGCAAGGTCGACGTCGCTGCCGTTGACGATGGCCGCATCGCCGTCGAACAGCGCGAAGCCTTCGCTGGCGTCGGTATGGATGGCGACGTTGGCGTGGTGGACGCGCAGACCACTGATGTCGTGCGGCGGGGCGGGTGGCAGCGGCGGCGGTGGGGGTAGTGTGGCTGGAGGAGCCGGCGGAGGCGGGGTTGGCAAGGCTGGAGGAGCGGGCAGCGGCGGGGTTGGCAAGGCTGGAGGAGCGGGCAGCGGCGGGGTTGGCAAGGCCGGAGGGGTAGATGGGGCTGGCGGCGGCAGCGGCAGCAGGCTTGCCTGCGCGGAAGCCGGCGTGGGGGGGGTGTTGTCCGCGCCGGCCGCCGTCACACGATAGGGCAGCACGCCGACGAGGGCGATCAGTGCGACGAGCAGCCAGCCGCGTGCGCGCGACGACGGCTGGTTCACGGTTTGTTGCAGCATGGTCAGTCGCCTCTTGAGATTGTGGAACGACGGGGAAGCGCCGGCGAGGCCGGCGTGCATCGGTTGCGCCACGCCCAGGCGCAGCAGCAGGCGGCCGTAGTCCTGTGGCGCGGCGTGGTCCTGCCGCAGGACCTGCGCATCGCAGGCCGATTCGCGGTTGAGTGCGTATTCGCGCATGGCCCAGCGCACCAGCGGGTGGAAGCAGAACAGGCACTGCGCGAGCGCCGGTACCCACGCCAGCCACAGGTCGCCGCGGCGCAGGTGGGCCAGCTCGTGCGCGATCGCCATCGCCGCTTCGTCGGCGCTGAGCGCGTGGCCGGTCGGCAGCAGCACGGTGGGTCGCCACAGGCCGGTCACCTGCGGCGAGACGATCGCGTTCGAGACGCGCAGCCGTGGACAGCGGTGCAAGCCGAGTTGCCGCGCCTGCCGCGTACACAGCGCTTGCAGTGAGGCATCGCGCAAGGCCTGCGATTCGCGCAGCACGCGGCGTGCCTGCCGCCCTTGCCGCAGCGCGATCAGCGCCTGCAACAGCACGGCGGCCAGCCACCACAGGGCGATGCCGGTGCGCCAGGACGGCGCCGGCGTGGCCGGTGAAGCGATCGACGGCAGCGCGGCGTCGGCGGTCGCCGGCGAGGCGAAGAACGCCACGGGCGGCGTGACCGGCGCGGGGACTTCCAGCGGTGCGGGCGACAGCAGCGGAAGTTCCAGCGGCGCGTGCCACAGCAGGCCGAGCAGCAGCTGGGCGCCGACCAGCCACCACAGCATGCAGCGCATCGCCGCCGACAGGCGCGGCCACAGACGGCCGGCCAGGCAGACGGCGCCGATCAGCAGCGCGGCCTGGATGGACGTCCAGACCAGTCGCGTCAGCAGGGTGTCCGAAAAATGGTTGAGTGCGTCCATCTCACGACTCCTTGCGCCGCGATTGCAGCTGGGTCACCAGCGCCTCGAGCTCGGCCAGTTCGGTGTCGGAGACTTCGGCACGCTCCGACAGCCAGGCCACGAACGGCGACACCGAGCCGCTCAGCGTCTTCTCGACGAAGCTGCCCACGGCGCTGCGCATCACTTCGCCCGGGCCGGTGGCGGTGCTGTAGCGGAACATGCCCTTGAGCTGGCGGCGCTTGAGATAGCCCTTGCCGCGCAGGCGCTCCATCATGGTCAACACGGTGGAGCGGGCGAGCCCGCGCGGCTCGCCGAAGCTCGCCGCGACTTCGCCGACCGAGGCGGTGCCGCATTCGTCGATGTGCTGCAGCAGCGCCAGTTCCTGGTCGCCGATGGTGGGTTTGCGCATGGCCGGGACCCGAATGACTACAGATGTAGTCAACGTACGCCTTGACTACATCTGTAGTCAATAGGCCGTCGGTTACGCCGGAGGCGGCACGGCTCCGCCGCGGTCCGCATAAAAAGCCGGCGCCATCGAGGCGCCGGCGGTTCGTGCTGCGTGTGGCGGGTCGCTCAGAACGTGTAACGCAGCGTCAGCATCGCCGACCAGCGCGATACCACGCGGCTGGGGTCGTAGAAGCCGCCGTCGTAGACCTGCAGCTGCTGCGGCTGGTAGTTGCCATTCTTGTCTTTCGGCAGCGTATACACGTACTGGCCCTGCGCGTTGACGCCGGCGTAGCTGGCGAGGTTGCGGGTCGGGTAGATGCCGGTGTTGCGCACCTGGCCCCAGTCCTTGTTGAGCAGGTTGAGGAAGTTGTACACGTCCAGGCGCAATTCGCCCTTGTTGCCCTTGAAGATGCCGGGCAGCTCCTGCGAGAAGCTCATGTCCAGCTCGTTCACCCAGGCGGTGCGGGCGCCGTTGCGGTTGGCGATCTGCCCGCGATGGGCGTTCAGGTATTTCTCGCTGGAGAGGAAGGCCTGGAACTGGTCGATCAGCTGCTGGCTGGTGCCGGCGGCGTAGGCGACCTTCGGGTCGTTGATCGCCGGGATGTAGGCCGGATCCCAGCCGGAGACGCTGTCGCCGTTGGCGTCGTTGCTGAACACCCAGGTGTACGGCGTGCCGGTGTGGCCGCTGTAGAACGCCGACACCTGCGTCTGGTAGTCGCCGAAGAACGCATGCTGCCAGGTCAGCGAGGCCTTCAGCGCCTTGGCCACGTTGTAGTTGGAGGTGGCCACGACGTCGGAGTTCGGGTTCAGCCGGGCGACGCGCTGGTAGCCGTTGTAGGCGATCGTGTCGGTGCCCGGGTCGACGTCGGTGGCGTGGTTGAAGGTCAGGCTGAGGTTGCCGAACCAGCTCGCCGAGAAGGGCTTGTTCAGTGCCAGGGTGAGGCTGTCCGACTTGCCCTTGTGGGTATTGGTGAGCAGGGTCGACTGCGTGCTGAAGGCGCGGTTCTGGTTGGCCAGCGCGTCTTTCGAGACCGGCGCCTCGCCCGGCGTCTTCCAGAACTGCTCGCGGCCGTCCGGCAGCACGCCGGTGGGTGCGCCGAAGTTCAGCGCCTGGTAGAGGATGCCGTCGCGTACCTGGATGTGCTGGTACTCGGCCGACGCGGTCAGCCCCCACCACGGCAGCTCGCGGTCCAGCGCCAGGCTGGCTTTCCACACGGTCGGCAGGCGGAAGTCCCTGGCGATCGTATCGATCGAGCCGGCGCCGCCGCCGGCCGGGATGTTCTGGTTGAACGGATCCGGACTGAACGCCGCCTGCGAGGGATCGAACGTGTTGTAGGAGAGCAGGGTGATGCCGTTGTTCTGGTACGGGTTGGTCATCCACACCGTGGGCGGCGAGGTCTGGAACAGGCCGACGCCGCCGCGCAGCTGGGTCTTGTAGCTGCTGTCGAACAGGTAGTTGAAGGACAGGCGCGGCTCGACCACGCGGTTGCGCGAGCCCACCGTGTAGTTGTTCGGGTAGCCGAAAGCCTGTTCGAACGCGGCGTTGTAGACCGGCGGCGCGCTGGAATGCGGGATGTCCACGCGCACGCCGTATTGCACCGACAGCTGCTCGTTGACCTGCCAGGTGTCCTGCAGGAACGGGCTGTACTGGCTGTACGTCCACTTGCCGGCGATGTCGTTGAGCGTGTAGCCGGGCGCCGGGTGGAACAGGATGTACGAGTTGTAGTTGCCGGCGGCGAAGTTGTCGATGCCCCAGAAGTTGTACTGGCCGAATTCGGTCTGCCCGAACAGGTTGTTGATCTTGTTGCTCTGGTAATCGATGCCGCCCTTGATCGCGTGGTCGCCGGCGTAATAGGTGCCGGCCAGGAACACGCTGAACTTCTTGGTATCGATGTGGTTGTAGTGGCGGAAGCGCTCCTCGCCCAGGTTCACCGACGGGCCCTTGCCGGTCGGCGACAGGTTCACGTTCACCGCCGGCTGCTGCCAGGGCGCAGCGGTGTCCTGGACGAACTTCTGGAAGCCGACCTTGGCTTCGGTGGAGAAGCTGTCGGACCAGTCGTCGAACAGATGGGCGACATAGTTGTTGGTGGTGATCGTCTTGGTATAGGTATAGCTGGTCAGGCCCACGCTGCTCGGGCTGTTGCCGCCCACCGCGGGCAGCAGCTCCTTGGTGCGCTGGAAGGTGAAGCTGGCGCGGTGATTGTTGGTGATGTTCCAGTCGATCTTGCCGAGGTAGCGCTTGTCGTCGTAGGTCAGCCCGGTCGGGCCACCGAACGTGCCCGGGGTCAGGCCCAATTGCTTGGCCGCATCGATGATCTTTTGCAGGTCGCCCGGGGAAACCTTGTTGCTGGTGGACGGGCCGTTGCCCAGCGAGTCGTCCAGGCCGTTGGCCGAGTCGGCGCCGATGCCGGTGGTTTTCTCGTGCTCGGCCGAGATGAAGAAGAACAGCTTGTCCTTGATGATCGGGCCGCCGACGTTGAAGCCGTAGGTGGTGTCCTTCTGGTAGCCCTTGTAGTGGTAGCCCGGATTGCCGCTGGGCAACCAGCCGGCGTCGCCGACCAGGTGGTTGGCATTGCGATAGGCGTAGTACACCGCGCCATGGAACTGGTTGGTGCCGGACTTGGTCACCGCGTTGACGTCGGCGCCGACCACGTCGGAGGACGTGTCGTAGTTGGCGGTGGAGATGTTGTATTCGGCGATCGTCTCGGGCGAGATCGGCGACTTCTGGTAGGGCAGGCCGTTGGCGTTCAGGCCGAACGGATCGCCCTGGGTCACGCCGTCGACGGCGATGTTGTTGTAGCGGTTGTTCATGCCGGAGGCGGAGATCGCGCCGGTGCCCTGATCGGTCACGGTGACGCGCGGGTCCAGGCGCACCACGTCGTCGATCGAGCGGTTGCCCTGCGGGGTCGCCTGCAGCTGGCGCTGCGAGATGTTGGTCGACAGCCCCTTGTTGTCCGAGGAAAAGGTCTGCGCCAGGGTCGAGGCGCTCACGGTGACCGCGCCGAGGTTGTGCGCCTGCTGCTCGCCGGCGCCCATGCTCAGGTTGATCGACGAGGGCTGGCCCAGCTGCAGGAACACGTTGTCCTGCTCCACGGCGGCCATGCCGGTCTTGGCCGCGGAGATCTCGAAAGGACCGCCCACGCGCAGCCCTTGCGCCGCATAGCGGCCATCGGCGTCGGTGGTCACTTCCTTGGTAGTGCCGGTCGGCTGGTGCACGATCGTCACCGTGGCGCCCGCCACGGGCTGGCCATGGGCGTCCAGCACGCGGCCGCTGACGCCGGATGTGGTGATGTTCTGGGCAGCGATCGGCGCCATGGCCAACAATGAGGCGATCGCGAACGGCAGCACTCTGACGCGGATGGGAGTAGTCATCGGTGATCCTTGAGTTTGGACGGCGGGGAGAATCGCCGTGCCCGGTCGCCAGGCACCGGGCCTGGCGGCATCGGATCGTCGATGGTTTTCCCCGGTTCTGACGAGCGCAGCTGCAGGGCTTGCTGCCTGCCGGCTGCGGATCGGCGCGTCATTCTAATCCCGCCCTGTGACAAACCTGCACAGTCCGGGCGAGGGAAATGGCCTTCACTGCTATCGCAGAATCTGCGGGCCGGCTCAGAACGCCATGTCGAACGCCACCTCGCCCTGCACGCCGACCTGATAGGCCGAGACGCGGCGCTCGAAGAAGTTGGCCAGTTCCTGCACGTCCTGCAGGTCCATGAAGTCGAACGGGTTCTTCGCGCCGTATTTCTTCGGCAGGTCGAGCTGGACGAAACGCTGGTCGGCGCAGTACTCCAGGTACTGGCGCATGTCCTTCACCGACATACCGGCCACGCCGCCGGACAGCACGTCCTCGGCGAACCGGGTCTCGCAGGCGATCGCGTCTTCCATCATCTCCTCGACCTGCGCGCGCATGGCGTCGTCGAACAGTTCCGGTTCCTGCGCGCGCACGGTACGCACCACCTCGAACGCGAACGCCATGTGCCCGCTCTCGTCGCGGAACACCCAGTTGGTGCCGGCGGCGAGGCCGTGCAGCAAGCCGCGAGAGCGCAGGTAGTACACGTAGGCGAACGCGGCGTAGAAGAACAGCCCCTCGATGCAGGCGGCGAAGCAGATCAGGTTGAGCAGGAACTGGCGGCGATGCTCGCGCGTTTCCAGCTGGCGCAGATCCTGGATCGAGTCGATCCACTTGAAGCAGAACGCGCCTTTCTGGCGGATCGACGGAATCGTCTCGATCGCGGCGAATGCGCCGTTGCGCTCGGCTGGATCGGGGATGTAGGTGTCCAGCAGGGTGAGGTAGAACTGCACGTGCAGCGCTTCTTCGTACAATTGGCGCGACAGGTACATGCGCGCTTCCGGCGCGTTGATGTGCTGGTACAGGTTCAGCACCAGGTTGTTCGACACGATGGTGTCGCCGGTGGCGAAGAACGCCACCAGCCGCTGGATCAGGTGGCGGTCGGCGGCAGACATCTTGGTGTCGAGGTCGCGCGTATCCATCGAGAAATCCACCTCCTCGACGGTCCAGGTGTTCTTGATCGCGTTGCGGTACATCTCGTAGAAGCCGGGGTAGCGCATCGGGCGCAGGGTGAGTTCGAAGCCGGGATCGAGGATGTGGGCGTTGCGGGCGGGTTGGGCGGACATGGTGGGATTTCCTTGTGTGGTTTCGCAGCCGATAGGGCGCAAATGCTCTTGGCTCGTCATCCCGGCGAAAGCCGGGATCCAGTGACTGGGGCTTTCGTCGCGATGTCATGTAGGGCAAAGGCTCTGGATGACCAGCTTCGCTGTTGTAAAGCTCTTCCAGCTTTCGCTGGGATGACGGCCGGTGCATTGGTACGTTCAGCGAGGTCGAATGACGGAATGGATTCCCTCCATGCGCGAGCGCTTGCCATGCGTCTATCTCCTCGCCAGTCAGCGCAACGGCACGTTGTACGTCGGTGTCACTTCCGACCTGCCTGCACGCATCTGGCAGCACCGGAACAACGTGGTCGCTGGTTTTACCCAGCGTCATCACGTGCATGGCCTCGTCTGGTTCGAGGTGCACGACACGATGGAATCCGCGATTGCCCGCGAGAAGGCGATCAAGGCGTGGAAGCGGACGTGGAAGATCGAGCTCATCGAGAAGTCCAATCCGTATTGGCGGGATTTGTATGCGGAGATTTGCGGCTGAGCCCAGACCGTCATTCCAGCGAAAGCTGGAATCCAGTGCCTCTTCGGAGTGCGTGGAAGTCACTGGACCCCAGCTTTCGCTGGGATGACGAGTGGGGGTTACTGGCAAGCCTCGCAGTACTCGGGGTTTTCCAGCGAGCAGAACACCGCGGCATTTGCCTGCGCCTGGTCGGACGCCGCCGACACCGTGGTCTTGGCGATCTTCGTCGCCGGCCGCGAGCGCAGGTAGTAGGTGGTCTTGATGCCGGCTTTCCACGCGTACATGTACATCGAGCTCAACTGGCCGATGTTCGGGTTCTCCATGAACAGGTTCAGCGACTGGCTCTGGTCGATCCAGGCGCCGCGCGCGGCGGCCAGGTCGATCAGCGACTTCTGCGGCAGTTCCCACACGGTGCGGTAGATCTGGCGCAGGCGTTCGGGGATCGCCGCGATGCCCTGGATCGAACCTTCCGCCAGCTTGATCGCGTCGCGGATTTCGGACGTCCACAGCCCCAGTGTCTTCAGTTCATCGGCCAGATAACGGTTCACCTGCAGGAAATCGCCGGACAGCGTCTCGCGCTTGAACAGGTTCGATACCTGCGGCTCGATGCATTCGTAGCAGCCGGCGATCGAGGCGATGGTGGCGGTGGGTGCGATCGCGATCAACAGTGAGTTGCGCAGGCCATGTTGCTTGATGCGTTCGCGCAAGGCGTTCCAGCGTGCACCGTCGTGCGGTATGGCGCTTGGCCAATGATCGAACTGCAACTCGCCGTTCGCGGCGCGGCTTTCGGCGAAGCCGGGGTGCGCGCCTTCCGCCTCGGCCAGCTCGCATGACTGCGACAAGGCGTTGAAGTAGATATCCTCGGCGATGCGCGTGGACAGCGCCAGCGCCTCGGCCGAGTCGAACGGCAGCCGCAGCTTGAAGAACACGTCCTGCAGACCCATCACGCCGAGTCCGACCGGGCGCCACTTCATGTTGGCGGTACGTGCGGTATCGATCGGGTAATAGTTGAGGTCGATCACGCGGTTGAGCTGGCGCACCGCGGTGCGTACGGTGGCGGCGAGCTGGTCGAAGTCGAACGCGCCGTCGACGACGTGCCGGGCCAGATTCACCGAGCCCAGGTTGCACACCGCCGTCTCGGTCGCCGAACTCACTTCCAGGATCTCGGTGCACAGGTTGGACAAGTGAATCACATTGCCGGGTTTGGCCGTCTGGTTGCTGGTGGCGTTGCAGCGGTCCTTGAACGTCATCCAGCCGTTGCCGGTCTGCGCCAGCGTGCGCATCATGCGTGCGTACAGCTCGCGCGCCTTCACGTTTTTCACGGCGAGGCCATCGGCTTCGGCCTTGCGGTACGCCCCATCGAACGCCTCGCCCCAGCTGTCGACGAAGTGCGGCACCACCTTGGGGTCGAACAATGACCACTCGCCATCGTTCTCGACCCGGTGCATGAACTCGTCGGGAATCCAGTTCGCGAGGTTGAGGTTGTGCGCGCGACGCGCGTCGTCGCCGGTGTTGTCGCGCAGTTCGAGGAAGTCCTCGATGTCGGCGTGCCACGATTCCAGGTAGACGCAGGCGGCGCCCTTGCGCTTGCCGCCCTGGTTCACCGCGGCGACCGACGCGTCCAGCGTCTTCAGCCACGGCACCAGGCCGTTGGAATGGCCGTTGGTGCCGCGGATCAGCGAGCCGCGCGAACGCACCCGCGAATACGCCAGGCCGATGCCCCCGGCGAATTTCGACAGCTTGGCCACGTCGGCGTACTTGTCGTAGATCGACTCCAGCGAATCGCGCGGCGAGTCGAGCAGGTAGCACGAGCTCAGCTGTTCGTGCATGGTGCCGGCGTTGAACAGGGTGGGCGAGCTGGCCAGGTATTCCAGCGAGGACAGTAGCCGGTAGAGTTCCAGCGTCTCGCCGATCTCGTTGCCGCCCAGCGCGCAGGCGATGCGCATGAAGAAATGCTGCGGCGTCTCGATCACCAGGCGCCGCTGCGGATGGCGCAGCAGGTAGCGGTCGTACACCGTGCGCAGGCCGAAGTATTCGAAGTGGCGGGTGGCCAGTGGGTCGATCGCGTCGTTGAGCTTGCGCGCGTTGGCGGCCACGAAATCGCGCAGGCGCTCGTTGAGGAGGCCGAGCTCCGCGCCGCGCGCGATCGACTGCGAGTAGCTCTGGATTTCCTGACCGCTGACCTCCTTGTCGATGTACGCGCCGAGCAGGCGGGCGGCGAGCTGGCCGTACTCGGGTTCCTCCGCGGTCAGCGCGGCGGCGGTGCGGATCGAGAGCTGGTCCAGTTCGGCGGTGGTGGCGCCGTCGTACAGGCCGCCGATGGTTTTCAGGGCGACGCGCAACGGATCGACGCCGTGCAGGCCCTCGGCACTGCGGGTCACCGCACGCACGATCTTGTTGACGTCGACGGTTTCCTGGCCGCCGTTGCGCTTGGTCACGCGCATCTGCGCTGGGTTGTGTGGCGGGGTCAGCGCGAACGCGGGGTCGGCTTCGCTGGCGACGGGAGTATTGGCGCGCGCGGCGGTATCGAGGGCTTGCATGGCAGGTGGCTCCGGCTGGACATCAAACGCCTGCTCCCGCGCGCAGGGCCTGATAGCGACGGAGTCCGGGGGCGACGCGCCAGCTGGTCGCCCGACGGCAACCGGCTCCACGACGCACTTCCCCGCGGAAGCCGTCACTACGCAGCGGGACACGCTCGTCCCGCTGTGCCGGCAGGTCTTCGGACTTGCGGACGTGGATCGAGGCGATCCGCCTACTTGCGCCCGCTTCCCAGCCGCCGAGGGCCAGTGCATGTGGGCGCTTTCGTTTCCGCTTTACCGCTGCGGGGCAGTTCCGGAGTTACACCGGATTCCCTTTTGAGCCCGACCGATGTCACATCGGATCGGGCACCGACGCACACAACATATCGGGTGGCCCGGGCAGGGTCAACCCAATAACTTGTGCACAAGTCGATATGCGTGCCGCTTGCGTCGAGTGCCTGCGTGGGGGCGGCAGGGTTATAGCGCGTCGTGATCCAGCTCGCCGGTGCGGATGCGGATCACCTGCTCCAGCGTGCTGACGAAGATCTTGCCGTCGCCGATCTTGCCGGTGCGGGCGGAAGACTGGATCGCCTCGATCACGCGATCGAGCTGATCGTCGGCCACGGCCACCTCCAGCTTGATCTTGGGCAGGAAGTCGACCACGTACTCGGCGCCGCGATACAGCTCGGTATGGCCCTTCTGGCGGCCGAAACCCTTCACTTCGGTGACCGTGATGCCCTGTACGCCGACCTCGGCCAGCGCTTCGCGCACGTCGTCCAGCTTGAACGGCTTGATGATCGCCACGACGAGCTTCATGGATGGTTCCTTGAAAGATATCGGTTGGGTCGAGGCCGCATTTTGCCTGCACGATGGAGCAATGTCGCGTCGCGCGCGGCACCTGTAGGACAATCCCTACAGCTTTTGACGGAGCATACCGATGGCGCGCCCGATTTCCCTTCACCTAATATTTACCTCGACGAGCTCGAGGCGCTATCCATGATGGATAGGCAGGATATCGACAAGATTGCCCTGCGACTTGTGTCGTTGGTACCGCCAGGGGTGGCACAGGTGCATCAGGATTTGCGAACCAACTTCCAGGACGTTCTGGCGCAGGGATTGCGCCGCCTCGACCTGGTCACCCGCGAAGAATTCGACGTCCAGTCCCAGGTACTGGCGCGCACCCGCGCCAAGGTCGACGAATTGGAGCGACGCGTGGCCGAATTGGAGGCCACGCTGGCTGCCCGCGCGGGTCAGTGACAAACAGCCTCCCGGGAGCCGCCTCCGATCCGTCACCCTCACCCCGAGAACGATCGGAGGCGGTTATTTATTAGCACTGCTGGATGGAGTCGCTTGATGATCGTTTCTGTCAGCGACCCATCCTCCATGCGCCAGCGATCAGCCGCCGCATGAGTCTTGCCGTCACCCTCAGCCGCGCCCAGGAAGGGATCGCCGCACCGCAGGTGATGGTCGAGGTACACCTTTCCGGCGGCTTGCCGTGCACCAATATCGTCGGCCTGCCCGAGGCCGCGGTGCGCGAGGCGCGCGATCGCGTGCGGGTGGCGATCCAGAATACCGCCTTCGAATATCCCGGCCGCCGCGTCACCGTGAATCTGGCGCCGGCCGAGTTGCCCAAGGACGGTGGCCGTTTCGACCTGCCGATCGCGCTGGGCATCCTCGCCGCCAGCGGCCAGGTGCCGCGCGAGAAACTGGACGACTGCGAATTTCTCGGCGAGCTGGCGCTGACCGGCTCCCTGCGCGGCGTCTCCGGCGTGCTGCCGGCGCTGCTGCGCGCACGCACGCGTGGCCGGCGGGTGGTGGTGCCGCGCGCGAACGCCGCCGAGGCGGCGCTGGTCTCCGATGTGGATGTGCGCGTGGCCGACACGCTGGCCGAAGTGTGCGGCTGGTTGCGCGGCGCGCACGAATTGTCGATGCCGGTGGGCATCCCCAGCGACGGCGGCGCCGACGGCGGCCCGGACCTGGCCGACGTGCGCGGACAGTTGCAGGCGCGGCGCGCGCTGGAGATCACCGCGGTGGGCGGCCACCACCTGCTGCTGGTGGGACCGCCCGGCACCGGCAAGACCATGCTGGCCGAGCGCCTGCCCGGCATCCTGCCGCCGCTGTCGGAATCGGAGGCGCTGGAAACCTGCGCGGTGCTGTCGGTGGCTGGGCAGGTCACTGATCCGAAGCATTGGCGGCGGCGGCCGTTTCGCGCGCCGCACCACACCGCGTCGGCGGTGGCGCTGGTCGGTGGCGGTTCGTATCCGCGCCCGGGCGAGATTTCGCTGGCGCACAACGGCGTGCTGTTCCTGGACGAGTTGCCGGAGTTCAGCCGGCACGTGCTGGAGGTGCTGCGCGAGCCGATGGAATCGGGCCACATCGTGATCTCGCGGGCGGCGCGGCAGTCGGCGTTCCCGGCCCAGTTCCAGCTGGTCGCGGCGATGAATCCGTGCCCCTGCGGCTATGCCGGCGACCCGCGCTGCCAGTGCACGCCGGATCAGGTCCAGCGCTACCGCGCACGCATTTCTGGGCCGCTGCTCGACCGCATCGACCTGTGCGTGGAAGTGCCGCCGGTGCCGCTGGCCGAGCTGGGTACGCCGCGCAACGCACGCGACGAGGATTCCGCTACGGTGCGCGTGCGCGTGCTCAAGGCGCGCCGGCAGTCGCTGATGCGCGCGGGCCGGCCGAATGCCGAGATCAGCACGCGCGAACTGGAGCGCGACTGCGCGCTGGGGCCGGCCGAGCGCCGCTGGTTCGAATCGGCGCTGGAGCGGCTGGGCCTGTCCGCGCGCGCCTACCACCGCGTGCTGCGGGTGGCGCGCACGATCGCCGACCTCGACGGCGGCGCCGCCTTGCTGGAGCGCGAGCACCTGGCCGAGGCGCTGCAATACCGGAGGTTCTGAGTTTCGCCTGCCTGCTGGACGTCTCCACCGGTGCATGCTTCGATAGCGGTCTGATCTCCCCAAGGACTGCGATGACGATCGAGCTGGGCCTGATGCTCGCCGGCATGCTGATGATCGGCTTCCTGGCGCAATGGCTGGCCTGGCGGGTCAAGCTGCCGGCGATCCTGTTCCTGCTGCTGGCCGGCATCGTGCTGGGACCGGTCAGCGGCGTGCTCGATCCGGACAAGCTGCTCGGCGGGCTGTTGTTCCCGACCGTGTCGCTGGCGGTGGCGCTGATCCTGTTCGAGGGCAGCCTGACCCTGCGCTTCCATGAACTGCCGGGAATCGGCAAGGCGGTGCGCGGGCTGGTCAGTTACGGCGCGGTGGCCTCGCTGCTGCTGCTGGCGCTGGCCGCGCATCTGGTCGCCGGCCTGGCCTGGCCGATCGCGCTGCTGTTCGGCGCGCTGGCCTGCGTGACCGGGCCGACGGTGATCGCGCCGATGCTGCGCACGCTGCGCCCGAACGCGCGCATCGCCAATACGCTGCGCTGGGAAGGCATCGTGATCGATCCGTTCGGTGCGCTGTTCGCGGTGCTGGTCTACGAGGCGATCGTGTCGCGCCAGGAAGGCCACACCATCGGCATCTTCGTGGCCACCATCGGCTGCGGGGTGGTGATCGGTGCGCTGTCCGCCTGGCTGATGGCGTTCTTCCTGCGGCGCCAGATGATCCCCGAGTACCTGCAGAACTACGCCGTGCTGGCCGCGGTGCTGCTCGCCTTCAGCCTATCCAACACGATCACCCACGAGTCGGGGCTGCTGGCGGTGACGATCATGGGCATCGCGCTGGGCAACCTGCGCGGCGTGCATATCGACGACATCCTCGACTTCAAGGAAAGCCTCACCACGGTACTGGTGTCGCTGCTGTTCATCCTGCTGGCGGCGCGGCTGCACTGGCCGCTGCCGGAAGGCATGCTGGGCGCGGGCATCGCCCTGTTCGTGATCGCGCAGCTGGTGGTGCGGCCGCTGACCGTGGCGATCGCCAGTTTCGGCAGCGGCTTGAATTGGCGCGAGCGTGCGCTGATCGGCTGGGTGGCGCCGCGCGGCATCGTGGCGGCGTCGGTGTCGGCACTGTTCGCGCTGCGCCTCGGCGCACTCGGCGTGGCCGGAGCGGAGGCGCTGGTGCCGCTGGTGTTCACCCTGATCATCGGCACGGTGATCCTGCAGAGTGCCACCGCGCGGCCGCTGGCGATCTGGCTGAAGGTGGCCGAGCCGGAGCCGCGCGGCGTGCTGATCTTCGGTTCCGACCCGGTCGCCCGCGCGATCGGCAAGGCGCTGGACGAAGCCGGCTTCCGCGTGGTGCTGGCCGACGACGACTGGGACGGCATCCGGCTGGCGCGGATGGAGGGGCTCGCCACGTTCTTCGGCAACCCGGCGTCGCCGCATGCCGAACGGTACCTCGACCTCACCGGCATCGGCCGGCTGCTGGCAGTGTCCACCCATCGTGAGCGCAACTCGCTGGCCTGCGTGCATTACCGGCAGGAGTTCGGGCGCGAGAAAGTGTACCGGCTGCGCAACCTCACCCCGCAGGAGAACACCGACCGCGCAGCGCTGGCCGGCAGCCTGCTCGCCCCGCCGCTGTTCGACGAGGAGATGACCCACGGCCGCTTCGCCGAACTGCTGGCGCAGGGCTGGCGGGTCAAGTCGACCCGGCTCAGCGCCACGTTTGACTGGCCGCATTTCATCGAGCAGTACGGCTCGAACACGGTGCTGATGTTCGGCGTGGAGGAGAAAGGCGCGCTGCGGGTGGCTTCGGCCAAGCGCGAACTGGAGCCGAAGCCGGGCTGGACGGTGATCGCGCTGGTGCCTCCGGCCGAACCCAGCGCCGAGTGACAAAGTGGCAGGGGCCCGCTCGCGGGCGATGCTCTTTTCGCGGGATTCAGGACTCGATCGAGCATCGCCCGCGAGCGGGCTCCTACCTGTGCCGGACTGGCGTTACGCTGCCGAGGCCTGCTTGAACTGCGCCTCCTCGGTCGAGCCCTTCAGCGCGGTGGTCGAGGACTGGCCCTGCTGGATCGCCTGGGTCACCTGGTCGAAGTAGCCGGTGCCCACTTCGCGCTGGTGCTTCACCGCGGTGAAGCCGCGCTCGGCGGCGGCGAATTCCTTTTCCTGCAGTTCCACGAAGGCGCTCATCTGGCGCCGAGCGTAGCCGTGCGCCAGGTCGAACATGCCGTAGTTGAGGCTGTGGAAGCCGGCCAGGGTGATGAACTGGAACTTGTAGCCCATCGCGCCCAGTTCCTTCTGGAAGTTGGCGATGGTGGCGTCGTCCAGGTTCTTCTTCCAGTTGAAGCTGGGCGAGCAGTTGTAGGCCAGCAGCTTGCCGGGGAATTTCGCGTGGATCGCCTCGGCGAAGCGGCGCGCGTCGTCCAGGTTCGGCTTGCTGGTTTCGCACCAGATCAGGTCGGCGTACGGCGCGTAGGCGAGGCCGCGGCTGATCGCCTGGTCCAGCCCCGGGCGCACGCGGTAGAAGCCTTCGACGGTGCGCTCGCCGGTGATGAAGGCCCTGTCGTTCGCATCGATGTCCGAGGTGAGCAGGTCGGCGGCGTCGGCGTCGGTGCGCGCCACCAGCAGGGTCGGCACGCCGGCGACGTCGGCGGCCAGGCGCGCGGCGTTCAGCTTGTCGACGGCTTCGCGGGTCGGCACCAGCACCTTGCCGCCCATGTGGCCGCACTTCTTCACCGAGGCCAGCTGGTCCTCGAAATGCACGCCGGCGGCGCCGGCCTCGATCATCGCCTTCATCAGCTCGAACGCGTTCAGCACGCCGCCGAAGCCGGCCTCGGCGTCGGCCACGATCGGTACCAGCCAGTCGCAGTCGTCCTTGCCTTCGGCATGGTGCAGCTGGTCGGCGCGCAGCAGGGTGTTGTTGATCCGCTTGACCACCAGCGGCACCGAGTTGGCCGGGTACAGCGACTGGTCGGGATACATCTCGCCGGCCACGTTCGCGTCGGCGGCGACCTGCCAGCCGCTCAGGTAGATCGCCTGCAGGCCGGCCTTGACCTGCTGCATCGCCTGGTTGCCGGTGAGCGCGCCCAGCGCATTGACGAAGTCCTCCTGGTGCAATGACTTCCACAGCCGCTCGGCGCCGCGGCGGGCCAGCGAATGCTCGACCGCGACGGTGCCGCGCAGGCGCGCCACGTCTTCGGCGGAGTAGTTGCGCTGCACGCCGGTCCAGCGCGGGTTGTTGTTCCAGTCCAGGGTGATCTGTTCGGCGGTGGGCAGGGTGGTCTTCATGGCGTGGCTCCGGTTGTTTAAGCCCCTCTCCCTGCGGGAGAGGGGCTGGGGAGAGGGTTCGGGCGGAGCGTGCGATTCGCTCCGGGTGCGCCCTCATCCGCCCTTCGGGCACCTTCTCCCAAAGGGAGAAGGGGTGATCGTCAAAGTTGTTCGTAGGCGGGCAGGGTGAGGAAGTCGCCGAGCCGGTCGGCGTGGGTCATCGCGCTGAGCAAGGCCGCGGCAGCGTCGGCGCGGGCGGCGCCGGGGTGGTGGCTGTCGCGCAGGCGATGGGTGTGCACGGCTACGGCGTGGTCGAACAGCGCGAAGTCGATCGGCGCGTGGTCGGGGAATTCCAGGGCGCCCCCGGCCGGCGCCCTGCCGGCCGGAACATCGGCGTGATGCAGCCACTGCCACAGCTGCGCGCGGGCGATCTCGGCGGTGGCGGCGTCCTCCATCAGGTGGTGGATCGGCACGCAGCCGAGTCCGTCCAGCCAGGCCGCGGTGTAGCGCAGGCAGACCTCGACGTTGTTGTCGAAGCCGGCGCGGGTGATCGTGCCGGCCGGCGCGGCGAGCAGCTGTTCGCGGCTCACCTGCACGTCCTCGCGCAGCACGCCGAGCTGGTTCGGCGCCGGCATGTATTCGTCGAAGATCTGCTGCGCCACCGGCACCAGCGCCGGATGCGCCACCCAGGTGCCGTCGTGGCCGGCCTTGACCTCGCGCAGCTTGTCGGCGCGCACCTTGGCCAGCGCGGCCTCGTTCGCCGCTTCGTCGCCCTTGATCGGGATCTGCGCGGCCATGCCGCCCATCGCGAACGCGCCGCGGCGATGGCAGGTCTGGATCAGCAGCTCGGAATAGGCCTTGAGGAACGGCGCGGTCATCTGCACCTGGCCGCGCTCGGGCAGCAGGCGGTCGCGATGCCCGCGCAGGGTCTTCAGGTACGAGAAGATGTAGTCCCAGCGGCCGCAGTTGAGGCCGACCGCGCGGCGGCGCAGGGCGTGCAGGATTTCGTGCATCTGGAACGCCGCCGGCAGCGTCTCGATCAGCACGGTGGCCTTCATCGTGCCGAGCGGCAGCTGCAGTTCGTCCTCCGCCGCCGCCATCACCGCGTCCCACAGCGCGGCCTCTTCCATCGCTTCGAGCTTCGGCAGGTAGAAGTACGGGCCGCGGTCGCGGCGGTGCAGCGCGCGGGCGTTGTGGAAGGCGAACAGGCCAAAGTCGACCAGTGCGCCGGCCACCGCTTCGCCGTCCACGCTGAAGAACCTGTCGTGCAGGTGCCAGCCGCGCGGACGCACCACCAGCACGGCCGGGTCGTCGCCCACGCGGTAGCTCTTCCCCTCGGGCGAGGTGAACGCGATGCTGCCGTTCACCGCGTCGCGCAGGTTGAGCTGGCCGTCGAGCTGGTTGGCGAAGGTGGGCGAGGAGGAATCCTCGAAGTCGGCCATGAACACCTTCGCGCCGGAGTTCAGCGCGTTGATGATCATCTTGCGCTCGACCGGGCCGGTGATCTCGACGCGGCGGTCCTGCAGCGCGGCCGGGATCGGCGCCACGCGCCAGTCGCCGTCGCGGATCGCCGCGGTGTCGGCGCGGAAGTCCGGCAGGTCGCCGGCGTCGTAACGGGCCTGACGCTCGCGGCGGGCCTGCAGCAGCAGCCGCCGGGTGGCCTCGAAGCGGCGGTGCAGCCGGGCCAGGAAGGCCAGCGCCGCGGGAGTCAGGATGCCGGCGTAGCCGGCCGGGTCGGCGTGGATCTTGACGCTGCCGGTATCGAGTCGTTCCTGCGGGACTGCCATGGGGTCGCTCCGTGTCTGGATGACTCGAAGCTAGGCAGGAATCATGTATTTGACAAAGTGAATGTTTCAATCATTACTATGAGCATGGTCAATTGATATTCCAACACATTGAACAAGTTCGATGAAAAAGCCCACCGAAACGCTGAACAAGGCAAAAAAATCGCGTCGCAGTGCAGCAAAAAAGCAGGGCGCGGGCGGGCATGCGGGCGACGCCGGCAGCCGTTTCTATTACAAGGGCAACCGCCACAAGCAGCTGCGTGCCTTCGTCAGCGTGGTGAAGCTGGGCACGCTGACCCGCGCCGCCGAGGCGCTGTACCTGTCGCAACCCACGATCAGCCTGCAGTTGCAGGCGCTGGAGCGGGAACTCGGGGTGAGCCTGCTGGAGCGCCGGCGCCGGCGCATCAACCTCACCGACGCGGGCGAGGCGCTGTACGAGCTGGCACGGCCGCTGGTGGAGGGGTGGGACACGCTGGATCGCGACTTCCAGGCCCGCGTGAAGGGGTTGCAGGCCGGCCGGTTGACCATCGCCGCCGGCACCTCGACCATCCAGTACCTGCTGCCTGAACTGGTGCGCCGCTACCGCGAGCAGCACCCGGCCGTGCAACTGCAGCTGGCCAACGTCACCGGCAAGGATGGCCTGGCGCTGCTGCGCGCGGACGAGGCCGACTTTGCGGTCGGCTCGATGCTGGACGTGCCCAATGACATCGCCTGGGCGCCGGTGCAGCACTACGACCCGATGCTGATCCTGCCGCCGGACCATCCGCTGGCGGCGAAAGAGAGGATCACGCTGGAGGACATCTCGCCATATGGCCTGATCCTGCCGCCGCAGCGGCTGTCCACCTATCGCCTGGTCGACCTGGTGTTCCAGCAGCGCCAGGTGCCGTATCACGTGGCGATCGAGGTGGGCGGCTGGGACGTGATCAAGGAGTACGTGGCGATGGGCCTGGGCATCTCCATCGTCACCGGCATCTGCATCACCGCGGCCGACCACGCGCGGCTGGCGGTGCGCAACATGAAGCAGTACTTCCCCCAGCGCAGCTACGGCGTGGTGATGCGCAAGGGCAAGTTCCTCAGCGCCGAGGCGCGCGCCTTCGTCGACCTGATCCGGCCCGGCCTGCTGACCCATCGCGACTACGACGAGCCGGGGCATTCGGGGCGCTGAACCGCATCACGAGGCCATCCATCGTGGCCGGCTGCGGTATCGCGCTGCCCGCCTGCAGGCGGGCGTTACTCCGGGGGCACGCCGGCCAGGTCGGTCACCCATCTCGGCGACGTCGGTTCGCCGCCGTAGAACTTCCACGACCTGCCTGCGGCGATCGCCCAGCGATGGATCCAGCTGGTGCCGAGCGCGCCGGTGAATTTGTCAGCGCGCCGATAGGCGGGGTCGCGCATGGCTTCGTCGAGGTCGACGAAGCGGTAGCCGCGTGCGCGCAAGCCGGCGACGAAATCGGGGTAGGTGTCGGCATTGAGCGCATTGGCGTGCAGCAGCATCACCTGCGGCAACGCATAGCCAAGCAGCCTGATCGAGCGGTGCTCGAAGTAGTTCACCCTGCGCAGCAGGTAGGGCACGTACTGCGCGCGCAGCTTCGCCTGGGTGGCGGCATCGCCGCTGTCCAGCGCCTTGGCGTAGGCGGCGGCCCAGATCCAGTCGGAGTTGGTGACCGTGACCGGCGCGATGCGGTAACCGTGCGCGGCGAGAAAGGCGCCCATCGCCGCCTTGTCCTCCGGCGTGCGCCCGGTGCGCAGGTAAGGGTGACGGAACCATTGCGGTTCACGGCCGCGTTTGGCCAGCAGCGGGCGCAGCACACGGTCGCAGGCGAGGATGTCGTCCTCGTAGGCTTGTATGCCGACGGCGTGCAGGTCGGCATGGGTGTCGGTGTGGTTGCCCAGTTCCAGTCCGGCATCGAGCCAGGCGTCGAGCATCGCCGTGCGGTCCGCTTGCGGCTGGCCGCCGACCAGCAGACGCGCGGAGTTGACGAAACCGATGGCAGGCGTCCCCGTACCCTCGATCGCCTGCAGCAGGCGCGCGGACTCGGCCGCGATGCGCGGCGGCACCGTACCCTGCGCGGGCAGTGGCGTGTTCGGATCGAGGCTGGCCCAGGGCAGGTCGTCGAAGGTGATCGCGATGCGCCGGTCCTGGGATGCCGTGACGGCCGGCGCCGCCCTGGTCGCCGCCGGCAACAGGCACATGAGCGCGATGCAGGCCAGGTGCAGCCATCCCTTCATGTGCTTCCCCCGACGCGGCGCCGGATGCGTGCTTGAGCCGTCGCATGCGCGGCAGTGGGGTGCCGCGCGAACCGGTGCCGCGACCCTTGGTGACAGCGCCGCGGCATCGTGATGGCAGGCCCCATCCGGTCGTTCACGGCACCGATGGGCAGCGGTCGGCACGGAACTCGCAGAAGCGGTAGCGCAGTCCCAGCCCGACGGTGGTGCCCTCGTAGCGTCCGAACTGGTTCAGGCGCTGGCTGTGCCCGGCCCGGCCGACCAACTGCCAGCGGCTGAAGATGCCGACGGTCAGCTCGGCATTGACGTCAGTGGCGCGCTTCCAGTTGTCGAAAGTCTCGTCCCGCTGCTGGCCGAGCGCGGCCGACAGGTACAGCCCGGCCTCCTGGCCCAGCGAGATGTAGCTGGAAGCCGCGACGGCATAGCGCCGGTAGCGGTCGGGGCTGTAGTAGCCGTTGCGGGTGTGGCGGGTGTTGTGTTGACCCTCTGCCTGCAGGCCGAGGTCGAACATCACTCGCTCACTGCGGTACACGGCACGGGTATAGCTGGCCAGCACCGAGGCGCGGCGGTTGTCGTCGTCGAGATCGCCGCCGGCGATGCGCGCATCGAAGCGGTCGCGCAGCGTCGGCGTCCAGCGCAGGTCGGCGGCGAGGCCGTGGCACATCACCGCCAGCGCGCGCGGTGATTGGTCGATGCGGTCGCGGTCGAAGGTGAGTGCATAGAGGAAGGCGTCGCTGGCGCGTTGCGAGATCTGCAGGTGGCCGATCGTTCTGTTGTTGCTGCCGGCACCGTTGTCGGTCCGCGAATGGCCCAGCCACAGCTCCAGCGCGGTGTTGGGCGACGGTGCGAAGCGCAGGCCTGTGCCGATGCGATCCTCGTCGACGTGGTTGTCGCCGAGCAGCGGCGCGAACGGCCCGCCGAAGGTGGCCGAGTGCTCGCGTCGCGCGGCGCTGGCCAGCAATCGCCAGCGGTCGGACAGCCACAGGTTGGCATCGGCGGCGATGCCGCGAATTTCGATGTCGTCCGAATCGCTGTACAACGAAGGCGTCAGGCCGATCGAGGAGAACAGCGGCAGGCGCACTGCTTTGGCGAGGGCGATGGTGTCCTTGTCGTCCGGCTTGACCGCCTGCACGGTGGCCAGCGCCGGCAAGGCCTGGTGCGGCCATTCGCCTTGTCGCAGGATCAGGGCCTGGGTCCAGGCGTTGTCGTAGTCGTCCGGGTCGGCTGCGTAGAACGGCGTGTTGAGCGCCAGCGCGGCATCGCGACGTTCGGCCCAGGCCAGCACCCGCGCATGCAGCGCGGCGGCCTCCTTGTCGTCGGTGCCGAACCCGGCCAGCACGTCGTCCGCCTTCGCGTAGTCGCCGAGCCAGGCGAGGAAACGTGCCCGGTCGAGCCGCGCGGCATGGTCGTCCGGGTGTTTGGCGAGGTAGGCGTCGATCAGGCGCAACGCCTCACCGGTGTGCCCGGTCCAGGCAGCGTTCAGCGCCGGCTGGTAGGCGACGGCGTTCTGCGCGAAAGCCGGCTTCAGGGACATGGCGCAAGCGAGCGCGCAGGCGAGCAGGCTGGCCCGACCCAGCGCCGAAGCGCGAGCCGATGTCCGACGGCGTGGGGTCATTTGCGCCATTTCCGGTTCCTCGTGATCCAGAGGTCGCTGGCGAATCGGCCGATCGTGACGACCTCGGTGAGGATCAGCGCATAGCGCAGCGGCGTCACCAGCACGCTCTTGCCGAAGGCCTTCCAGCGCTCGCCCTTGGAGATCACCACCAGCACCATCAGCGACAGCAGCGATTCGGCCAGCACCGTGATCAGCAGCGGTTCCCACATGCGCAGCAGCGGCATCACGATCAGCGCGGTGGGAAAGCCGACCTTCTCGATCGCCGACATGAAGATGATCCAGCCCAGCGGGCGGCCGTAGCGCCGGGTGACCTCCTCGCCGAATGCCTGCCGATAGGGCTCGGCGACCTTGCGCATCTCGCGGATGTGCTCGCCGTGTTCGCCGTGCCGCTCGTGCCAGCGCCGGCGCAGCCGCGCGAAGGCCTTGAACGGGCTGCGCACCAGCGCGTCGAAGTAGTAGCAGCTTTGCAGGAACGAAGACGACCACAACGCGATCTGCCTGGGCAGATGCGTGGCCAGCGGTTCCTCGGAACGGGCGGTGACGTCGGTCAGCTGGGCGTTGCGGTAGCCTTGGTTGATCAGCGCGAAGCCGATGAAGATGTCCTCGGAATTGGTGAGGTTGTCGCCGAAATGGGGCTCGTAGCGGTCGAACAGGTCCTTGATGTATTCGCGGCGGTAGGCCACCGCGCAGCCCACCGGGTTGGTGATGCCGCCGAAAAACACCATCTGGCCGTGGAACACGAAGCCCTGCAGGTAGCGGTACAGGCAATCGCGGTAGATGTTGGTCAGGCCCCACCACATCAGCTGCAGGCGGGTGCGGCTGGACTTGGGGTCGACATACGGCTTGCCGCCGAGCACCGCGGCGTATTCCGGGGTTTCTGCCAGGCGGCGACGGTCGGACAGGCGCATCGGCAGCACGCGGCCGCAGACCGAGGCGATGCCGACGCCCTTGTACAGCTCCTCGACGCAGCGGGCGATGTAGTCGGGCGATTCCAGGAAGGTGTCGCCGTCGAGGATGAACTCGACGTCGGCGTCGAACTCGCGCGCCTGGCGCTTGAGCGTGGGCGTCTTGCCGATCGACGCCTGCCGCCGGATTACCGTGACCTTCAGGCCCAGCCGCTGCGCGGTCTGCTCGGCGCGGCTGGCGGTGCCGTCGTTGCTGCCGTCGTCGACGACGATGATGTTGTGCGGCTGGTGCGTCTGCCGCGCCACCGAGACCAGGCAATGGGCAATGTTCTCCGCCTCGCGGTAGGCGGGGATCACCACGTCCACCGTGGCGGCGCGCCAGTCCTGCGCGGGCGTCGGCACGGTCCGGTCCGGTCCGCGCAGCAATCCGACCACGCTGAGCAACGCGTTAGGACTGATGACAAACCAGGGTGCGGTGGCCATGTGTGGTCTCTGCTGAGGCGATGCGCCGTTCTTGGATGAGCTCGTCGAGCGTGTCTTCCAGCGTGTAGCGGTGCCGGAACCCGGTCAGCGTGCGCAGCCGGGTCAGCTCCGGCCGACGCCGCTGGATGTCCTCGAAATCCTCGCCGTAGGCCTTCAGGTACGGCACATGGGTGATCGGCGAATCGCTGTCGGCGCGTTCGCGGATCAGTTCGGCCAGCGCGTTCATGCTGATCTCGCGATCGTTGCCGACGTTCGCCACCAGCGCGTCGCCGCTCCCGCGCGAGGCGAGCAGGTCGAGCGCGGCCACGTTGTCGCGCACGTCGCAGAACGAGCGGGTCTGCTCGCCGGTGCCGTACACCGTGATCGGTTCGCCGCGTACCGCCTGCTCCACGAAGCGTGGCACGACCATGCCGTAGCGGCCGGTCTGGCGCGGCCCGATGGTATTGAAGAAGCGCGCCACCACCACCGGGATGCCGAATTTCTGCGCGTAGGACAGGGCCAGCGCCTCGTCGGCGATCTTGCTGACCGAATAGTTCCAGCGCGTACCGACGCGGGTGGACACGCTGAGATCCATCTCCTCGCCCAGCCGCTCCTCGTGGTGGTGGCCGTAGACCTCGGAACTGGAGGCGACCACTACCTGCGGCAGCCAGCCGCTGGCGGCAATGGTGCGGAACAACCGTTCGCAGGCGGCGATGTTGGTGGCCAGCACGCGCGTCGGCTCGGCGATCACGCGGTACACGCCGACCACGGCGGCGAGGTGATAGATGCGGTCTGCCCAGGCGGCGGCCTGCTGCAGCAGCGGCCAGGTGAGCATGTCCGCCTCGTCGAAGCGGAAGTTCGGCGACTCCTCGAAAGGTGCCAGGTTCGCGCGCAGGCCGGTCGACAAGTCGTCCACTACATGGACCTTGTGCCCGCGCGCGAGGTGCAGCGCTACCAGATGGGAGCCGATAAAACCGGCCCCGCCCGTGATCAACACGTGCATGTTGGATTCCCCTAGTAGATGCCGGCGCCTACTACGGTGCCGTTGTTCATAATGTGATCTGTATCACATTTCCATAGCGCTTTGGCAAGCACGCACCGTGCCACGCCGGGGAATCCATGCCGACAGCGGGTTTCCACCCGGCACGGTACCTTGCCGCCGCACGGGCAGGGAGTCGGGGATGGTCCGGTCGGGTCAGGAAAGGACAAGGAGCGTCGCTGGCGCATCTCGCCAGTTGCCACGGAGCCGGCCCGGTCGTCGTGCGGCGACGCGGTGCATGGCGCGGCGCCTGGCCAAAGCCTGGCGGGGGCGGCGAGCCGTTCGCTCACGGTTTGGCGAGTTGCCGGCGGGCGGCCGGTTTGGGCGGGTGGTCCTGGCATCCGGGTCACCCCGGAAGGGGCTCAGACGTCGCGGCGCTTGCCCCGGTACGGCGCGTAGAACGCGCGCAGACGGGCCAGGTCAGCCTCCATGTCGGCGCTGGTGTCGAACAGCGGACCGAGCCGGATGACCTTGTCGGGGTAGTGGAACGCGACCGGGAAGATCGGTACGCCGGCGTCGCGGGCGATGCGCCAGAAACCGCTCTTCCAGCGCTGCACTGGCTTGCGCGTACCCTCCGGCGCGATGCCCAGCCAGAGTTTCTCGCGCTGGCGGAACTGGTCGATCATCTGCTCGACCACGCCCCTGGCGGCGCCGCGGTCGATCGGCATGCCGCCGAGCCGGCGCAGCAGGCCGCCCAGCGGCCAGAAGAACAGCTCCTGCTTGCCCATGAAGTGCACGTCGGCACCGATCGCCACCTTGACCAGCAGCCCCCACACGCCGTCCCACCAGGACGAATGCGGCGCGGCGATCAGCACCAGTTTCGGCGCATCGGGGAACTCGCCGACCAGACTCCAGCCGGCCATGCGCAGCACCGCGCGGCAGCTGCGACGTTGCCAGCCGTCGCGCAGGCGGGGCATCCGTGCCGGGAGCTGGGCGGGCGTGAACAGGCGCCCCCTCATTCGAAGTCCGGTTTGTGCGAGCGCGTTTGCTTGATCCTGCCGCGCTGCTGCTTGCCGGCCAGGCGGCGCTCCTTCGAGGCGCGGGTCGGCTTGGTGGCAACGCGTTTCTTCGGCGGCGTCAGCACGCCGCGGATGATCTCGACCAGCCGCTCGCGCGCGTCGTCGCGGTTGCGTCCCTGGTCGCGGAAGCGGCGTGCCTGGATCACCAGCATGCCCTCGGCGGTGAGCCGGCGGTCGCGCCGCGCCAGCAGCCGCGCGCGCACTTCGTCCGGCAGCGACGGCGAGCCGGCCACGTCGAAACGCAGCTCCACCGCGCTCTCGGTGCGGTTCACGTGCTGCCCGCCGGGGCCGTCCGCGCGCAGGAAACGCTCGACCAGTTCGGACTCGGGCAGAGACAGGGTGCGGCTGATGGTCAGCATACGGGAAGTGTAGAGGGCAAGAAGTGAGTAGGTGAAGCGAGGAGTGAGAAGTGAGAGAAAAACGGCCGTGCATCCGGCCCCTGCTTTCTCTCACTTCTCAATCCTCTTCGCCCCCGCCTGGCAATGCCCAGCCGAAGCGATCGAGCAGCCCCGCGAATGCATCGTCCAGCGGTGCCTCGATCTCCATCGCCATGCCGGTCAGCGGGTGCGCGAAGCGGATGCGCCACGCATGCAGCAGCATGCGGTGGCAGCCGAAATGCTGCTTGTACAGCCGGTTGTGGTCGCCGCGGCCGTGCTGACAGTCGCCGATCACCGGATGGTGGATATGCGCCAGGTGCTTGCGGATCTGGCGGAAGCGGCCGCTTTCCGGTTCGGCCAGCAGCAGGGCGTAGCGCTGTTGCGGATAGCGGCCCAGCGCAATCGGCACCTCGATCGTGGCCAGCCGCCGGCAGCGCGTGCGCGCCTCGCGGCGCGGACCGGTCTCGCGCGAGCCGGGCAGGGGATAGTCGATCACGTCCTCGGCCGGCTCGGGCCAACCGCGCACCACGACGAGATACTGCTTGTGCACCGTGCGATTCATGAACTGCTCGCCCAGCGCCGCGGCGACTTCCTTGCTGCGCGCGACCAGCAGCACGCCACTGGTCGCGCGGTCGAGCCGATGCGCCAGGTACACGTCGCCGCCCACCTGTTCGCGCAGCAGGTCGATCAGGAACGCGTCGGCCGAGCCCACGAACGTCGAGCGATGCACGGCCAGGTTCGCGGGCTTGTTCACCGCGATCAGCGCGTCGTCCTGGTAGAGGATGTCGATCATGCGTCCGAGCTTCTGCGCTCTTGTTCTTCGTAGGAACCCGCTCGCGGGCGATGCTCCTGGGGGCTCGTGAAAAGCACCGCCCGCGAGCAGGTTCCTACGCGGTCAGCGCGAGCGTGGCCAGCCGCTGGCGAAGGAGAGGAAACCGGCGATACCGGCGCCCAGCGGCGGCCAGATGCCACGCTGCGGGGCCAGCGTCCACAGCAGCGCGGCAGCAACCAGCAGCGCGCTGCCGAGCAGGCTGCAGGCCAGCACCCGATGCTGACGACGGGCGTTGTCCTGCGCCAGTTTCAAGCCCCGCGGATCGGCCTGCTCGCGCTGTTCGCCGCGCGCGACCTGGCGCAGTGCATCGCGCACCAGGTCGGGAAACTCCGGCGCGTGGTGCAGCCACTCGGGCAGCCGCTTGCCCATGGCGCGCAAGGTACGCAGCGGGCTGTAGCGTTGGCGCAGGATGCGCCTCAGCACCGGGTGCGCGACCGCCCAGATGTCGATCTCCGGATCGAGCATGCGGCCCACGCCCTCGATGTTGAGCAGGGTCTTCTGCAGCAGGATCAGCTGTGGCTGCAGGGTCAGCTGGAAGCGGCGCGCGGTCTGGAACAGCTTCACCACCAGCTCGGCCAGCGAGATCTGTGCCAGCGGGCGGGTGAAGTACGGCTCGCACACGGTGCGCACGGCGGCTTCCAGCTCGTCCAGGCGCACGTCGGCGGGCATCCAGCCGGCGGCCACATGCAGTTGCGCGATGCGCGCGTAGTCGCGCTCGAACAGCGCGATGAAGTTCTGTGCCAGCCAGTACTGGTCGGCCTCCGGCAACGAGCCCATGATGCCGAAGTCCAGCGCGATGAAGCGCGGCTCGCCGGTGCGCGTGGGGTCGACCCAGATGTTGCCGGGGTGGGCGTCGGCGTGGAAGAAGTTGTCGCGGAACACCTGCTCGTAGAACACCCGCACGCCCTTGGCGGCGAGCACCTTGCGGTCGAGCCCGGCGGCGTCGATCGCGGCGATGTCGTCGCTGCTGATGCCGTACACGCGCTCCAGCGTAAGCACGCGCGCGCAGGTCAGTTCCCAGTGCACCTCGGGCACGTACAGGTCCGTACCGCTGGAGAAGTTGCGCTTGAGCAGGCTGGCGCTGGCGCCTTCGCGCTGCAGGTCCAGCTCGTTTTCCAGCATCTTCTCGACTTCGGCCACGACGTCCAGCGGGCGGATCTTGTCGGCGTTCGGATGCCAGCGTTGCGCCAGTTCGCCGAGCGAGCGCAGTAGCTTCACGTCGCGGGCGATCTGCGCGTCGATGCCGGGACGCAGCACCTTCACCACCACCTCGCGGCCGTCGTGCAGGGTGGCGGCGTGCACCTGGGCGATCGAGGCGGAGGCCAGCGGGGTTTCGTCGAATTGGGCGTATAGACGGCCAATCGGCGCTTTCAGTTCGCCTTCGACGATGGTCCGTGCTTCGCTGCCCGGGAACGGCGCGACCTGATCCTGCAGCAGGGCGAGCTCGTCGGCGATGTCGGCCGGCACCAGGTCGCGGCGGGTCGACAGCACCTGGCCGGCCTTGACGAAGATCGGCCCCAGTTCGGTCAGCGCATGGCGCAGGCGCGTACCGCGCGGCAGGCCGCGGATGTCGATGCGCGGGCGCGCCACCAGCGGGCGCAGCAGCTTGAGCGGACGGTACAGGTGGGTGGCGTCGACCAGTTCGTCGAGCCGGTACGCCAGCAGTACCGCGGCGACCCGCAGCAGGCGCGGCACCACCTTCAGCGGCGTCACGCGGCGCTGCCCTGCAGGCGCTGCAGCAGTCGCTGCACGCGCGCTTCGAGCCGCTCGCTGCGTTCGCGCACCTCGTCCACACCATCGAGGAACCCTTCGACCTCGCCTGGCGCCAACGCCACGCGCGCCTCGTCGCGCAGCCAGTCGGCGGTGTCCTCGGTGAGGTGGCTGGCGCTGTCGCGGGCGTGCGCGAGGCCCTTGCGTACGGCTTGCGCCAGCGGCACGCCGAGCACGTCGCCGAAGCTGCGCGCGAACGCCTCCTCGAAATCCGGGGCGAACTTGCCGGCCAGTTTTTCCAGCCGGCGCGCCAGCTCGGCGTCGCCGGCAATCTCCACCTTGCCCGGTGCGATGCCGTCGTCGTCGCGGCGCAGCAGCATCGCCAGCAGGCTGCCCGGTGTGGCGGCCACCTTCAGCTGGCTGTCGTCTTGCGGCGGCCCGACTTTCAGGCGTGCTTCTTCCACCGTGACAGCCAACGCTATTTCCGGCCCGCGCAGGTGCAACTGCACGCGGCGGCCGTTCAACGCGGCGAGCCGCTGTTGCGTGTCCGGGTCCAGCGACAAGGTGTGGTTCAGCGCGGTTTCCAGCGCGCGACCGGCGAGCTTGCGCAGCGGCTGCGGCAACCAGGAGTTGGGAGTGGCGGCGTTCATCCGGCGATTGTAGCCCGCCGGCCGGGCTCAGACGCTCGCGGCGCCGGGGAAACCCAGCTGGCGCCAGGCTTCGTAGACGGCCACGGCGACCGTGTTCGACAGGTTCAGACTGCGGCTGTCCGGGCACATCGGCAGGCGCAGGCGTTGCGGCGGGGGAACCGCGTCGAGCACGTCGGACGGCAGGCCGGCGGTCTCGCAGCCGAACAGCAGCGCGTCGCCGTCGGCGAAGCGGGCGTCGACATGGGCGACCCGGCCGCGGGTGCTGAAGGCGAACACCCGCGGTGCGCCGATCGCGTCGAGGCAGCGCGCCAGCTCGTCGTGCACCGCGACGCTGGCGTACTCGTGGTAGTCCAGCCCGGCACGGCGCAGCCGGGCATCGTCGAGCTGGAAGCCGAGCGGCCGGATCAGGTGCAGCGCGGCGCCGGTGTTCGCGCACAGGCGAATCACGTTGCCGGTGTTCGGCGGGATCTCGGGACGGAACAGGATGACGTGCAGCATCCGGCCATTATCGCGTGTCCGTGCCGGCCCGCGTCGAGCGCTCAGCCGCCGAGCTGCGGGCAGACCACGCCGTCCGGTGGCAATGCGCAGGTGGTTGGCGCGGCCAGCAGGATGGCGCCGACGCTGCCGTGGGCGGCAAGCTGCACCGAGGCTGGCGTGGTGGTCACCATGGCGCCGAGGATCAGGCCGCAGACCGCCAGGCAGGCAATGAACAGGCCGCGCAACATCAAGGTCTCGAATTTCATGGGTCATGGCTCCGATGAATGAAGGGAAGTTCCTGCCCTCCCACTTCAGCAATCCCCATGCCAAGCGCCCGATTATCTCCAAGTAATTGAACGCTATGGATTAACTAGGTGGACTGCATGAGCGAAGGATTGTCCGCGGACAGCCACGCGGTCGCCGCCGGACAGCCGGACAGGTGGCCGGCGCCCCTGCCACAAGTCATTTGCGATGCCGGTGGGGCGTCGCTAGCCTGCGTGGACTTATCCGTGAAACAGGAGGTTCACCCGTGAGAAAGAAGCCCCTCGCCCTGCTCATCGCCGGCCTGCTGACCTTCACCGGCGGCGTGCCGCTGGTGCTGGCCGCTCCCGCTGCTGCCGTCGCTGCCGCGGCAACGCAACAGATCCCCGAGCTCGCCTATACCCGCTTCACCCTGCCCAACGGGCTGACCGTGGTGGTGCACGAGGATCACAAGGCACCGGTGGTGGCGGTGAGCGTGTGGTATCACGTGGGGTCGTCGTATGAGCCGAAGGGCAGGACCGGCTTCGCGCACCTGTTCGAGCACCTGATGTTCCAGGGCTCGGAGAACCACAAGGACGAGTTCTTCAAGCCGTTCGAGCTGGCCGGCGCCACCGACCAGAACGGCACCACCTGGCTCGACCGCACCAACTATTTCGAGACCGTGCCGACCAGCGCGCTGGACATGGCGCTGTGGATGGAATCGGACCGCATGGGCCACCTGCTCGGCGCGATCGGCCAGCCGCAGCTCGACGAGCAGCGCGGCGTGGTGCAGAACGAGAAGCGCCAGGGCGAGAACCAGCCGTACGGCCGCGCCAGCGAGCTGATCCAGGCCGAGGCGTTCCCGGCCAACCATCCGTACCACCACGACACCATCGGCTCGATGGCGGACTTGAACGCCGCCTCGCTGGGCGACGTGAAGCAGTGGTTCAAGGATTACTACGGCGCCGCCAACACGGTGGTGGTGCTGTCCGGCGACATCACGCCGGCGCTGGCGAAGGAAAAGATGCTGAAGTACTTCGGCGACATCGCCGCCGGTCCGCAGGTGCCGCGGCCGCAGCCGTGGGTCGCGGCGCGGGACAAGTCCACGCGCGGCACGATGACTGACAACGTGGCGCAGACCCGCATCTATCGCGAATGGAACGTGCCGGGTCGCGGCACCACCGACGAGAACCTGCTGGAACTGGCCGCCGCCGTGCTGGGCGGCAGCAAGACCTCGCGGCTGTACCAGCGGCTGGTCTACCGGGACAAGCTGGCCGACGACGTCTCGGTCGAGGTGGAGCAGCACGTGCTGGCCAGCCTGTTCAACCTGCAGGTGGACGTGAAGAAGGGCGCCGACCCGGTCAAAGTCGAGGTCGCGATCGCCGACGAATGGCGGAAATTCCTGAAGGACGGCCCGACCGCCGACGAGCTGGCGCGGGTCAAGACGGAAACCCGCGCCTCGTTCGTGCGCGGGCTGGAGAAGGTCAATACGCAGGCCTCGATCCTGGCCCAGGGCCAGCTGTACCGCGACGATCCGGGCGCCTACCTGAAGGACTTCAGGGAATTCATGGCGGCCACGCCGGCCGACGTCGCTGCGGTAGCGAACCGGTGGGTTGCCAGGGGCGACTACACGCTGACCGTGGTGCCGGGCAAGGTCGAGGACACCGACATGGCCACCGTGGCTGGCCGCGCCGCGGCCAGCGGCGCGCCGGCGCCGCTGCTGTCGGCGAAGGGCGACTACCGCACGGTGGCGAGCGATGTCGACCGCAGCAAGGGCGTGCCCGAGGTCGGCAGCTTCCCGGACCTCAGCTTCCCCGCCCTGCAGCGCGGCAAGCTGGACAACGGCGTGGAGGTGATCCTGGCCGAGCGCCACACGGTACCGGCAGTGCAGATGCAATTGCTGTTCGACGCCGGCTATGCAGCGGACCAGGGCCGCAAGCTGGGCACCTCCAGCTTCACCATGTCGATGCTGGACGAGGGTAGCAAGAGCCTGGATTCGGTCGAGATCGCCAAACGCAAGCAGCGTCTCGGCGCGATCATCGCCAGCGGCTGCGGACTGGACTACTGCAACGCCACGCTGAATGCGCTGGACGACCAGCTGAAGCCGTCGCTCGACCTGTTCGCCGACATCGTGCGCAACCCGGCGTTCCGCGCGGCCGACATCAGCCGCCTGCGCGGCCAGTGGCTGGCCGGCATCGCCCAGGAAAAGAGCCAGCCGACCGGCATCGCGCTGCGCACCCTGCCGCCGCTGCTGTACGGCAAGGGCCATGCCTACGCGATCCCGTTCACCGGCACCGGCACCGAAGCGTCGATCAGGTCGCTGAGCGCCGCCGACATGCGCGCGTTCATGGGCGATTTCATCCGCCCGGACAACATGCAGATCCTGGTCGCCGGCGACACCACGCTGGACAAGATCATCCCGCAGTTGAACGCGGCATTCGGCCACTGGAAGGCGCCGGCCGGCAAGGTGCCGGCAAAGAACATCGGCAAGGTCGCGCCGCCGGCGCAGGTGCGCGTGGACCTGGTCGACCGCCCCGGCGCGCAGCAGAGCCTGATCCTCGCCGGCAGCCTGGCGCCGTCCACCGAGGCGCCGAACGATCTGGAGATCCGGACCATGAACGGTGCGTTCGGCGGCACCTTCACCTCGCGCCTCAACATGAACCTGCGCGAGGACAAGCACTGGGCCTACGGCGCCTTCAGCTTCCTGCAGAACGCGCAGGGCCAGCGCCCGTTCATGCTGTACGCACCGGTGCAGACCGACAAGACCGCGCCGTCGGTGGCCGAGATGCTGAAGGAGGCCAAGGGCGTGATCGGCGACAAGCCGCTGACCGCGCAGGAGATCGACAAGATCAAGGTCGGCGACGTGCGCAGCATGCCCGGCGGCTACCAGACCACTTCGGCGGTGATGGGCGCGCTGCAGGGCATCGCGCTGTACCACCGGCCGGACGATTACGTGCAGACCCTGAAGTCGCGCATCGAGGCGCAGACGGATGCTTCGGTGGAGGCGGCGGCGAAGGAGATCATCCATCCGGACCAGCTGACCTGGGTGATCGTGGGCGACCTCAAGAAGATCGAGGCGCCGATCCGTGCGCTGACGCTCGGCGAGGTGCAGGTGCTCGACGCCGACGGCAAGCCGGTGCAGTGAACTCGAGCGCGGCGGCGGCATGCGCCGGCGCCGCGCGTTGTGGATCGGTTGGGGACGCGCCACCGTCCCCGCGCTAGGATGGAGGCCGCGCCGGCAACGCCCGGCCTCCTTCATGTCCAAGCCACCGTCGCGGAGCCACCCATGCGCAAGACCCTGCTGTTGCTCGTTCCCGTCCTCCTGCTCGGCGCCTGCAGCTGGGGCATCACGCTCGACGATGCCGCCAAGAACGTGCGCACGGCCTGGAGCGGCGATGTCTCTTCCTGCCGCGAGCTGGGCAAGGTCACCGTCTCGGTGATGAACCGCGTCGGCCCGGTCGACCGCAACGACATCAAGGTGCGCGACGAGCTGGAAGTGCTCGCCCGCAACGAGGCCGCCAAGATGCACGCCGACACCATCAAGCCGCTGGCCGAACCGGCCGACGGCTCGCAGCCGTGGGGCGCCTACCAGTGCGGCGCGAACACAGTGCCGCCGGCGCGCTCGGCCGCGCCGGCCGGTTCGGCGCCAGGCAATGCGCAGACGTTCCCGATCAAGGGTCACTGAGCGCGCCGCAGCGAAGCCAGGGGCGCCAGTCGCCGCGTGCAGGCCGTGGCGGTAGGCGTGCCGGGCGTGGTTTGCGATGATGCGTGCTGTTGCCTGCCGATGCCGCCATGAACCAGTTGATCAACGCACCCGGCCGGCTCGCGCGCCGCATGCTGCCGTTCCGGCGCAAACCGCGCCCGCGCGCCGAGCTGCCGTTCTTCGCGGTGCCGGCCGACGCCATCGCCGTGCTGCCCGATCCGGCCGCGTTCCGGCAGACGCTGCTGCGCCTGATCGCGCAGGCCCGCCGGCGCATCGTGATCGTGGCGCTGTACCTGCAGGACGACGACGGCGGCCGCGAAGTGCTCGGCGCGCTGCATGCGGCGAAGCTGCGCGCGCCGGGGTTGCGGATATCCGTGTTCGTCGACTGGCATCGCGCGCAACGCGGCCTGATCGGCAAGCAGAAGAGCGAAGGCAATGCGGGCATGTACCGCGAGCTCGCCGCGCGGTTCGGTCCGGGCGTCGACATCTACGGCGTGCCGGTGCAGAACCGCGAGCTGTTCGGCGTGCTGCACCTGAAGGGTTTCGTGATCGACGACGCCGTGCTGTACAGCGGCGCCAGCCTCAACGACGTCTACCTGGTGCGGCACGGGCGCTACCGGCTCGACCGCTATCACCTGCTGCAGCATGCCGGCCTGGCCGATGCGATGGCCGGGTTCGTGCAGCGCCACTTCGTCGGCAGCGATGCCGTGCGGCGGCTGGATCTGGCCGGAGTGCCGTCCACGAAATCACTGCAGCCGGCAATCCGCGAATTCCGCCAGCAGCTGCAGCGGGCGAGTTACGAGGTGCCGCCGGCGACGCTGGTCGGCGGCGAGGTCGCGGTGACGCCGCTGCTGGGCTTCGGCCGCGGCGACAACGCGCTGAACGAGGCGCTGCTGGAGCTGCTGCGCGGCGCGCGCGAGCGGGTGCTGCTGCTCACGCCGTACTTCAATCTGCCGCGGCCGGTGCGCGCCGTACTGGGCCAGCTGCTGCGGCACGGCTGCCGCATCGACATCATGGTCGGCGACAAGACCGCCAACGATTTCTACATTCCGCCGGGGCAGCCGTTCAAGACCATCGGCCTGCTGCCGTACCTGTACGAGAACAACCTGCGCCGCTTCGCGCGGGCGCATCGCCGGCACGTCGACAGCGGCCAACTCAACTTGTACCTGTGGCGTGACGGCGACAACAGCTACCACCTGAAGGGCCTGTTCGTCGACGACGACGTGGCGGTGCTGACCGGCAACAACCTCAACCCGCGCGCGTGGTCGCTGGACCTGGAGAACGGCCTGATGCTGCGCGACCCCGCACACCTGCTGCAGGCGAAACACGCGGCGGAGTGGGCGGCGTTGCGTCGGCATGCCATGCGGCTGGCCGACTACCATGCGCTGGAAAGCCCGCGGCACTATCCGGCCGAGGTGCGCAGGCTGCTGCGACGATTGAACCGCACGCGGCTGGACCGGCTGGTCAACCGCCTGCTGTGACGTTCAGCCCGCGGCAAGCCGGTCGAGTCGCATGCCCAGCCAGTTCGCCACGTTCGGCCACTCGTCGGCGAGGATGCTGAAGCAGACGGTGTTGCGCACGCTGCCGTCGGTGCGGCGCTTGTGCGCGCGCAGGATGCCTTCGCGCTGCGCGCCGAGGCGCTCTATCGCGCGCTGCGATTCCTCGTTGTTCTCGTCGGTGTGGAAGGCCACCGCCACGCAGTCCAGCGCCTCGAACGCATGCTCCAGCAGCAGCCGCTTGCAGGCGGTGTTGAGGTGGGTCTTCTGCCAGCGCCTGGCGTACCAGGTGTAGCCGATGGCGAGGCGCGGCAGCGCGGCGTCGATCTCGTAGTAGCGAGTGCTGCCGACGATCTCGCCGCTGCCGGCCTCGCGCACGGCGAACGGCAGCATGTGTCCCTCGGCCTGGCCCTGCAGCGCCTTCTCGACGTAGCTGCGCGCCTGCCCCGGCGGCGGCACGCTGGTGACCGTGAGGTTCCACAGCTCGCCGTCGGCGGCGGCGGCTTCCAGCGCGGGCACGTGGTCCAGGCTCAGGGGTTCCAGCACGACGTACTCGTCGTGCAGACGGATCGGGGCAAACGGGTTCATGGGGAGTCCGGCGTGGTGTTCAGGCGTCGAGATCGGGGATCAGCTTGCTCTCGAGCCGGGCGATGTTGTCCTTCAGCAGCAGCTTGCGTTTCTTCAGCCGGGTCAACTGCAGCTCGTCGCGGCCGATCGCCGAGGCCAACTGCTCGATCGCCGCGTCGAGGTCGCGGTGTTCCATCCGCAACTCGGCCAGGAGATGGACGATCTCGGCGTGATCCTGAACCTGCATGGCGAACGGCGGCGGCTGGGGGGCGATCCAGCAAGTTTAGCGCCGTTTGCGGGGCGGTAGCGCAGTGCGCGGCCCGCTACAATGGTCATTCCGCTCCGTCCGATGGGTCGTCATGTCCGTCCAGCTCGAGATCCCCCGACCGCCGACTGCCGAGAGCAGCCAGCTGGCCCGGCGCCTGCGCCGCCAGGTCGGGCAGGCGATCGGCGATTTCGGCATGATCGAGGAGGGCGACAAGCTGATGGTGTGCCTGTCCGGCGGCAAGGATTCCCACGCCCTGCTGGACCTGCTGCTGCAACTGCAGGCGAAGGCGCCAGTGCGCTTCGAGCTGATCGCGGTGAATCTCGACCAGAAGCAGCCCGGCTTTCCCGCACACGTGCTGCCGCAGTATCTGGCGTCGCGCGGCGTGCCGTACCACATTATCGAGCAGGACACCTACAGCACGGTGACGCGGGTGATCCCCGCGGGCAAGACCCTGTGCAGCCTCTGCTCGCGGCTGCGTCGCGGTGCGCTGTACACCTGGGCGGCCGCCAACGGCATTACGAAGATCGCGCTCGGCCATCATCGCGACGACATCCTCGCCACGTTCTTCCTCAACCTGTTCTACCAGGCGCAACTGAAAGCGATGCCGCCGAAACTGCGCTCGGACGACGGTCGCCACGTGGTGATCCGCCCGCTGGCGTACTGCCGCGAGAGCGACCTCGCCGAATACGCCGCGCAGCGGCAGTTCCCGATCATCCCGTGCAACCTGTGCGGCTCGCAGGACAACCTGCAGCGCAAGGCAGTGCAGCGCATGCTGGCCGAGTGGGAACAGCAGCAGCCCGGGCGCAGCGAGAACGTCTTTCGCGCGCTGGCGCATGTGTCACCCTCGCATCTGGCGGACCGTACGCTGTTCGATTTCGCGCTGGGCGCGTCGTCTGCCGCGGTCTGGCCTGCCGACGCGGCGGATGAGACCGCGAACCTGCAAGCTTGAATGTTCCGCCCACCCTTCCACTGTCTGTCGAGTAACCGCCGTGTCCTTCTTTGCATCCCTTGAAATGGCCCCTGGCGATCCGATCCTGGGCCTCACCGAGACCTACGTGGCCGATCCGCGCCCGGGCAAGATCAACTTGGGCGTGGGCATCTATGTCGACGAGCAGGGCCGCATCCCGCTGCTGCCGAGCGTGCACGAGGTGGAACAGGCGCTGGCCGCGGCGGCGAAGCCGCGCGGCTACCTGCCGATCGACGGCCTGGCCGCGTACAACCGGCTGACCCAGCAACTGGTGTTCGGCGCGGAATCGCCGCTGTTGGCCGCCGGCCGCGTGGCCACCGCGCAGACCATCGGCGGCAGTGCCGCGCTGCGCGTGGCGGCCGACCTGCTGAAGCAGGTGGCCGGCGCGGGGGCGAAGGTCGCGATCAGCAACCCCAGCTGGGGCAACCATCACGTGGTGTTCCGCACCGCCGGCTTCGAGCTGTTGGAATACCGCTACTACAGCGCGGCCAGCCACGGCCTGGATCTCGCCGGCATGCTGGAGGACCTGGGCAAGCTGGAGCCCGGCACGGTGGTACTGCTGCACGCGTGCTGCCACAACCCGACCGGCGTCGACCTGGATGCGGCGCAGTGGCAGCAGGTGATCGGCCTGCTCAAGGAGCGCCGGCTGCTGCCGTTCGTCGACATGGCCTACCAGGGCTTCGACCGCGGCACCGCACAGGACGCCACCGCGGTGCGCCTGCTGGCGGAGTCCGGCATCGAGGCGTTCGTGGTCGCCAACTCGTACTCCAAGTCGTTCTCGCTGTACGGCGAGCGCGTCGGTGCGCTGTCGATGGTCGGCGCCGATCGCGGCGAGGCCGAGCGGCTGCAGTCGAAGATCAAGCAGGTCATCCGCACGATCTATTCCAGCCCGTCCACGCACGGGGCCGCGCTGGTCGCCGGCGTGCTCGGCAGCAGCGAGCTGCGCGCGCGCTGGGAGCAGGAGCTGGCCGGCATGCGCGGGCGCATCCACGCGATGCGCGCCGGCTTCGTCGAAAAGCTGGCCGCGCTCGGCGCGCCGGATTTCGGCTTCATCAACCGCCAGGCCGGCATGTTCTCCTATTCCGGCCTGAGCAAGGCGCAGGTGCACCGGCTGCGCGACGAGTACGCGATCTATGCGCTGGACAGCGGGCGCATCTGCGTGGCCGCGCTGAACCACGCCAATCTCGACACCGTGGCCGCGGCAGTCGCGACCGTCACCCGCTGAAATTCCCTGTCGTCATCCCGGCTTGCGCTGGAATGGCGACGAACCTCCTTGCGCCTTCGTGGCGACACTGATCCGGATACCGAATGTTCTTTCGCAACCTCACGCTGTTCCGTTTTTCTCCTGCCGTCGCCACCGATCTCGACCGCCTCGACGAGGCGCTGGCCGAGCACCGGCTGCGCCCGTGCGGGCCGCTGGAGATGTTCACCAAGGGTTTCGTGCCGCCGGTCGGGCGCGGAGAGGGCGAGCCGCTCACGCATGCCGTCAAGCAATGCACGCTGCTGACCGTCGGTGGCGAGGACAAGTTGCTGCCGGCGGCGGTGATCAACGACGAACTGCAGCGCAAGGTGCAGAAGATCGCCGAGGAGGAAGGCCGCAAGGTCGGCGGCCGCGAGCGCAAGCGGATCAAGGAAGATTTGCTGACCGAGCTGCTGCCGCGTGCCTTCGTGCGCAACTCGCGGATGTCCGTCTACGCCGACAAGAAGCATGGCTGGCTGGTGCTGGACACCTCCAGCCGCAAGTCGGCCGAGAACGCGCTGACCCAGATCCGCGAGGCGCTGGGCAGCTTCCCGGCGGTGCCGCTGGCGCCGGAGGAAGGCCCGCGCGTACTGATGACCGACTGGCTGGCCACCGGCAACCTGCCGGCTGGCCTGACCTTGGGCGACGAGTGCGAGCTGCGCGACCCGGCCACCGCCACCGGCGCGATCGCCCGCTGCCGTCGGCAGGACCTGGACGCCGAGGAAGTCAAGGAGCACCTGCGCAACGGCAAGCAGGTGTTCATGCTGGGTCTCACCTTCGATGAGCGGATCAGTTTCGTGCTGGGCGAGGACCTGATCGTGCGCAAGCTGAAGTTCCTCGACGTGGTGATGGACGAGTTGGGCGACAGCCACGAGGACGCCCGCGCCGAGCTGGACGCCGGTTTTGCCCTGCTGACGCTGGAACTGGAGCGGCTGCTGGGCAAGCTGGAGGAATGGTTCGGCCTGCCGCGCCCGGCCGATAGCTGAACGAAAAAGCCATATCGCCGGGACGTCCGGCGCGCCATACTGGGCGTCCGGTCGCTTGCGGGCGGCCGATTCCCTCTTGATCAGCACGGGCCCGGGCAAGCAGCAGGCAGGATCATGGCGCAGCATCTGGAAGGCGACTGGCTGGAACTGGCAACGGTGGGCGGCAGCATCATCCGGGTGCTGAAGACCGCCCATCCGCGTGCCCGCCGGCTGCGCCTCACGGTGACACCGCAGGGCGCGCGGGTGACCTATCCACTCGGCACCCACCCGGCCCAGGTCAGCGCGTTCCTGCGCAGCCACGCCGACTGGCTGGAGCAGAAGCTCGACGAACTGAACCTGATCGTGAAGCCGTTGCCGCCGCTGCGCGTGGGCTATCCGTGCAGCTTCCCGCTGCGCGGCGAATTGGCGGAACTGGACTGGGTCGAGGGTGCCTATCCGAAGATCGAGCCGCATGCGACCGGGTTGACCCTGGTGATTCCGCGCCCGCACACCCGCGCGCTGCCGATCGCCCGCGGCCTGCTCGCCTCGCACCTGGAAACGCTGATCCGCCGCGACGTCTCGCGCTGGCTGGCCGGCTACGTGCCGCAGCTGGGGTTGGCGCCGACCTCGCTCAGGATCCGGCCGATGAAGAGCCTGTGGGGCAGCCTGGACACCCGCGACCGCATCAACCTCGACCTCGCGCTGGCGCTGGCGCCGCCGTCGGCGCTGCGCTACGTGCTGGCCCACGAGCTGTGCCATCTGAAGGTACGCAATCACTCGCCGCGGTTCTGGGCGCAGGTCGAGAACCTGTTTCCGGACTGGCGTGAACAGCGCGACTGGCTGCGCCAGCACGGCGCGATCCTGAAGGCCGAACTCGACCGACTGGTCGACGACGTGGCCGATTGATGCCGCGTGCGGCCCGGCTCAGTGGTTCCTGGGCTGGCGCACGTACTTCGTCCCCAGCAGCACGTCCCACAGCGGCGTGGTGACGCCGAAATTGCTGTCCGGGTGGTAGTGGTGCACGTGGTGGGCGCCGGCCCAGCGCCGCAGCAGCGGCTGGTGGAAGCGCACGTGGTGGATGATGAAGTGGCTCAGGCCGTAGACGATGTAGCCGAAGGTGATCGCGCTGGCCAGCAGCAGGGCGAAACCGGTCGGCAGCAGCAGCACGAACACGCCGGCCAGCGCCAGCAGCACCGCCGGCGGCAGGAAGAACGGCAGCGAGTCGTAGCCCAGTGGCCGCGCGTGGTGCAGGTCGTGGCCCTGCGTGAACAGCGGGATGCGCGTGTGGAACAACCAGCGGTGGAAGAAGTACTCGATGAAGCTGAAGGCGAACAGGCCCAGGCCGAGCGCCAGCAGTGCGGTCAGCGGGCCGTCCGCATGCCTGCGCCAGCCCAGCACCAGCAACAGCAGGCACAGCGCGCTGTCCACGCCGAGTTCGGCCCAGTAGTTGGCGGGGGTGGCGGACATCCGCATCACCGCGTCCACGAAGATGCGCCACGGACTTCGCTTCATCACTTGCTGCACCGTCCTGTCTTCGCATGGTTACGCCAGACCGCAACGTCACCGCGGCATTGTCCCACGGTGTCACACGCATTTCACAATGCCGCGGGATGGCGGCGGCGCGCCGTTCAGCATCCGGCGCCAGCGCTGTTCAATGCGACAGCGCGAAGCCGGTGAGGATCTGCGCGGTCTGCTCGGGCTTTTCCTCCATCGGCATGTGGTTGCAGCCGTTGATGGTGCTGGTGCTGATCGCGCTGGCGGCGGTCAGGCCGTTGCGCAGGCTGTCCAGCGCGGAGATGTCCACGATCTTGTCGTCGTGGCACCACAGGCCGAGCACCGGCATGGTCAGCTGGCCCAGCCGGTTCTGCACGGAAAGGTATTGTCCGGGCTCGCGCAATTCGTCGAAGCTGCGCTCGATGAAGGCGCGGTCGCGCTGGTTGCGCTGGATGAACACGTCGACGAAGCGGCCGGGCAGGTCGAGCGGCTGCTCGTACGCCAGTGCGGTGGCGCGTTCGAAACCGGCGTGGTCGTCGAACACGAACGGGTTCCTGCCGGCCAGCGCGTCGCGGTCGAACGCGTTCTCCTTGCCCTTCAGGCCGAACGCGTCGAGCAGTGCCAGCGCGGACATGCGCTCGGGATGCTCGCTGGCGTACACGCCGGCGATCGCGCCGCCCATCGAGTGGCCGACCAGCAGGAAGCGCTGCAGGCCCAGGGTTCGCACGAAGGCGTCGAGGCGTCCGGCCTGGGCGTCGATGTTGTAGCTGGCGCCAGGCACCCGCGAGGAGTCGCCCCAGCCGGGCAGGTCGGGGATGATCAGGTGGAAGTGCGGCGTGAGCAGCTTCGCCGTCTCCAGCCATACGCTCTTGTCGGCGTCGAAGCCGTGCAGCAGCACGATGGTCGGCCCCTGGCCGCCTTCGTAGTAGACCCAGTGCGTGTCGCCGGCCCGCACCGAGTGATCCTCCAGATGTGCCGCCATCGCCTCGCGGGCGACGTTCGCCTGCAGCAGCCATTGCGGCGCGAACAGGTAGCTCCCGCCCAGCACGAGCGCCAGCAGCGCCGCCAGCCACGCCAGGAATTTCAGCCGGCGCCGCAGCATGCGTTTCCAGAGCGGGGCGGTGGTGTTCGTTGATGGCGGCATGGTGGTTTTCTTGGAATGTGGCAGGTTGGGCTCCCTCCCCTGCATCGCAGGGGAGGGTTGGGGTGGGGTCGCTCTTGACCTTGGTCGAAGATCAAAAGCGCTACCCCTCCCAGCCTCCCCCTGCGGAGCAGGGGGAGGGGCGGTCAGTGCTTCGCTTGCTTCGCCTTGGCGAGGATGCCCTCCACCACCTGCTGAGTCAGCGGGTGGTAACCGGCCTTGGCCCTGGCGTAGACCTGCTCGGCGAAGGCCAGGCCTTCCGGGGTTTTCACGAAGGCCTTGTACAGCGGCGTGGTGAGATAGATGCGGCCGATCCGCGTCATGTGCTCGGCGGCGGCGCTCCACACGGCCTTGTCGCCGGCGGCGATCGCGTGGCTGTACCAGCGCATGCCGATCTCCGCGTTCGGCGTGCCGGTGAGGTGCCAGGCGGCGTCGAGTTCCTGCATCTTCGCCAGCGGCGGCGCATCGGGCAGGCGGTCGAGGAAGTACATCCATTCCTGCGTGTTCCAGCCCTTGGCGTCGAGCTTGTCGGCGGCCAGCGAGCCGGCGAGGAAATCCGTGCGCTCGCGGTCGATCGCGTTGAAGCGCGGCGAGTCGGGCAGCGGCGCATCCTTCGGAATACCTTCGCCGTAGACCCAGGCCTTTGCCTCGTCCCAGCCCATCTTGCCGGGATATTTTTCGATCAGGTTCGGCTTCAGGTAGTCGAGCATCTGCTCGGTGGTGATGCTCTGGAACGCGAAGTGCTGAAAGTAGCCCTTCAGGTAGGCATCGAACGCCTCGCGGCCGAAGCGCTGCTCCAGTGTGCGCAGGAACCACGAGCCCTTGTCGTAGGCCACGTCGGACAGCGCGTCGTCGGCGCCGATGCCGCGCGGATCGGGCGCCAGCTTCTGCGCGTTGGCGGCCATCGCGCCGATGCTCTTCTGCAAGGCGCGGGCGGACAGCAACGCTTCCTCGTCGGCCAGCGCCTTGCCGTACACCGCCTCGGTGATGCGGCCCTGCACGTAGGTGGTGAAGCCTTCGTTGAGCCAGATGTCGCGCCACGCGGCGGACGTCACCAGGTTGCCCGACCACGAGTGCGCCAGCTCGTGCGAGACCAGCGAGACCAGGCTCTTGTCGCCGACCAGCACGGTCGGCGTGGCGAACGTCATGTTCGGGTTTTCCATGCCGCCGAACGGGAACGACGGCGGCAGCACCAGGATGTCGTAGCGGCCCCACGCGTACGGGCCGTACAGCTGCTCGGTGGCGGCGATCAGCTGCTCGGTGTCCTCGAACTCGTGCGCGGCCTTGTTCACCACCGACGGCTCGGCATAGACGGCCGAACGCGGGCCGGTCTCCTTCACGGCGAGGTCGCCGGCGGCGATCGCCAGCAGGTAGGACGGAATCGGGTGCGGCTGCTCGAACGCGAACTTGCCGTCCAGCGGATGCTTCGCGTCGTTGATTGCGCTCATCACCACGCGCACGTCCTTCGGCGCGGTGACGCGGGCGTCGTAGGTGAAGCGGATCGCCGGCGAATCCTGCAGCGGCACCCACGAGCGCGCGTGGATCGACTCGGACTGCGAGAACATGAACGGCAACTTCTTGTCCGCGGTCTGCGCCGGGGTCAGCCACTGCAGGCCGGACGCCTCGGGCGAGCTGGTGTAGACGATGCGCACCTGCGCCGGATGCTTCGGCGTGGCGATGGTCAGCTTGCTGCCCAGCACCTTGTCGCGCGGGGCCAATGCGTACTTCAGCGGCGTGGCCTTGCCATCGGCGGCCAGCGCCTCGACGCGGGCGATCTTCAGGTCGCGCGTGTCCAGCACCAGCGACTGCGCCTTGGGATTCTTCCAGTCCAGCTTCAGCGTGGCCTGGCCGTCGAGCTGCTTGTGCGGGAAGTCGATCGTGAGGTCGAGATCCAGATGGGTCACGCGCACCTGGTCGGGCTGCGCGTAGGAATTCGGGTCGTTGGCGTAGGCGGCCAGCGGCAGCACGAGGCTGCCGAGGGCGAGGATGGAAAGCAGGCGCATGCAGCGGCTCCGGGTGCAGGGATGCGACGAGTATGCCATCGCGGCAAGCTGGCTGGCCCGTGACGGAAGGCCTGGTCGCATGGCGGGCGGCGGTTCCGGACGGCGCGTCGCCGAGACTTTTCTCGTTGCGGCGAAAGGTGCAAGCTTGCCGCACGGATGTCGCCATGATCGACGACTACGCGTCGGCGGCGCGAACCTGGGGAGAGGGCATGCTGATTGGCGCGGATCCATCGGCGTTCGGCTACTTCATCGCGGCCCTGATCGCCACCACCGGCATCGCATTCGCCTCCGGCGTGCAGTTCGTGGTCATCGGCCTGTGGCGGCGCCGCGAAGCCGTCTATCTTTCCTACGCGGCGCTGTGCCTGTGCATCGCCGTGCTTGCGCTTGGCAACATGCGGCTGGCGCGGGCCGACGGGCTGGCGGCGGCCACCGCTGCGCTGCACTGGATGATCGCGGCGGCCATCGCCAGCCTCGCCCCCATGGTGGTGTTCATCCGCGCCTACACCGGCGCCGGCACCCGCTGGCGCCTGCTGCTGGCGATGAGCCTGCTGATGGTGGTGCTGCTGTGTGTCAACGGGTCGGCGCCGGCCACCCTGTTCTTCTCGCGCCTGGAACCGGGCCAAGCCATCGTGCTGCCGTGGGGCGAGCGGCTGTACCGCGTCTCCGGCGCCGCCTCGGCCTGGGGTCTGGCCTTCCATGTGGCCAGTTATGCGGTCTTCCTGTGGGCGCTCGGCCGCGCATGGGCGCAGTACCGCGGCGGCGACACGCTGCGCGCCGTGTTGCTGGGCGGCTGCCTGATCGTGCAGTTCGTCGTCCTGCTGTGGGGCGACATCATGGTCGACCTGCTCGGCTACCAGGCTCCCTACCTGGACGCCTTCGCCTTCCTGCCCTTCGTGTTGCTGATGAGCCTGTCGCTGGCCGCGCAGATGCGCCGGCGTACGGCACAACTGGAACACACCCGGCGGCAGCTCGAGGTCGAGGAACACACGCGCCACGCCGCCGAGCAGAACCTGCGCCATCTCGCCTATCACGACAGCCTGACTGGCCTGCCCAATCGCGCCTGTGCGCTGAAGCGGCTCGCCGAATCGCGTGCCGACGCGCTGGCGCGCGGCGTCTGCGGCGCCTTGCTGCTGATCGATCTGGACAACTTCAAGACCATCAACGACGGCCTGGGTCACCACGTCGGCGATCGCCTGCTGCAGGCCATGGCCGAGCGCCTGCTTGCCGCGGCGCCACCCGAGGCCACGCTGGCGCGCTTGGGCGGAGACGAGTTCGTCTTGATGCTGGGGTTGCGGGAACGCACGCCGTCGGAAGTGCAGGCACGCGCGGAGCGGGTCGCGCAGGACGTGATCGCGCTGGTGTCCGAGCCGGTGATGGAGGGCCGGCACGTGCTCGGGGTGGGTGCCAGCGTCGGCGTGGCGGTATACCCCGTCGGCGAGGTGGGCGTGGCCGACCTGCTGCGCCGGGCCGACATCGCGCTGTACCGGGCCAAGGCGGCCGGACGCAACACGGTGCGGGTGTTCCTGCCGCCGATGCAGCAGGAGGCCGACCAGCGCCTGCGCCTGGAACGCGGCCTGCGTGAGGCGCTGGAGCAGGATCGCATGGGCACGCAGTTCGCGCTGCATTTCCAGCCGCAGATCACGACCGCGGGCGAACTGCTGGGCGCCGAGGCGCTGCTGCGCTGGCACCACCCGCAGCTGGGCGAAGTGGCGCCGGAAAAATTCATCCCGCTGGCCGAGGAAACCGGTCTGATCCACGCGCTCGGCGCCTGGGTCGTCGACGAGGCCTGCGCGCACCTGCGCGCCTGGGATCGCGACGGCATCCCCCACGGCGGGTCCCTGGCGGTCAACGTGAGCGCCTGGCAACTCGTCCATCCGCACTATGCCGCCCGGCTGGTGGCGCAGGTGCATGCGGCCGGCGTCGCGCCGGCGCGGCTCACCCTGGAACTGACCGAGAGCGCCTTGCTGCAGGATTTCGACGGCGCGCAGGCGACCCTGCGACGGCTCGCCGCCGCGGGCTTCCGGCTGGCGCTGGACGACTTCGGCGTCGGCTACTCCTCGCTGAACTACCTGCAACACCTGCCGCTGGACGTCCTCAAGATCGACCGCGCCTTCGTGAGCGAGCTGCAGGTCGAGGCCGGCAATCCGCTGGCCGGCTTCATCATCGACATGGCGCACCGGCTGGGCATCGTGGCGGTGGCGGAAGGCGTGGAGACCGCGTTCCAGCGCCAGGCGCTGGAACAGATGGGCTGCGACGCCCTGCAGGGCTACCTGATCAGCCGCCCGGTCGACGACGCCAGCTTTCGTCGCTGGGTGGTCGCCCACCGCCACGCCCCCGTGTCCTGACGGGCGCCGGCGGAGGCGGCCGGAACAGCACCTCCCCGCGCTGTGCCGCCAGACGGACTCAACCCCACAGCGGCGGCTTGGCGACCATCAGCCAGAAGGTGGCGAGCACCGCGAGGAAGGCCGGCCAGCCCAGCGCGAACCAGATGCGCATGCAGCGGTGGTAGGCCGGCGGCAGCGCCGTGCCGTCGCGCAGTGCGGCGTCGGCGAGCCGGCACGCCCGCCATTGCAGCCACACCACCGGCAGCCAGCAGGCGCCGGCCAGCAGGTACAGCGCGGCGGCGGCCTGCAGCCACGGCGTGTGCCAGTCGGAGCCCAGCAGTCGCATCAGCAGATAACCCGACAGCGGCTGCACGATCACCGCCGGCGTGGTGAGCAGGGTGTCCGCGCGCACGGTCAGTCGTGCGGCGACCGCGATCGCCGCAGGCTGGCCGCTGCGGTGGGTGAACCAGAAGAAGAAGGCGGTGCCCAGGCCGGTGCCGAACAGCAGCGTGGACGACAGGATGTGCACGGTCTTCAGCAGCGCGTAGGCGTCGTTCATCGGTGCTCTTCCGTCGCCAGCAGCAGCGCCAGCGCCGCGATCAGCGGCAGGTTCTTCAGCAAGCCGCCGAACGGATCCAGCCAGTGGACCGGCCAGGCGGTGCCGATGGCGACGGTGTAGCCGAGCAGCATCGCCAGCATCAGCGCCAGCACCAGGCGCGGCCGCCAGCGCAGAAGGCACAGCGCGCCCAGCAGCAGGTCGGCGCTGGCGGTGGCGCGTGCCAGGGCGAGCAAGCCGGGAGCCGGGAGCAAACCGTCCGCAGCGGCGGCCAGCACATCGGCCGGCGGGGTCAGCCAGCCGACTACGCCAGAGCCGAGCCAGAGCAGGGCCATCGACACGCGCAGCAGCGGCAGGCCGAAATACAGCCGCGCGTGCCAGCGATCCTGCACCTGGCTGGGCGCTTCGGCGAGCGCGCGTTGCAGCGACCGCGGCGCCAGGCCGAGGCGTTCGTGCAGGCGGTCGACGGCGTCGGCGGCACCGAGGTTGCCGCGCTCGAGCATGCGCGCCATGGTGTTGCCGAGCGGGCCGCGGCCCAGGTGCTCGCCCAGCGCGCAGGCCAGGCGCACCAGCGGCGCGGGTACCGCCAGCGTACGGGCGCGCCCGAAGCCCAGCCAGCGGCGCCAGGCCAGCAGGTAGTCGCGCAGGCTCAGCACGTCGGGGCCGACCAGTTCGAGCACGTCGCGGGCGACCGCCGGCCGGGCCAGCGCGGCGACTACGGCCGCGCCGACGTCTTCGGCGGCGATCGGCTGCAGCCGTTGCCCGCCACGGCCGGGCAGCGGCAGCAAGCCGGGCAGCCCGGCCAGCGCGCGCAGCAGCGAACTGCCGCCGTAGGAGCCGCGTGCGCCGTAGACCAGCGACGGGCGCAGCACCAGCCAGTCCAGCTCCAGTGCCATCAGCGCGCTGTCGCCGCGATGCTTGGAGGCGATGAAGGCGCCGTCTTCGGCGTGGCCCAGCGCGGACAGCTGGATCGCCCGCCGTACCCCGGCCTGCGCGCAGGCGCGGAACAACGCCAGCGGCGCCTGTTCGTGCACGGCGGCGAAAGTGTCGGCGCCGCGCTCGCGCAGGATGCCCGCGCAGTTGACTACCGCCTCGACGCCGGCGAGGCGGGGCAGCCAATCCTCGCTGCGCACGTCGCGGGCCATGTCGCAAGCGACCGCCGCGAGGCCGGGGAAGCGCGTGTCGAGGCGCGCGCCGCGCACCGCGCAGACTACTTCGTGGCCGGCCGCCGTCAGTGCCGCGACGGTGTGTGCGCCGATGAAGCCGTAGGCGCCGGTGACCAGTATGCGCATGGAGTTTCCTCGGTGCCGGTGACGGTGGGGGAACTCAGCAGTAGTGGTCGGCCATCAGGTCGGTTGCCGCCACCAGCTTGTCCACGATCGCCGGGTCGGCCGCGCTGTGCCCGGCCAGCACCACCTGCAGGCGCGCTTCCGGCCAGGCCTGGCTGAGGTCGTATGCGCTCGCCATCGGGCAGATGATGTCGTAGCGGCCGTGCACGATGGTGGCGGGGATGCGGCGGATGCGCCCGACGTCGCGCAGCAGCTGGTCGGGTTCGAGGAAGATGGCGTGGCGGAAGTAGTGCGCCTCCATCACGGCCAGGCTGACCGCCTTGTGCGGGTCCTCGAACTCGCCGCCGGCGTCGGGGTCGTGCAGCAAGGTGGTGCTGCCGCCTTCCCATGCGCTCCACGCCCGCGCCGCGGCAAGCCGGGTGGCCTCGTCGTCGCTGGTCAGGCGGCTCCAGTAGGCGTCCAGCATCGAACCGCGTTCGGCCTCGGGGATGAAGGCGAGGAAGCGCGCCCAGCGCTCGGGGAAGATCTGCGCCGCGCCGCCGTCCACCTCGTTGAACCAGCGCAGTTCCTGCGGCCGGCCGAGGAAGATGCCGCGCAGCACCAGGCCGAGCACGCGCTCGGCGTGCGTCTGCGCGTAGGCCAGCGCCAGGGTCGAGCCCCAGGAGCCGCCGAACACCACCCAGCGCTCGATCTCCAACTGTTCGCGGATCGCCTCGATGTCGGCGACCAGGTGCCATGTGGTGTTGTCGGTGAGCTCGGCGAACGGGGCCGACTGGCCGGCGCCACGCTGGTCGAACAGCACGATGCGGTAGCGCGTCGGGTCGAAGAAGCGGCGGTGGTAGGCCGACAATCCCGCGCCCGGGCCGCCATGCAGGAACACCACCGGCAGGCCAGCGGGGTTGCCGCATTCCTCCACGTACAGGGTGTGGATCGCATCGACGGCGAGGCGGTGGGTACGGTACGGCTCGATCTCGGGGTACATCTCGCGCATGGCGGGGATCTCTTGTGGATTTTGTCCTCCCCCCTGCGACCGAAGGAAGTCCCTTGGGGGCAAGCGGGGGGAGTTTGTTGCGTCAGTCGAACTGCAGTGCGGCGGTGAGGTCGCCCGGCGGCGGACCGCCGGCGGCGATCATCGCCTGCTCGCGCAGTTTGAGGCCGGGCAGTTTCGCCAGGCCGAAGCGGCGGGTGATCAAGCGCAGGATCGATCCGGTGTCGTAGACGCTGTGGTCGACGAAACCCTTCTTCGCGAACGGCGACACCACCAGCGCCGGGATGCGCGAGCCCGGGCCCCAGCGGTCGCCCTTCGGCGGCACCACGTGGTCCCACCAGCCGCCGTTCTCGTCGACGGTGATCACGACCAGCATGTTCGGCCACAGCGGGCTGGCCTGCAGCGCCTGGACCACCTGTGCCAGGTGGCGGTCGCCGGCGTCCACGCTGGCGTAGCCGGCGTGCATGTTGAGGTCGCCCTGCGGCTTGTAGAACGTCACCGGCGGCAGCGTGCCGGCGGCGGCCGCGGCGAGGAAGTGGTTGGTGGCCGACTCGCCGCCCGTACCGGCGTCGCGCAGGTGCCGCGCGCGCGCTGCGGTGCCGGGCGCGAACTGGCGGAAGTAGTTGAACGGCTGGTGGTGCGGCTGGAAGTTCGGCACCTCCGGGAACGCGCGGTGGTCGCCGTCGCCGCGGCCGTCCAGCGCCAGCTGCCAGGCGCCGGCGTACCAGGCCCAGTCGACGCCGACGGCGGACAAGGCGTCGCCGATGGTGGCGTGGCTCTGCGCGGGCAGCGTGTTCGGGCTGGCCGCGTCGGTCAGGCGCGGGTCGTGCTTGTCGCGGCTGAATCCCGGCGCATAGGCCGGGCCGATCGTGTTGACCGCCCAGAAGTCGGGCGTGAGCGCGTCGTGGGTGACGAACGTCGGGCGCCCCTGCATCGCGCTGGCCGGCGAGCCCTCGGCCAGCTTCGGACGGATGCCGGTGGGGTCGTCGCCTTCCAGCGTGGCGATCTGGAACCTCGCCGGGCTGCGGTCCGCGTGCGGGTAGTAAGGCGGCTGCGCCGCGGCCAGGTACTGGTGGTTGAGGAACGAGCCGCCGAACGCGCCCATGAAGAAGTTGTCGCACAGGGTGTATTGGCGGGCCAGCTGCCACAGCCGCAGCTTCGCACCGTCGGCATAGTGGCCCATGGTCATCGCGCCGGTATTGCCCCAGGCGACGAAGCCGTCGTTGCGGCCGCCGTTGATCTGCAGCTGGTTCTCGTAGAAGCGATGCACCAGGTCGCGGGTGATCACGCCGTGCGGCAGTGGCGTACCGTCGGGCGTGGCGAGCACGAACGGACGGTTCGGCAGGCCGCTGATCGCCGACTCGTCGATCCGGTACTGGCGGTCGTCGACGGTTTGCGGGTGCGGCGCCAGGCCGCCCCAGACTGGCGGCAGCGTGTCGAGCAGGCGGCCGTCGCGGTCGCGCTGGCGGTAGGCCGGCGAGTCGAGCGCCTGCAGCGGCTGGGCCATGCCGGGAAAGTCCGCGAACAGGTTGTTGAAGCTGCGGTTCTCCGCGTACAGCACCACCACGTGGCGGATGTGCCGGCGCAGCTGCGCGTCGAGCGCCGCGTCGGCGACCGTGGGTGCCGACGCCGGTGGCTGCCCGCCGAACGGCTTGCAGCCGCCGGCGGCGAGCGCCGCGCCGGCCAGCGCGAGGCCGCCGAGCAGGCGCCGGCGTGCGGGGTCGGCGGGTGCCTCGTCGGGCGGGGCCAGGGGCTGGTGGTCGATCGGGTCGGTCATGGCGTCGGTCGCTGGCGGGTGGGTGTCAATCGTCGGACATCGCGCGTGCCGCGTTCCACATGGCGCGGGTCAGCGGACGATGCTCGTGCGGCGTCTGCAGCACGATCAGGGTGGTGGTGCTGGTGCTGGCACCGGTTTTCAGCAGGCGGTCGAGCACGGCTTCGAGGTGGCCGATCGACATCGCCACCACGTGCAGCAGGGCCGAGTCCTCGCCGGCCAGCCGGCGGCATTCGAGCACCTCGGGAATGTCCGCCACCAGTGCGCCGATGCGCGCGCAGGTGGCGCCGTCGCAACGCAGCCGGATCATCGCGCTGATGCCGTAACCCAGCCGCTTCGGATCGACCGTGGCGCGGTAGCCGCTGATCACCCCGGCTTCCTCCAGCCGCTTCACCCGCTCGGCCACCGCCGGCGCGGACAGGCGCACCTTGCGGCCCAACTCGGCGTAGCCCAGGCGCGCGTCCTGCTGCAGCGCTTCGAGCAGCTGCCAGTCCTTGGCGTCCAGTTCCGGCTTCGGTTCCATGACTTTCGATTCCAAGGCGGGACCCCGAAAAAAATGATTCGATCGCTGGCGAAGTGCCGAGAAAACGATCCGGCGCATTATTCCCCGGTATGAGCGGCAAGACTAGGATGCGCACTTCCCCACCCCAGGAATCCGTCCCCATGGATACCGTTGAACGTCTCGATGGCCGCGCCCTCGTCGCCATCGCGATTGCCTTGCTGACCTGGTCGTCGGCGTACGCCGCGATCGCGTACGCCTTGCCGGCCTTTACTCCGGGCGAGGTCGCGTTCGCGCGGCTGCTGATCGGCTCGCTGTGCTTCGCCGTGCTGCTGCGGGTGAAGCGCGTGCCGCTGCCGGCGCGGCGCGACTGGCCGCTGCTGGCGCTGCTCGGCGTGCTCGGTCTGACCGTCTACCACCTGTGCCTGAATTACGCCGAGACGCGGATCGCCAGCGGCACCGCCGCGATCCTGATCTCGCTGGTGCCGGCCGCCACCGCGGCGGTGTCGGCGCTGTGGCTGCGCGAGCGGCTGGCGTTGCGCAGCTGGGTCGGGCTGGCGGTGGCGTTGCTCGGCACGGTGCTGGTGGTGCTGGCCAGCGGGCAGCGGGTGGAGGTCGATCCGAAGGCCTTGCTGGTGCTGGTCTGCGTGATGGTCTCGGCGATCTTCTTCGTGGGCCAGAAGGCGCTGTTCGCGCGCAACAGCATGCTCGGCGTCACCGCGTTCGCGTTCTTCGCCGGCACGCTCGCCGCGCTGCCGTTCGGCTGGCATTTGCCGCAGGCGCTGCTGACGGCGTCGCGGGCGCACATCGGCGCGCTGCTGTGGCTGGGCATCGCGCCGACCTTCGTCGGTTATCTGGCGTGGAACATGGCGGTGAACCGTGCCTCGGCCTCGCGGGTCAGCAGCTTCATCTACCTGTCGCCGCCGATCGCGCTGCTGATCGGCTGGTTGTGGCTGCACGAGGTGCCGAACGCGCTGATCCTGGTCGGCGGCGCGATCACCGTCGGCGGCGTGGTGCTGGCGAATGCGCGGCGGCGTGCCGCGCCGGTGTCGGCCGCGCCGGTCGAGGCGTGCGAGCAATGCTGAGGGACGCGTGATGGGTCATCTTTTCGACCTGGCGCAGCAGGCCGCGCAGCTGGAACAGACCTGGCGGTCGCAGCGGCTGGCGCGCGTGGGCGATGCCAGCCTCAAGCTGCTGCGCATGGATGCGCAAGCCTATCCGGACGAGACGCATGCGTACGCCGAGGGCCTGCTGGTGCTCGAAGGCGAATTGCGCCTGGACGTGGCGGGTGAGGCAGTCACCGTGGCGGCGGGCCAGCTCTGCATGGTGCCGGCCGGCGTGCCGCATGCGGTGCTGCCGGGCAGCAGCGGCACCTTGCTGATCATCGACGCCTGAGCGGCGCTCAGTTCAGCCGGGTGAGCTGCAGCACCTGCGGGTCGTCGGCGTGGTCCAGCAGCAGGCGCTGCACGCGGCCCTGCCAGGCTTGCGCGAATGCGGCGCGCTGCTCCGCGGTGGCCTCGGGGTGGAGCGCGCCGACCATCAGCTCGCGCAGGTTCGGTGCCGCCGGCACCGTGGCCAGGTCCAGTTCCACTGCCACGGCGGTGCCGTTGTCGCGGCGGCGGAACTGCACCGCGCCGGCGCCCGACGAGGCCGCGTAGCCCAGCAGTGCCTGCCGCACGAAACGGCCGCCGATACCGTGGAAGCCGTTGCCTGCCGCGGCGCCGGTGACCAGGGTCAGCACCTGCGCGATCACCCCGGTGACGCCTTCGTCCTCGGCGGCCGGCATGCGCACCGTGACGCCGCCGCGCTCGGCCGGCTCGCCCGGATACAGCGCACGCAATGCCGTGCGCGCCATCAGCCAGGCGCCGGCCACGGTGGGGCAGGAATGGCCGGCCAGCCGCACGGCATCGACATAGGCGTATTCCAGCAGGCCGTCGTCGGCGGCGCCGAGGAAGGCCGCCAGCGGGTCGCGCATGCGGATGCGCGGGGCCTGGTCGTAGAACGCGGGGTAGTTCATGCGCGGGGGCCGCTCACTCGACCGGCAGGCCGGTGATGCCGAAGTCGATCACCACCGCATCGGCGTCGCGCTGGCGATAGGTCACGGTGAGGTTGTCGCCCAGGCGCTCGCGCAGCTGGGCGATCAGCGGGATCGGGTCGTGGTCGTTGACGAAGCGCATCGTCTCGCCGCCGCGCAGCGCGCCGATGGCGCCGAAGATCGCCGAATGGCGGAAGCGGCGCGCCACGCCGCGGGCGTCGAAGAGGTGGACGTTCTGTTCGGCAACGGCATCGATGGACATGGTGGGGGTGCTCGCAATCAAGGGAGCGCCCAACATACGCCGCGCGCCGCGGCGCGCCACTGATCTGGATCAGGGCAGCTCTAGAACTTGTACGCGCGATGGATCGCCACGATGCCGTTGCTGAGGTTGCGCACCTCGACGCGGCCGAAGCCGGCGCGCTCCATCATGCCCTTCAGGGTGGCCTGGTCGGGATGCTTGCGGATCGACTCGGCCAGGTACCGGTAGCTGTCGGCGTCGCCGGCGAACAGCCGGCCGAGTTTCGGCAGCACCTTGAACGAGTGGAAGTCGTACAGCTTGCCGAACAGCTCGCTCTGCACGCGCGAGAACTCCAGCACCAGCGCGCGGCCGCCGGGCTTGAGCACGCGGCAGATGTCGGCCAGCGCCTGGTCCTTGTCGGTGACGTTGCGCAGGCCGAAAGCCATGGTCACCGCGTCGAAGCTGTTGTCGGGGAAGGGCAGGCGTTCGGCGTTCAGCTGCGCCCAGCGCAGGCCGGCGACCAGGCCGCGGTCGGTGAGGCGGTCGCGGCCGACGCCGAGCATCGCCGCGTTGATGTCGCCGACCACCACTTCGCCTGCGTCGCCGAGCACCGGTTTCAGCAGTGCGGCGATGTCGCCGGTGCCCCCGGCCAGGTCCAGCACGCGGTCGCCGCGACGCACCCCGCTGACCGCCACGAAATGCCGCTTCCACAGCCGGTGGATGCCGAGCGACATCAGGTCGTTCATCAGGTCGTAGTTCTTCGCGACCGAGGTGAACACCTGGCCGACCAGCTTCTGCTTGTCGCCGACCGGCACGTCGCGGAAGCCGAAGTGGGTGGTGGATCTAGGTGGGGTTTCGGGCTGATTGTTCATTGGGGCGATGTTACAGGGAACGGGGTTCAAGGCTTCGGCATCGGCCAGGGCGTCGCTGCCGGCGAGCCGCGCGTCAGAGCGTCGGCTTGCCGTCCTGCTTGTAGACCACCCCGTCCTTCATCACGAAGCTGACGTGCTGCATGGCGGTGATGTCGTCCAGCGGATTGCCCGGCACGGCGATCACGTCGGCGCCGCGGCCCACCGCGATGCGGCCGAACCGGTCCTGCTGATGGAGCAGTTCGGCGGCATGGGTGGTGGCGGCCTGCAGCACGAACATCGGCGGCATGCCGGCCTGCACCATGTAGGCGAACTCCCTGGCGTTGTCGCCGTGCGGGTAGACGCCGGCGTCGGTGCCGAAGGCAATCTTCACGCCGGCCTTGTACGCCTTGCCGGCGGTGTCCAGGATCAGCGGGCCGACTTCCTCGGCCTTGCGCGCGACCTGCGGCGGATACCAGCCCTGCTTCGCCTTCTCCATCACGTACTGGCCGGCGATGATGGTGGGCACGTACCAGGTGCCGTGTTCCTTCATCAGTTTCATGTCCGCCGCGTCCATGAAGGTGCCGTGCTCGATCGAGTCCACCCCGCCGAGCACGGCGCGGCGGATCGCCTCGGCGCCGTGTGCGTGGGCCGCCACGGTGAAGCCGTCGTCGTGCGCGGCGGCGACCACGGCCTGGATCTCCTCCAGCGTCATCTGCGGGTTGCCGGAGCTGGAGCTTTCGTCCAGCACGCCGCCGGAGGGCATGATCTTGATCAGGTCGGCACCGTCCTTGTAGTGCTGGCGCACCGCCTTCCATGCCTCGGCGGGCGAGTCGATGATGCCGTCCTTCGGGCCGGGGTCGCCCTGCAGGTCCCAGCGGAAGCCGTTGCTCGGGTCGGCGTGGCCGCCGGTGCTGCCGATGGGCTTGCCGGCGCTGAAGATGTGCGGGCCGGGCACCAGGCCGGCGTTGATCGCGTTGCGCAGCGCGATCGACGCATTGTCGTCGTCGCCGAGGTTGCGCACCGTGGTGAAGCCGGCCAACAGGGTGCGCTTCGCGTAGACGGTGCCGCGGATCGCATGGTCGGCCGGATTGAGGCGGAACTTGTCGCTGTAGGAGTTCTTGCCGAACTGCATGGTCAGGTGCGTGTGCGAGTCGATCAGCCCCGGCATGCAGGTGGCGTCCGGCAGCCTGGCGACGCTCAGGCTGCCGGCTGTCTTGCGGTACGGCGCGGGGTCGACGGCGCCGGGGCGGATCTCCTTGATCCGGCCATCCTCGACGACCAGCGTGGTCTGGCCCAGCATCCTGCCGGCCACGGGATCGAGCAGGCGCGCGCATTCGATCAGGTTGAGCTGCGGGCCGCCGGTCGCATCGGGGGGCGGCGCATCGGCGCCGGCGGCGAGCGGAAGGCACGATGCGGCGACGGCGAGCAGCAGGCGAGGCATGGACATGGGTGGTTCCCCTGGCGGCAGTGCGGCCATCCTACTCGGCGGCGTCGCGGTGCGTGGGCGTCGGCTCGGCAGCGTCGGGCAGGCGGCGATCGCTGCCGCTGCGCCGCTCGTGTTCGCGCTGCTCGGCGGCGACGTGGCGCGCGTGCAGCGCGGCGTCGTCGCTGTCGGCGGGGACGTAGGTGCCCTCGACGGCACCTTCGCGGGCGTCGGCGGCGGGTGCCTCCCAGTCGTTGCCGCCGGGGGTGATCTTCAGGATCGAGTGGCGCACCTCGCGCGAGAGGATCACCCGCGCGTCGCGCACCATGCCTTCCAGCGCGGCGTCGTAGTCGAGCTTGCCGGCGTCGTCGGTCCACACGATGCGCCGTTCGCGCAGCTTCTGGATGAAACCGCGGAACAGCGCCTTGTCGAAGAACTCCGGCGCGGTCAGCTCGTTGAGCAGGGACAGCCGCTGCGCGGTGAGCGAGCAGGCGTTCTCCAGCTCGGCGCCGGTCATCGTGTGGGGGCCGTTCTTGGCCAGCGCGGCGATGGTGATGTAGTAGCGCTCGAAGGCCTGGATCAGGCTGCGCGCGATCACCTTGAGCTGGTAGGCACCGTCGTCCTGGCCGGGGCTGCGTTCCAGCACGCGGCCGTCGCTGACCGCTTCGAGCAGGCCGCGGCGCACGAAGAAATCGATGGTGGCCTGCAGTTGCTCGGCGAAACCGTCGGTATCCCACGGCAGGAACAGCTCGCCCTGGATGAACGGATAGATGATCCGGCCCAACCGCAGGATCGAGGCGCGCGACATGCGGCGGTTGTTGAGGAAGCAGCACGCCACCCACGCGGCGGTGGCGGTGAGGTGCAGCACGTTGTTGCGGAAATAGCTGAGCAGCACCGCGCGCTCGCCGGTGGCGGTGAGCACGTCGCCCAGCGGGTGCTGCACGCGCTGGATCCAGCCCATTTGCTCGCCGTAGGCGATGATCGCGGCCGGGTTCATCGGGGTCAGCGTGATGCGGTCCGAGTACGGCAACTCCTCCAGCATCGTCTTGCCCAGCTCGAGCTGGGTCAGCAGGTCGCTCTCGGCCATCGCGTGCTTCGGCGTGGCCAGCAGGGCCAGCGCCAGCAGGTTGATCGGGTTGACGTCGGCGGCGCGGTTGATGTTGACCTGGATCTGCTCGGCGAGGCGGTCGGTCACCGCGCCCAACCATTCGGGCTTCGCCTCGGGGTCGGCGCCGGCGGCGCGCCAGTCGTGGCTGGCCGCGTCCAGCAGCGGGGTCAGCTCGATCGGTTCGCCGAAGTTCAGCGCCACGTGGCCATAGCGCTGGCGCAGCACCTTGAGCCCCTTGAGCAGGCCGAGCAGCGACTCCTTCTCCTTCGGCTGGCCGCTGAGCTCGCCGATGTAGCTCTTGCCCTCCATCAGCTTCTCGTAGCCGATGTACACCGGCTGGAACAGCACCGGCCGGCGCGGCGCGCGCAGGAACGCGCGCACCGTCATCGCCAGCATGCCGGCACGCGGCGCCAGCAGGCGGCCGGTGCGCGAGCGGCCGCCCTCGATGAAGTATTCCATCGGCACGCCGCGGTCGATCAGCTGCGCCACGTATTCGTTGAACACCACCGAGTACAGCGCGTTGCCGCGGAAGCTGCGGCGCAGGAAGAACGCGCCGCCGCGGCGCAGGATCGGCCCGATCACCGGCAGGTTGAGGTTCACTCCCGCTGCGATGTGCGGCACCACCACGCCGGACACGTGCAGCTGGTAGCTCATCAGCAGGTAGTCGGCGTGGCTGCGGTGGCAGGGCACGTAGATCACTTCGTGGCCGGGCGCGGCGGCGCGGGCCTTGTCGAAATGGTGCATGGCGATGCCGTCGTACAGCTTGTTCCAGAAGTTGGAAAGCAGGAACGAGGCCGAGCGCACCACCGGATGCGAGTAGTCGGCGGCAATCTCCAGCACCAGCTGGTGCGCCTTGCGCCAGGCCTTGGCGTGGCTGATCTTCTCCTTCGCCGCGGCGGCGGCGATCGCGGCACGCACCGGCTCGGCGTTCAGCACCGCGTCCACCACGGTGCGCTTGTGCGACAGGTCCGGTCCGATCACCGCGGCGCGGATGCGGTGGAAATGGGTGCGCAGCACCCGCGCGACCTTGCGCGCGAAGCGCTCCGGGGTGATCCCGCCCGATTCGTCCAGCGTCTGCCGCAGCGACACCGGCGTGGAGAAATGCACCACCGTGTCGCGCCCGTTCAGCAGTAGCGCCAGCATGCGGCGGAAGCGGCCGACCATCACCCAGTTTTCCGAGAACAGCACGCGGAACCAGCCGCTGTCGCGGCTGGGCGCGCGGCCGACGTAGATCGATACCGGCACGATCTGGATGTCGCTGCCGGGCAGGCCTTCCAGCGAGTGCACCAGCTGCCGCAGCGCTTCGTTCGGGTTGCGCTTGCGGTTGCGCCCGAGCAGGCTGCCGTCGCGCCGCGCCAGCGCGAATACCGAGCGCCGCCGGCGGGTGCCGGCCAGCGGCCGCATCGGGTTGGGCAGGCCGGCTTCGCGGCAGGCGCGCTGCAGGATCAGCGCGTCGGAAAAGCCGTCGCGCTCGATCACGTAGCAGACCGGCACGCCGGCCTGCAGCAGGGCCGCGGGCTCGGCCGGGTCGCGGCGGATGCGCACCCAGGGCTGCAGCAGCTGGCCGGCCAGGTTGAACCACCAGGGGGCACGGGGGCGGGCGGAGGAGTCCGCGGTGGTAGTCATGGGCATCCGTCCATTCTAACGGTTGCGTCGTTCAGTCTTTCGTTACGGCGCTGCCGGCGCTGGCGGGCGCACTGGCGGTGGCCGCCTGCTGCAGCTGTCGGTGCGACTGGCGCGCGTTCTGCAGCAGGTCCTCGCTGTACCAGCGGCCGTTCTCCTGCACCAGGGTCGCTTCGGTCGACAGCGGCTTGCCGAGCAGGGTGTAGTCGATCTTCACCACGGCATGGCCGTTGTCGTTGGACAGCGGGGTGAGCTTGACCGAGTCCAGCGTGTCGTCCACCGACAGGCCGTAGATCGCCAGCAGGCGCTTGAGGCCGCCCCAGGCGACGGCGTACTTGCCCATGGTCGCGTCGAAATCCATCGCGTGCAGCTGGTCGGGGTCTTTCAGGTCCAGCTGGCGCGCGGTCGCCACCGCCACGCCGACCGCCTGCTGCGCCCGGGCCTGGTCGAACCACGGCGTCTGCCGGGCCCACGGCAGCAGCACGTCGAGCACGCCGTCGGCCTGGGTCTTCTGCGCTTCGCTGAGGGTGCGGCTCTGCGCGACGGCGCTCTTCAGCATGGCCTCGCCCACGCTGACCAGCATCGGCAACTGGTCCTTGTACTGCTGTTCCATCGCGGCCAGCTTCGGCTGCAGCTCGGCGTAAAGCCTGGCCGCCGCGTCCGGCCCGCCGAGCTTTTGCATCGCCTCGTGGAAACGGGCGCGATCCGCGGCGCTGATCGGCCGCGCGTCGCGCTGCTGCAGGCTCCAGTCGGCGCGCAGGTTGGCGTAGTCGGCCGGCGGCAGCGCGTGCTTCCACAGCCGGTCGAAGTCGCCGGCCTTGAGCAGGTCGATCGAGGCCTGCAGCGCCGCTTGCGGCGTGCTGCCGCCGGCTTGCGCCGCCTCGTCCTTGCCGTGGCAGGCGCCCAGCAGCAGCGCGGCAAGCAGCATCGGCATCGCGTGGCGAAGGAAGGGCAGGCGCATCGGCGGGGTCTCGCGGCAGGCGGTGGCGGGGGAGGCGCCACGGGGCGGGTGAGCGCGCAGGGTAAGGGCCGCGGCGGCGGCGAAACAAGGGCGCGGCGCAAGTTTTCGCGAGGCCGGAAAAGAAAACCCCGCGGGCGTTGGCCTCGCGGGGAAATCCGGCAGAGCCGGAAGGGAAATGGCCTTGCCTGCGAAAGATCTGGTCAGCAGGTGTTGGCGGACGAAATATTACTTGCTCGTTAAAGCTGAGGCAATACTTTTCTTTTGTATTATAAAGTATTGTTTATAATCACTATTTTCTACTCGTAGCGTAGCGCATCGATTTTCTGCCGGCGCCGCTGCTCCGGCGGCGCGCTCCAGTCGTTGTTGAACAGCGCCGGCTCCCACGAACCGTAGGTTGCATTCGGCAACACGAACCAGCGCGAGCCGATCCAGTTCATGTACGGCACCATCGCCCGCTGGCGACCGGCGGCGTTGTTCGCCAGCACCGTCACGAAGTCGCCGATCTGGTCACCAAACTGCATCAGCACGCGGTACTTGCGGCTGATCAGCTGGCGCCGGCAGCCCTTCTCGGTGCCGACCTGCTCGCAGCCTTCGACAAAGGTGCCCAGGCCGAGGAACGCCTGCGGGCCGAAGACCGGCAGGCCCACCTTGCGCAGGTTGGCCAGGGTGACCTGGTCCAGGTCCTTGGCGCGGTTGGACACGTAGAGCACGGCGATGCCGTGCTTCGCGGCGAACTGGGTGAACTCGACCACGCCGGGAAGCGCGCGCGCGCTTCCCTGCCGGCACCATTCGGCCCAGTCCGCCTCGTTGTATTCGCCGCCGCTGCGCACCAGGCGCGCCTGGTACGGCGAGTTGTCCAGCACGGTTTCGTCGATGTCCAGCACCACCGCCGGCTGGAGGCCGCCGGCCGGCGCCACGCGCTCATCCTTGGCCAGCGCGTCCCAGTGGCGGTCCTTCATGGCGGCGAGCAGGCGCGCCTGGGCGTCGCGGTAAGTCTGCAGGTAGATCAGGTCGTGCTCGATCGCGGTCTGGCTCCACGCCACCGCGTTGAGGTTGTCGTTGGCGGCGACCGTGGTTGCCGCCGTGGCCGGCGCAGCGAGCGTCGCCGTGGCCGCAGGGTGGCGGGGAGCGCCGGCGCAGCCGGCCAGCAGGGCGAGCGCGAGCAGGGACGTGGAAAGACGAAGCCGCATGAAGGCGTTCCTTGGAAAACAAGCGAAGCGAAACAATGAACGCAGTTTACGACAGCCCCGTGGCAGGGCTGGCAGCCATGGCGGGCTGCTGACAGACTGGCACTCCCGCTCCCCACGGTTTCGTCTCGCATGGACTCCAGCCTGCCCGCCCTGCGTCCGCCTTCGGCGGTCGTCCGCTACGCGAGTTACCTGCTGGCGGGCGCCACCTTGCTGCTGGTCGTGGAGATCCACCTGCTGCCGGCGCTGCTGGCCGGCCTGCTGGTGTTCGAGCTGGTGCAGACGATGGTGCCGCTGCTCGGCCGGCGCATTTCCGGCGACCGCGCGCGGGTAGTGGTGGTGGCGCTGCTGGGCGCGGTGGTGGTGGGTCTGCTGATCCTGCTGATCCTCGGTGCGATCAGCCTGTTCCACGCCGAGATCGGCAATCCGCAGCTGCTGTGGCAGCAGCAACTGATGCCGCTGGTGGAGAAGGCGCGCCAGCAGTTGCCGCCGATCCTGGTCAACAACCTGCCGGACAGCGTCGACGACCTGCGCGTGGGCGCGATCGAACTGGCGCGCAAGCACGCGGCCACCCTGCAGCTGGCCGGCAAGGGCGCGGTGCGGGTGTTCGTGCACATCATCATCGGCCTGGTGCTGGGCGCGATCGTGGCACTCAGCCGCACCCGCCCGGCGCACCAGATGGGGCCGCTGGCGGCCATGCTGAGCCTGCGCTGCCGGCGGCTGGCGGAGGCGTTCCACAACATCGTGTTCGCGCAGGTCAAGATCTCGCTGATCAACACCCTGTTCACCGCGATCTTCCTGCTCGGCGTGCTGCCGCTGATGGGCATCCACGTGCCGCTGGCCAAGACCCTGGTGGTGGCGACCTTCGTGGCCGGCCTGCTGCCGGTGCTCGGCAACCTGATCTCCAACACCGCGATCGCCGTGGCCGGGTTGTCGGTGTCGCTGGGGGTGGGTATCGCCGCGCTGGTGTTCCTGGTGCTGATCCACAAGCTCGAGTACTTCCTCAACGCGCGCATCGTGGGCACCCAGATCCGCGCCCGCGCGTGGGAGCTGCTGGTGGCCATGTTGCTGATGGAAGCGGTGTTTGGCCTGCCCGGCGTGATCGCCGCACCGATCTACTACGCGTATCTGAAGAGCGAGCTGGAAGCGGAGGGCCTGCTGTAGGCGCGCATCGGTTGCAGGTCTCCGCTTGCGGGCGACGCTTTCCCGAATCCCGCGCCCATCAGCCGCCGGCCAGCATCGCCTTGATCCGCGCCATGTGCGACTCGGCGGTCTCGCGGGTCACTTCCTTGTCCGCTTCGGGGTCCTTGCCCTGCCAGTGCAGGTCGGCCTGTGGCAGCTCGTGCAGGAAACGGCTGGGCTGGTTGCGGTGGATGTCGCCGTAGCGCTTGGTCTGCGCCGACCAGGACAGCGTCAGCAGTTCCTTGGCGCGGGTGATGCCGACGTACATCAGCCGGCGTTCCTCGTCGACGCGGCCTTCGTCCAGCGCGCCCTCATGCGGCAGCGTGCCGTCCTCGCAGCCGACGATGAAGACGAAACGGAACTCCAGACCCTTGGCCGAGTGCAGGGTCATCATGCGCACGGCATTCCCCGGCTCGTCGCGGTCGGCGTGGCTGAGCAGGGCCAGCTGCGAGGCGAGGTCGCCGGCCGTGTTGCCGCCTTTCTGCATCGCGCGGAACCAGTCGGCCAATTCCTGCAGGTTGCCCAGCTTGCGCTCGCGCACGCTGGCGTCGGGCGTGCCGGCGGCGATCTGCGCGGCGTAGCCGGTGCGTTTCAGGATCAGCTCGACCAGGTCGGCGGCGCTTTCATGCAGCGAGGCGCTGCGCAGTTCGTCCAGCAGATTGGCGAATGACGCCAGCGCGGCGGCCGGGCGCGGGGTGAGCTGGCGCAGCACGCCGTCGCTGCGGGTGGCGTCGAGCAGGGACGAGTGGCGCGACTGCGCGAGCTGGCCCAGCTTCTCCAGCGTGGTCGCGCCGATCTCGCGCTTCGGCACGTTGACCACGCGCAGGAACGCGGCGTCGTCGCTGGGGTTGGTCAGCAGGCGCAGGTAGCAGAGCAGGTCCTTCACCTCGGCGCGGTCGAGGAAGGAAAGCGCACCGGTGAGGTGGTACGGAATCCGCGCCAGGCGCAGCGCCTTCTCCAGCGGCCGCGCTTGGAAGTTGCCGCGGTACAGGATCGCCATGTCGTCCCAGCGCGCCTTGTGCTTCTCGGCCAGCGTGGTGGCGATCGCGGCAATGCGTTCGGCCTCGTGCTCGGCCTCCTTGCATTCCAGCACGCGGATCGGCGCGCCTTCCGGGTGCTCGCTCCACAGCTTCTTTTCGTGGCTGTGCGGGTTGTTGGCGATCAGCGCGTTCGCCGCGCGCAGGATGCGCCGCCCGCAGCGGTAGTTCTGTTCCAGCTTGATCACGCGCAGGTTCGGCCAGTCGCGGCCGAGTTGGTCGATGTTCTCGGGATTGGCGCCGCGCCAGGCGTAGATGCTCTGGTCGTCGTCGCCCACGCAGGTGATCCCGCCGCGCTCGCCGGTCAGCACCTTCAGCAGGCGGTACTGCGCGTCGTTGGTGTCCTGGTACTCGTCCACCAGCAGGTAGCGCAGGCGCTCGCGCCAGGCGTCGCGGCATTCGGCGTCGCTTTCCAGGGTGCGCAGCGGCAGCCGGATCAGGTCGTCGAAATCCACCGCGTTGAACGCGGCCAGGCGCTGCTGGTACAGGTCGTAGATGGTCGCCGCTTCGAGTTCGCGCGGGCTGCGCGCGGCGGCCAGCGCCTCCTCCGGCGACAGCCCGCCGTTCTTGGCGCGGCTGAGCAGGTTGCGCAGGCCGAACAGCGCGTCGTTCTTGATCCCTTTCGGCGCCAGCTCCTTGACGATGCCGCCGCTGTCGTCCGCATCCAGCACCGAGAAGCCGCGGCGCAGGCCGGCGCGGGCGTGTTCGATCTGCAGGAATTTCAGCCCCAGCGCGTGGAACGTGCTCACCGTGAGCGCGGCCGCGTCCTCGCTGCTGACCAGCTTCGCCACGCGCTCGCGCATCTCGCGCGCGGCCTTGTTGGTGAAGGTGATCGCGGCGATCTTCGACGGCGCCAGCTTGCGGCGCTGGATCAGGTAGGCGATCTTCTGGGTGATCACGCTGGTCTTGCCGGAACCGGCGCCGGCCAGCACCAGCAGCGGGCTGTCGCAGTGTTCGACGGCGGCCAGTTGTTGTGGATTGAGCATGGACCGAGTGAGGCGTGAGGCGGCGGCCGATGGTAACAGAGCGCTGCTGGCGCACCCGCCGGCTTCGGCCATAATCGGCCGCACGACAGCCAGCGAGGAACGGCATGGCGGAACCGGAAATCGAGCAGTGCGACGTGGCGGTGATCGGCGGCGGCCCCGGCGGCAGCACCGCGGCCGCCCTGCTGGCGCGCCGCGGCTACAAGGTGATCGCGCTGGAGAAGGCGCACCACCCGCGCTTCCATATCGGCGAGTCGCTGCTGCCGATGAACCTGCCGGTGTTCGAGCGGCTGGGCGTGCTGGACAAGGTGCGCGCGCTCGGCGTGTTCAAGCGCGGCGCGGATTTCGAGACCGACGACGCGCGCGGCTACAACGTCTACGCGTTCGCCCGCGCGATCGGGCAGAGCCCGCCGCATGCGTACCAGGTGTGGCGGCAGGATTTCGACCGCATGCTGTACCAGCATGCGCGCGAGTGCGGCGCCGAGGCGCGCGAGGGGCACGAGGTGCTGCAGGTGGAGCAGCGCGGCCCACGCGAGAGCCGGCTGGACGTGCACACCGACGACGGCTACGACTACGCGATCCGCGCGCGCTACGTGGTGGACGCCAGCGGCCGCGATGCGCTGCTGGCGACGAAGATGAAGTTGCGGCGCCGCAGCCGCCAGCATCAGAGCGCGGCGATCTTCGGCCACTTCCGCGGCGCCGGCCGCCGCGATGGCGAGGACGCCGGCAACGTCAGCATCTACCGCTTCGCGCACGGCTGGATGTGGATGATCCCGCTGCCCGACGGCGTGATGAGCGTGGGCGCGGTGTGCCGGCCGGATTACCTCAAGCAGCGCAAGGGCCGCACGCTGGAGTTCCTGCTCGACACGCTGCGGCTCAACCCGGCGCTGTGGCAGCGCGTCGAGCGGGCCAGGCTGATCGGCGACGAAGTGCATGTCACCGGCAACTACTCCTACGACGCGAGCCGCATGGGCGGAGCGGGTTGGGTGCTGGTGGGCGATGCGTTCGCCTTCCTCGACCCGGTGTTTTCCTCCGGCGTGTACCTGGCGATGGACGGCGCGGAGCGGGTGGCCGACGTGGTCGATGCGGCGCTGCGCGAACCGCGGCGCGAACGGGCCCTGCTGCGCCGGCTGGAGCGGCGCCAGCGCAGGGGTATGGCGCGCTTCGCGTTCTTCATCCACCGCTTCAACGCGCCGGTAATGCGGCAGATGCTGCGCTCGCCGCGCAACACCTGGCAGCTGGAGCAGGCGGTGATCTCGATGCTGGCCGGCGACCTGTTCGATACGCCGAAGGTGCTGTGGCGGCTGCAGCTGTTCAAGCTGGTGTACGCGATCCTGTACCTGCGCGACTGGCGCCGCAGCCGTGCCGAGCGCCGTTATCGGCTGGCCCAGGCGCGCGCGCCTTTGGGCGGGGAATAGGGAGCAGGAAACAGGGAATAGGAAGAGCGGCAGCTCTCGCGACCGGGTGCCTGTGAGAAACTGGGAGCATGGCTTGGCCGCAGCGCCGCTCTTGCCAGTCCCGAATCCCGAATCCCGAATCCCGAATCCCGAATCCCGGCTCCCAATGGCCAAGCTCTACTTCTATTACTCGGCGATGAACGCCGGCAAGACCACCACGCTGCTGCAGAGCGCGTACAACTATCACGAGCGCGGCATGCGCACGCTGATCCTCACCCCGGCGCTGGACGACCGCTTCGGCGCAGGCGTGGTCGCCTCGCGCATCGGCCTCAAGGCGAACGCGCGCCGCTTCGCCGGTGACGAGGATCTGCTGGCGCTGGTCGAGGCCGACATCGCCGCGCACGGCCCGCTGCACTGCGTGTTCGTCGACGAGGCGCAGTTTCTGGCCAGGGCGCAGGTGTGGCAGGCCAGCGACGTGGTCGACAAGCTGCACATCCCGGTGCTGGCCTACGGCCTGCGCACCGACTTCCGTGGCGAGCTGTTCGAGGGCAGCCGCTACCTGCTGGCCTGGGCCGACGAGCTGCAGGAAATCAAGACGATCTGCCATACCGGCAGCAAGGCGACCATGGTGGTGCGCGTGGACGAGCATGGCCGCGCGGTCACCGACGGCCCGCAGGTTGAGATCGGCGGCAACGAACGCTATGTCTCGGTGAGCCGCGCCGAGTTCAAGAAGATCAGCGCTGGCCACGGCCGCATCGAGCTGCAGCAGAGCGTGCTGCCGCTGGGCGAGCGCGAATGAACCGAGCCACCGAGGAATCCGCATGAGCGAAGCCACTCCCCCCGCCAGCTGGCCGCGGCCGTACTGGCAGCCCGGCGAAGACGAGGTGGTGCTGCAGTTCTACGTGTTCGGCAAGTTCGCGCCGGAGTTGCTGATCCCGTCGCCGCGCTACGGCAGCCCCGGCCTGCCCGCGGGCGTGGAGATCCAGCGCTTCCAGAACGCCGTGCTGCGCCAGTGGGAGGGCTATCCGCTGAACGGCGCGCTGGGCCGGCTGATCAGGGAAGACACGCCCGAGGCGTACGAGGCCGCGCGCATCGCGCCCGAGGTGCTGGTGGTGCGCGGCGTGCTCAAGGACGGCGCCAGCCTCGACTACCTGCGCGACACGCTGGGCGTGCTGGCCGGCATGCTCGACGTGGGCGGCACGGCGATCCTCGACCCGCAGATCCTCACCCTGTTCGACGCCGCGCACTGGCGCCGCCACTACCTGGTCAAGGACGGCGCGCCGCCGCGCCACCACGTGCTGATCCTGCGCAGCGACGAGGGCGGCGACCGCTCCTGGGTGCACACCCGCGGCATGCGCAAGTTCGGCCGCCCCGACCTCAGCCTGCGCCACGTGCCCGAGCGCGACCTCGACCGCGCCGGCGTGCTGTGCGAGAAGCTGGTCGAACTGCTCTCGCTGGGCGCGCACTTCAGCGCCGGCCAGCAGCTCGACGTCGAAGGTTTGCCCGACGGCCTGGTCGCGCAGCCGGGCGGCAGCCTCGACGACCCCGAGTTCAACAACACCCATGTCGAGTTCAGCTGGCCCGAGTAAGCCGCCGGTTCAGCGCTGGCAGCGCGGGCACCAGAACGTCGAGCGCTGTCCCAGCACGACCTGCCGGATTGCCGTGCCGCAGACGTGGCACGGTTCGCCGGCGCGGCCGTAGACCATCAGTTCGCGGAAGAAGTAGCCGGGTGCGCCGTCGGGGGCGAGGAAGTCGCGCAAGGTGGTGCCGCCGCGCTCGATCGCCCAGGCCAGCAGGTGCTTCACCTCGGCGGCCAGCCGCGCATAGCGCGCCCGCGAGAGGCTGCCGGCTGGTTTGCGCGGGTCGATGCCGGCGCGGAACAGCGCTTCGCTGGCGTAGATGTTGCCCACCCCGACGACGACCGCGTTGTCCATCAGGAACAGCTTCACCGCCGCCGTGCGGCCGCGCGAGCGATGCCACAGCAGGTCGCCGTCGAAGGCATCGGTCAGCGGCTCGGGGCCGAGCTTGGCCAGCAGCTCGTGGATGGTGTCGGGGGGCTGCCACAACAGGCAGCCGAAGCGGCGCGGATCGGTGAAGCGCAGGATGCGTGGCGCCTGCGTGCTCGTGCGTTCCAGCGCGATGTCGACGTGGTCGTGCCTGCCGACCGGGGCGTCCGGCGGCAGCACGCGCAGCACGCCGGTCATGCCCAGGTGCAGCAGCACGCTGCCGGCCGCGGTGTGCAGCAGCAGGTATTTCGCGCGGCGTTCCACCGCGTCGATGCGCTGGCCGGGCAGCAGCGCACCGATCTCCGGCGGGATCGGCCAGCGCAGGTCGGGCCGGCGCAGGATCACGCCGGTGACGCGGCGGCCGACCACATACGGCGCGATGCCGCGGCGGGTGGTTTCGACTTCGGGCAGTTCGGGCAAGGCGTGATCCCGCGGTCAGTGCAACGCGGTGGTCGCCGTGGCCGGCGAGCGCGGTACGTAGCGCGACGATACCAGCGCGATGCGCTGGCCCACGCGCACGTAGTGCTGCGGGCCGGTGACCGAGGCCTCGCCGAATTCCAGTGTCTGGCCGTCCAGCGTGAGCACGGCGTGTGGCGGCGCCAGCCCGATCTTCGCCGTTTCGAAATCGCTGGCCGGGCGCCAGCTCAGTACGGGCGCCGCGGCGGTGTCGGCGAGATCGTTGAGGCGAGCGTCGACGGCCCGGGTGGGCGTGCCGTCGATGCGCCACCAGTGACCGTCGCGTTTCCCATAGCGTTCGGCGGGCGCACCGGGCAGGGCGAGCGCGACGTACGTGACGGTGGCCGGGTCGAGCGTGGTGAGATTTCCGTTGGCGTGGCGCGCGTCGCGCTGCCACTGCCAGCCGGCGAGCAGCAGCAGGGCGAGCACGGCAAGCAGCAACCACAGGCGCTGGCGGGCGGCGCGTTTCATGGTTCAGCGCCGCCGCCGGCGCCATGCGATCAGGCCGCCGGCCAGCAGCAACAGCAACGGCAGCACGACCAGGAAACCGATGCTCAGCGCATTCAACTCGGCCTGCGAGATTTCCAGCAGCCGGTCCGGCGCACCGCGCGGCGGCAGCTCGACCAGCTTGTCGTCGCCCAGCAGCCAGTCGAACACGCGCTCGCCCAGCGCGCGGTTGCCGCCGTTGCCGAGGAAAGTGTTTGAGAGGAAATCGCCATCGCCGATCACCACCGCGCGCTGCTCGCTCTTGTCCGGGCTGGGCGACAACCGGCTCAGCGCGAAGCCGAAGTCCAGCGGCCCCTTCAGCTCGCCGGCGTCGGCGTCGTAGCGGATGTCCGAGGGCTTGCTGTTGTCGATCGGCTGGAACTCGGTCCAGCTCTGCGTGCCGGAGCGCAGGAACGGCTTGACCGCCCAATCGCCCTGGCTCAGCTGGGCCAGCGCGGAGGCCTGCGGGAACAGCGTGGTCAGCGTGAAGCCGCGCGTGATTGCCTGCGGCGGGTAGCTGCCCAGCGCGATCAGGCGCGGGTCGCCCACGCCCAGCGCGGCGCCGGAACCGTCGACCAGCACGCCCGGCAGCACGCGCACGCCGAACGCGGCGGCCAGCGGCGCGAGGCCGAGGTCGTCGTTGGACGGCTCGCTCAGCCACAACAGGTTGCCGCCGTTCTGCACGTAGGCAACCAGCGCCTGCACCGCGGCCGGCGGCAGCGCCAGGCTCGGGCTGGCCAGCACCACCAGGTCAGTGTGCTCGGGCACCGCCGTCACTTGCGCGAAATTCAGCGGCACCGCGCGCATGCCGCGCGCTTCCAACTGGGTGATGAAGGTGCCGAGGTCGGCGTTGGCCTGGCCGTCGGCGCGCCGTTCGCCGTCGCCGGTGACGAAGGCCACGATGCGGTCGCTGCCGCGCAGCAGGCGTTCCAGTGCATTGGTGAGGCTGCGTTCGGACAGCTCGTCCAGCCGTTGCTCGCGGCCCTTGTAGTGCAGGATCAGCGCGCCGTCGACGGTGATGCCCAGCTCGCGCATCTTCGCCGGGTCCAGTTGCGGGTCGACGAAGCGCAGCGTGAGGTCGCTCTTCACCGCCTGGTAGCGCTGCAGGAAACCGGCCACGGTCTGGCGCAGGTTGCCCTGCGGGTTCGCGTAGCTGACGATTTCCACCGGGCCGTCGAACCTGGCCAGCACCGCGCGGCTTTCCGCCGACAGGCTGGTGCGACCGTTCGCGGTCCAGTCGGCCTGGTGCGCGTAGCGCGTGCTGAGGTAGCCGATCGCCGCGGCCGCCAAGACCAGCAGCAGCGCGAACAACCAGCCGTCCAGACGTCTGAACAGTGCGCCCATCAGTTGCGCTCCTTGTCGGCCGCCAGCCGGCACGTGGCCAGGGCCAGCGCCAGCACGATCAGCAGCGCGAACCAGACGAGGTCGGCGCTGGAGACCAGCCCGCGCAGCAGCGGCTGCAGGTGCGTGCTCATCGCCAGCCAGTTGATCGCGCCGCCGTTGATGCCGGCCAGCTGCGCGCCCAGGTTCACGCTCCACAGCGCCAGCGCGATCACCAGCGCGGCGGCGGCGGCCAGCGCCGGATGCGAGGCGAAGCTCGAACAGGCCACGCCGATCGCGGCCAGCGCGGCCAGCATCAGCGCCAGGCCCAGCGTGGCGGCGGCCAGCTTGCCCCAGTCGAAGTGCGTGGCGTGCATCAGCGCCAGCGGCATCGCCAGGGTCAGCGCCAGCCACAGCAGCAGCCAGCCCAGCACCGCCAGGTACTTGCCCAGCACGATGCGCGAGGCCGGCACGCCCGCGGCGAACAGCAGCGGCAGGGTGCCGTTGCGGCGTTCGCCGGCGAGCGTCGACATGCTGAGCAGCGGCACCACCAGGAATGCCAGCTGGGCCAGTTGGGCCAGCAGCGGCACGCCGACCAGGTCGGTGAAGCCGGGCCCGTCCGGCAGCGCGGCGCGCTGGATCTGGCCGGCCAGGAAGCTGCCCAGCAGCAGGGTGAAGTTCCATGCCAGCCAGGCCAGGGTCAGCGCCGCCAGTACCCAGGCCAGCGGACGCACCAGCAGCCGGCGCCATTCCAGTCGCGTCACGGCGACGGTGTTCGCGAAAGCGTGGCTCATGCGGTGCGTGCCGGTGCGGTGCTGCCGTTCATCGCGATCCCGAAAAAGGTTTTCTCCAGCGCGGCATGGTCGTCGGCGCGCACCGGGCCGTCGTGGCGCAGCGCGCCCTCGTGCAGGATCGCCACGCGGTCGCACACCGCGGTGACCTCGGCCAGCAGGTGGGTGGACAGGATCACCGCGGTGCCGGCCGCGGCCTGCTCGCGGATCAACGCGCGCAGCGCGGCGACCTGCACCGGGTCGAGCGCGTTGGCCGGTTCGTCCAGCACCAGCAGGGCGGGGCGATGCAGCAGCGCGCAGGCCAGGCCGAGGCGCTGGCGCTGGCCCTGCGACAGCACGCCGGCCAGGCGTCGGGCCAGCGGTTGCAGTTCCAGCCTCTGGATGATCGCGGTGCGCGCCGTGCGCAACGCGGCGCCGTGCAGTCCGCGCAGGCGGCCGTGCGCGTCGAGATGCTCCTCGACGCTGAGCTCGGCCCACACCGGCGCGCGTTCCGGCAGCCAGCCGATCCGCGTGCGTGCCGTTTCCGGGTGTTCCAGGAAATCCTCGCCGTTCAGCTCGATGCCGCCGCTGTCGGGGCGCAGCGCGCCGGCGATCATCGACAAGGTGGTCGACTTGCCGGCGCCGTTTACGCCGAGCAGGCCCAGCACCTGGCCGCTTTGCAGCTCCAGGCTGAGATCCTGTACGGCGGGGCGGCCGGCGCGGCGACGGCTGAGCCGGCGCAGGCGCAGGACGACAGGGGATGAATCGGCAGGCGGCGAGGTCATTGCGTGATTGTCACGGCGCCCCCATCGTTAAACAACAGGCGCGCGCCACGGACGCGGATAACGTCACCTTAGCGTTCCGCTCTTGACCGGCTGCTATGATTCGTGGTTCGCCGTGCTGGCGGGTATGGAAACCCACAATCTACACTGTCTCCAACCCTCACCCGGTGCTTTCCATGCTCGACGCTGTACTCGATTTCCTGATCAACGGCCTCACCGGCGCAAGCTGGGGCCAGATGCTGGTCTACATGCTGGTCGTGACCCAGCTCACCATCTTCACGGTGACGCTGTACCTGCATCGCAGCCAGACCCATCGCGGCGTGGATTTCCACCCGGCGCTGGCGCACTTCTTCCGTTTCTGGGGCTGGCTGACCACCGGCATGGTCACCCGCGAATGGGTGGCGGTGCATCGCAAGCACCACGCCAAGGTCGAGACGGCGGAAGACCCGCACAGCCCGATGATCTACGGCATCAAGAAGGTGTTCTGGGACGGCGTCTCGCTGTACCGCGACGCCTGCGCGTCGAAACAGGACATGGAACAGTACGGCCGCGGCACGCCCGACGACTGGGTCGAGCACAAGCTCTACGGTGCGCACCCGTATTGGGGGCCGACCCTGATGCTGTTGATCGACCTGGCCCTGTTCGGCGTGATCGGTGCCTTGCTGTGGGCGGTGCAGATGGTGTGGATCCCGTTCTGGGCCGCCGGTTTCGTCAACGGCATCGGCCACTGGTGGGGTTACCGCAACTTCGAGAGCGCCGACACCGCGACCAACCTGGTCCCGTGGGGTTTCTGGATCGGTGGTGAAGAGTTGCACAACAATCATCACGCGTTCCCCAGCTCGGCCAAGTTCGCGCTGCGCAAGTGGGAGTTCGACATCGGCTGGGCGGCGATCTGCGGTCTGCGCGCGGTGGGCCTGGCCAAGGTGCTGCGCGTGGCGCCGTCGCTCGATGTACGTCCGAACGTGCGCCTGCCCGACGCCGACACGCTGAAGGCGGTGCTCACCCACCGCTTCCAGGCGATGACCGACTACTACCGCGGCGTGATCCTGCCGACCATCAGCGACGAGGCACAGCATGCCGGCGAGAGCCTCAAGTCGATGCCCCGGCGCATGCGCCGTGCGCTGGCCGACGGCGGACGCTGGCTGGACAACGAGGGTCGCGAGCGCATGCAGGCCGTGCTGGCCAGGCGCCCGACGCTGAGGACCGTGTGCGATTTCCGCAACCGCCTCGCCGCCCTGATGGAGCAGCGCGGCGCCGAGCAGGCGCTGAAGGGCCTGCAGCAGTGGATCGTCGAAGCCGAGCAGAGCGGCATCCGCGCGCTGCAGGAGTTCGCGCAGCGGCTCAAGGGCTACAGCGTCGCGACGGCCTGATTCGTCCGGCGGCACAACAGTTCGACAAAACCCGCCTTCGTGGCGGGTTTTGTTTATTTGGGCCTGCGGGGAGGCCCGAATAATCTCCGAACTTCGTCATTCCGGCGAAGGCCGGAGGAGCTTTTCAACAGCGAAGCTGGTCATCCATCGGGCCTTGCGCAAGGCCACATGGACGACGGGTTTGCCGCGGCGCGTCGGCCGCGCCATCCATCCGAGCAAAAGGAAACCCGCCACGAGGGCGGGTTTTCCTGGAGGCATCAGTATCGCTGTTGCGGATGCAGTGGCAAGAGCAAGAGCGATCCCTGCCTTCGCAGGGATGACGTTCTGACAGAGCCGCTCGCGCGCAGCGCGAGCGGGTCAGAACGTCACTTGATCTTGCCTTCCTTGTAGATCACGTGCTTGCGCACGACCGGATCGTACTTCTTGAACTCGAACTTTTCCGGCGTGTTCTTCTTGTTCTTCTGCGTGGTGTAGAAGTGGCCGGTGCCGGCCGAGGAGATCATGCGGATCTTGTCTTGCGATTTGTTAGCCATGGCTCAATCCTCAGACCTTTTCGCCGCGGGCGCGCATTTCGGCAATCACGGCCTCGATGCCATTCTTGTCGATCGTGCGCAGGGCGTTGTTGGAAACGCGCAGCTTGATCCAGCGGTTCTCGCTGGGCACCCAGAAACGACGCTCATGCAGGTTGGGCAACCAGCGGCGACGGGTCCGGTTGTTGGCGTGCGAGACGTTGTTGCCGCTCTGCACACCCTTGCCGGTGACTTGACATACACGGGCCATGACGACCTCCGTAATTTGGTTTACTGACACCCGTTGGCCAGGGTGTGATCGGCCCAGCGGCGCCATGCGCCACGCGATGCTGGAGTTGTCGCAACGCGTGATCGTGAGGTCCGTACCGCGTGGCGGACCGCCCGGAAACACCGGGTCGACAGAGGCGAGCCGCGTATTCTCGCAGAAAAACAAGGTCGTGCGCAATCTTCCGGGCTCGCGTCGGCGTCTGCCGGCGTGCGCGCTGCGGGGATGTATGGAACAATCAGTCTCTTTTGTACACACGACCCAGACCCGAGGAACCCCCGATGGCACAAGAGATCACCAACGACCAGGCCAACGGCCAGGCCAGTCAGCCGCAGCTGGTGATGCAGAAGATCTACGTGAAGGACGTCTCCTTCGAGGCGCCGAACGCGCCGCAGATCTTCCAGGAGATCGGCGACAGCGAGCAGCCGCAGGTACAGCTGAACCTGGGCCAGAAGGCCACCGACCTCGGCAACGACCTGTACGAAGTGGTGCTCAGCCTCACCCTGACCTGCACCATCGGCCAGCGCACCGCCTACCTGGCCGAGGTGGAACAGGCCGGCCTGTTCGGCATCGCCGGTTTCAGCGAGACGGATCATGCCGGCATCATCGGCAGCTACTGCCCGAACCTGCTGTTCCCGTATGCGCGCCAGGTGATCTCCTCGCTGGTGCTGGAGGGCGGCTTCCCGCCGTTCCTGCTGCAGCCAATCAACTTCGACGCGCTGTTCGCCGAGCAGCAGCGTCGCATGATGGGTGGCGACGACGCCCCGGCCACGCTCAACAGCTGAGCCGTGCCCATGGCTGAAAACCCGAAGCTGACCATCCTCGGGGCCGGCTCCTGGGGCACCGCGCTGGCGGCGCTGACCGCGCGCAACGGCGTGCCGACCACGTTGTGGGGGCGCGACCGCGCGGCGCTGGCGGCGATGGCGGCCAGCCGTCGCAACCAGCGCTACCTGCCGGACATCGAGCTGCCGGCCGAGCTGGCCTACGAGGCCGAGCTGGCCACGGCCGTGCGCGGCGCCGGCATCGTGCTGATCGTGGTGCCCAGCCACGCGTTCGCCGCGATGCTCGACGAGATCGCGCCGCTGCTCGACGCCGGCACCGCGATCGCGTGGGCGACCAAGGGCTTCGAACCGGGCACCGGCCGCTTCCTGCACGAGCTGGTCGCCGAGCGGCTGCCCGGTCGTGCCGCGGCGGTGGTCACCGGCCCGTCGTTCGCCAGGGAAGTTGCCGCCGGCCTGCCCAGCGCGGTCACCGTGCATTCGGACGACGCGGCGTTCGCGCAGCAACTGGCCGGCTTGCTGCACGCGCCGAACCTGCGCGCATATTCCGGCGGCGACGTGCTCGGCGCCGAACTCGGCGGGGCGATGAAGAACGTGCTGGCGGTCGCCACCGGCATTGCCGACGGCATGCAGCTTGGCCTGAACGCCCGTGCCGGCCTGATCACCCGCGGCATGAACGAGATGCTGCGCCTGGGCGTGGCGCTGGGCGCGCGGCCGGAAACGCTGATCGGCCTGTCCGGCCTGGGCGACCTAGTGCTGACCTGCACCGGCGACCTCTCGCGCAACCGCCGGCTCGGCCTGGCGCTGGGCCAGGGCGTGGCGATCGACGAGGCGGTGCGCCGGATCGGCCAGGTGGTGGAAAGCATCCTGACTGCCGACGAAGTGACGCGGCTGGCCGACAAGCACGGCCTGGACCTGCCGATCAGCGCCGGCGTGCGCGCGGTGCTGCACGGCGAGGTCACCCCGGTGGACGGGCTCAAGGCGCTGATGGCGCGCGAGCAGAAACCGGAATACCCGCACGGCCTGTTCGGCACCGACTGATCCGGCGGCGCGCCGCCCGCGCCTTCGGCGGTCGCATCGTGCCCCTGCGCTGCTAAGCTCAATGTTTTGGTCGTCGCCACGGACCGCATGCGCATGCAGCAACCGGACGGGAAACAGCACGCCGCCGCCACGCCTTCCGGCGAGGACGAGGCCCTGCCGCAGGCATGGCGGCGATTGCTGGCGGCGCCGAAGCCGGCAGTGGCCGACGAGCACGGCGTGCTCGGTTTCTTCCTGGAAGTGATGCCGGAGGAAGGCGCCGCCTTCGCCCGGCTGGACGTGGCGCCGGTGCTGCTGGCGGTGGCCGAGCACGGCCGCTACGCGCGGCCGGTGCCGCTGGACAGCCGGCACCTGGCGCAGTCGCCGCTGCCGCCGCACGAGCAGCGCCTGGCCGCGACCATGCTGGGTCTGCCGCAGAGCGTACGCAAGGGCCGCAGCTACGCGCGCCTCGGTGGCCACGTCGGCGACACCCTGCTGGCCGAGATCCTGGACACCGCGCCATGTTTCCTCGGCGGCCTGGCCGGGCTGCGGCTGTCGCGCGGCAAGTCGCACCCGCTCAACTGGCACTGGCAACTGGAGCCGGACGGCAGCCAGCGCCTGCTGCCGGTGCTGCCGCACAGCCAGCGCCTGCTGCGCATCGACGGGCTGTGGTGCCTCGATGCCGAGCGCGCCACGGTGGGCCGCTTCGACGCGGCGGTCGAGGAAACACGCTGGCTGGAGTTGCCGCCGCTGAAGCACGAGCACGGCCGCCGCCTGCGCAACCGCCTGGCCGGCAGTCGGCTGGCCACGCGGGTGCCGTTGCCGCTGGTGTTCGATGAAGTGCGTCGCTCGGCGCTGGCGCCCAAACCGGTGCTGACCCTGCACGCACTGACCCGCCACGTGCGGCTGGCCGCCGGCACGCCGCCGCTGGGCTATGCGCGGCTGGCCTTCGACTACGCCGGCGAACGCCTGCCCGCCCGTGGCGGCGAGCCGCTGGTGCGGCGCGTGCGCAACGGGCAACTGGTCGAGATCACCCGCCGCCGCGCCGAGGAACTCAGCGCGATGGAGCAGCTCGAGCGCGCCGGACTCACCCCCGGCGTGGATACCGAAGGCCTGCCGTGGGATGTGGCCGAAACCCTGCCCGACGACGCCTGGCTGTTTCCCGGCACCGGCTACGCCGGCGCGCTGGAGGTCAACACGCCGGCACGCTGGCTGGCGCTGCGGCCGAAACTCGAGGCGGAGAATTTCCAGGTCGAGTACGCGCCGAGCTTCCCGTTCGAAGTGCTGGAAGGCCCGGTGCACTGGTACGGCCAGGCGGTGGAAGATGCCGACGACCATGCCTTCGACCTGGAGATCGGCATCGAGCTGGATGGCGAGCGGCACAACCTGCTGCCCGCCGTGGCGCAGGCGCTGGCCGAGCACCAGTTGAACCTGCGTCCGGCACCGAACGAGCCGGAAGACGCCGTGTGGTACGCGCCGGTCGATGCGCGCCGGCGCGTGCCGGTGCGCCTGAAGGAACTGCGCGGGCTGCTGGCGCCGCTGGCCGAGTACCTGGAGAAGCCGCGCCAGAAGCTGCATCTGCCGCGGGTCCAGGCCGGCCGGCTGGAAGAACTCGTCGCGGCGATGCCCGGCGGCAGCACGCTGGAGGCGGCCGAACCGCTGCTCGGTTTCGCTGCGCGCCTGCGCGACGCCGCCGAGCGTGCCAGCGACGCGGTGCCCGACGGGCTCACCGTGGAGCTGCGGCCGTACCAGCGCGAGGGCCTGCGCTGGCTGAACGCGTTGGCCGAGGCCGGCGTCGGCGGCGTGCTCGCCGACGACATGGGCCTGGGCAAGACGCTGCAGCTGATCACCCATCTGCTGTCGCTGAAACAGGGCGGCGCGCTGACCCAGCCTGCGCTGATCGTGGTGCCGACCAGCCTGATCCCGAACTGGCAGTCCGAGATCGCCCGCTTCGCGCCGATGCTGCACGTCTTGACCCTGCACGGGCCGCAGCGCGCCGAGGAGTTTGCCCAGCTCGGCGCGCAGGACATCGTGCTGACCAGCTACGCGCTGTTGCCGCGCGACGTGGTCGCGCTGCGCAAGCAGCCGTTCGCGCTGATCGTGCTGGATGAGGCGCAGCAGGTGAAGAACCCGCGCACGCAGGCGCGCCGCGCCCTGCTCAGCCTGCGCACGCCGCGCTACGTCTGCCTCACCGGCACGCCGCTGGAGAATCACCTTGGCGAGCTGTGGTCGCAGGTCGATCTGGCGGTGCCCGGCCTGCTCGGCGACGAGGGCGCGTTCCGCCGCTTCTACCGCATCCCGATCGAGAAGCAGCACGACGAGGAATGCCAGCAGCGGCTGAACCTGCGCATCGCGCCGTTCATCCTGCGCCGGAGCAAGGCGCAAGTGGCGAAGGAGCTGCCGCCGAAGACCGAGATCACCCGCCGCGTGGTGCTGGAAGGGCGGCAGCGCGATCTCTACGAAGGCCTGCGCCTGTCGCTGGCGGAGGAACTGCGCGAGGTGATCGCGCAGCGCGGCATCGCGCACTCCGGCATCGTGGTGCTGGACGCGTTGCTCAAGCTGCGCCAGGTCTGCTGCGACCCGCGGCTGGTGAAACTCGAAGCCGCGCGCGGCGTGCACGAGTCGGCCAAGTTCGAGTTGCTGATGGACATGCTGCCGGCGCTGCTCGACGAAGGCCGCAGGGTGCTGCTGTTCTCGCAGTTCACCGGCATGCTGAAACTGATCGCCGCCGAGCTCGACCGCCGGCGCATCCGCTACGTCACCCTGACCGGCGACACCCGCGACCGCGCCGAGCCGGTGCAGCGTTTCCAGAACGGCGAGGTGCCGCTGTTCCTGCTCTCGCTGAAAGCCGGCGGCGTGGGCCTCAACCTCACCGCCGCCGACACCGTGATCCACTACGACCCGTGGTGGAACCCCGCCGCCGAGGCACAGGCCAGCGACCGCGCGCACCGCATCGGCCAGGACAAGCCGGTGTTCGTGTTCCGCCTGATCACCTCGGGCACGGTGGAAGAGCGCATCGAGCAGCTGAAGGAGCGCAAGGCCGAACTGGCCGCCGCCGTGCTCGAAGGCGGCGGCAGCCGCGAGAAGCTCAGTTTCGACGAAGGCGACCTGGACACCCTGCTGGCGCCGGGCTGATCTCGCGTCACGACGACGGCGGCAACCGCGTGCGCAGCAGCGCGTCCACCGATTGCTGCCATTCCGGCGAGCCGGGCTTGGACTGCGGCGCTTCCTGGCCCAGCTTGTCCTGTACCGCCTGGTTCCATGCGTCCGAGCCGCGGGCCGGGCCGTGGCCGTCGTCGATGTGCAGCGACTGATCGACCCATGCGTACCATTCGGCCGAGCCGAGCACGGCGTTTGTCGATGCGGGCCGGCTGCCGTCCGATGGCGGCGCCGGCGAGGGCGCGCACGCGGCGAGCAGCAGGGCAAGCGGCAGGCTGGCGACGAGGCGGCGCATGGGTGGCTCCTTGATCGACTGCCGCCGAGCCTACCGCGGGCTCGTGCGCGGGTGATTAATTTTTCATGACGCCTGGCGGCATTGTTCAACGCGGCCGCTCAATCGCGTGCGGCGACCTCGTCGATGTGCCGCAGCAGATCGGCCGGATCGCCGTACACGCGGAACGCGCCGGACTGCTGCAGCTCGGCGTGGCCGTAGCCTCCCGAGAGCAGGCCCACGCCGAGCGCGCGGGCGCGCTGCGCGGCGAGCATGTCCCACACGCTGTCGCCGATCACCAGCGACTGCTGGATGTCCACGCCGAGCCGTGCGGCGGCGGCAAGGAACAGGTCCGGGTCGGGCTTGGCGTGGCGCACCTGGTCGCGCGTCACCACCGGCACCTTCGACGGGTCGACGCCGAGCGCCTGCAGGTTGGGCGCGGCGGTCTCCATCCGTCCGCTGGTGGCGATCGCCCATGGAATCTGCTGTTCGGTGAGGTAGTCCAGCAACGCGCGCGCGCCGGGCAGCGGCCGCACCGAGCCCTGCGCGTGCTGGCGGTTGAACGCCTCGGCATGCCACTGGCGCAGGCGGTCGAGGCGCTCGGCGGTGATTTCCAGTCCGGTCTCGCGCAGCAGGATGTTGGCGAACAGGCCGCCACTCATGCCGATCTTGCGGTGGATGCGCCACACCGACAGCTCCACGCCTTCGCGATCGAGCGCCTCCTTCCACGCCAGCACGTGCTGGTAGACGCTGTCGATCAGGGTGCCGTCGAGGTCGAACAGGAAGGCGGTCTCATGGCGGGGCATGGGTTTCTCCGTGGGCAGGTCAGCGCAGCAGGTCGATCTTGCGCAGGCCGCGCCGGATCGCGTCGAGGTTGCCGCCGGCCGGCCAGCCGACCACGGTGTCGACGACGGTGCCGTGGTCGAGGAAGTAGAACACCGGAGTCTCGACGCGCTCGACCATCGGCAGGCTGGCGTCGTCGTAGGCGATGCCGAGCCGCAGCGCGGGGTGCGCCTCGTTCCAGTCGCGCACGGCGTCGAAGGCGGTGACCTCCTCGGGCGGCGCCACCCATTGCCCGTGGTCGCGGAACAGCTCGCGCAGCAGCGGGTCGGCCTCGATGTCGCGCGCGGCGTTGGCGGAGAAGTGGCAGCCGGTCGAGGCCAGCACGATCACCTGTGCCGGCGCGCGGAGGTTGAAGCGGAAGCGCACCAGTTCGCGCGTGCGTGTGCCCGGCGTGACCACCCACAGGCTGGGCTGGCCGTTGCGGATGCGGCTGAACGTGTGCATCGACGGCGGCGGGCTGCGCTGGATGTCGGGGTGGGCGGCCAGCAGCGTGCGCGCCTCGTCGTCGCGGTGCGCGACGAGCAACGCGTCGTAGAGATCGCTGGCGTGCGGACGGTCGACACGCCGGCGGCGCTCCAGTTCGGCGAAATCGCGGCGCAGGTCGGCGAGGTAGTCCGGTCGGCCGGTGGTCTGGAAGGCCAGCGCCGCCGCGCGGAACAGGAGCTCCGCGTCGCGGTCGCCGAGCGCGGGCCGTTGCGCGTCGGTCTGTGCCGGCGCGAAATCCGCGGCGTAGCTGCGCGCGATGGCCTGCGCCGGTGCGGCGGCGTGCTCCGCGGCGGCCAGCAGGCGGTCGTAGGCGGCTTCCAGCGTGCCTGCCGCGTCGTCGTGCGTGGCCGCGCGCGGCGCGCTCAGCGCATCCAGGTCGATGGCGTAGTCTTGCGCGCCGAACAGGCGCAGCAGGGTATAGGCCTGCCCGCGGGTGAGTTCGTAGCGCAGGTCGGCGAGACGCATGCCGCCCAGGCCGTGCTCGCGGTACACCAGGGTGTCGAGGAAGCGGCGCCGGGCGCCGGGCGTCAGCCAGTTCAGCGGCGAGTTTTCAGGCGGCGTATCGCGCACATAGGCATCCAGCGCCGTGCGCGAGGTGATCGGCGTGGCCGGGATGGCCAGTGCCGCGTTGCGGGTGACGCCGGTATCCTGCGCCGGCGCGGCGAGCGGCAGCGCCAGCAGGCACGGCAGCCACAGCAGGCGGGCGACGGTGGCGCAGGGCATACGCATTCCTCGCATGGCCTCGGCAGGATACGCGCCGGCCCGCGGGCTAACGCGGCGGCAGCAGCGTGCGCCCCGACTCCAGCACCGCCAGCGCCGCCGCGCCGAGCAGGCCCGGCTCCGGGTTCATGATCGCCTGGGTCGGCACCTTTTCCATGATGTCGCGGAAGCGGCCCTTGGCCTCGAAGCGCTCGCGGAAGCGGCCGCGTTCCAGCCACGGCAGCAGGATCGGGATCAGCCCGCCGGTGAGGTAGACGCCGTTCCACGCGCCCAGCGTGAGCACCAGGTCGCCGGCGACGCTGCCGAAGATGCCGGCGAAGGTTTCCACCGTGCGCGTGCACAGCGCGCAGCTACCGTCCTTCGCGCGGGCGGTGATGTCCTCGGGCTTGAGCGCCTCGGGCGTCGCGCCGACCATGTGGCAGATCGCGTCGTACAGGTTCACCAGGCCCTGGCCGCAGATCAGCCGCTCGTTGGAGACGCGGCCGTACTTGTGGTTGAGGTAGTCGAGGATGGCGATGTCCTCCGGCGTGTGCGCGGCGAAGCCGGCGTGGCCGCCTTCGGTCTGCAGCACGCTGCAGTGGCCGCCGCGCACCAGCAGGCCACCCACGCCCAGGCCGGTGCCCGGACCGACCACGGCGAAGGTCTGCTCCGCCTCGGCGCCCACCACCGGGCGCGGCACCGTGCCCACGTCGACCAGGTCGTCGCCCTGCAGCAAGGTCACCGCCATGCTCTGCGCGGCGAAGTCGTTGACCAGGTGCACGTACTCCAGGTCCAGCGCGGCGGCGGTCTGCTGCGCCGAGATCGCCCACGGATTGTTGGTGACCTTCACCGTCTCGCCGTCGACGATGCGCCCGGCGGCGGCCACGATGGCGCGGCTTACCTTGAGGCCGGTGTCGGCCAGGTACTGCTGCGCGGTCGCCACCAGCGAATCGTGCTCGGCCACGCGGTAGCGCCGGATGCTGTCGGCCAGCAAAGGCTGGTCGCGCGAAGGATCGGCCACCCCGAAGCGGACGTTGGTGCCGCCGAGATCGACGAGCAGGGTGGGGACGTGGCTGGGCTGGCTCATGGAACTTCCTGGCGGCGTGAAGCGCCAAGCCTGCCGGCGTCACGGCAGTTAGTCCAGTGTTTTGCCGGCCGCACGGCGTAAAATCCCCCGCAGACCGTTCCGCGAGACCCCGCCATGAGCTTCCCCGCCACCCGCATGCGGCGCATGCGCCGCGACGCCTTCTCCCGCGCGCTGATGCGCGAGCACACCCTGCTGCCGAGTGACCTGATCATGGTCGCGTTCGTGATCGAGGGCGAGGGCCGGCGCGAGGCGGTGCCGTCGATGCCGGGGGTGGAGCGGCTGTCCATCGACGGCTTGCTGGCGCTGGCTGGCGAATGCGTGCGGCTGGGCATCCCCGCGCTGGCGCTGTTCCCCTCGCCCGGCGCCGACGTGAAGTCGCTCGACGCCAGCGAGGCGTGGAACCCGGACAACCTGATGCATCGCGCCACCCGCGCGTTGAAGGCGAAGTACCCGGAGCTGGGCCTGATCGGCGACGTGGCGCTCGACCCGTACACCACCCACGGCCAAGACGGCCTGATCGACGAGCACGGCTACGTGATGAACGAGCCCACCGTCGAGGCACTGATCAGGATGTCGCTGGCCCAGGCCGAGGCCGGCATGGATTTCGTGGCCCCCTCGGACATGATGGACGGCCGCATCGGCGCCATCCGCGACGCGCTGGAAGAAGCCGGCCACATCCACACGCGCATCCTCGCCTACTCGGCGAAATACGCCTCCGCCTTCTACGGCCCGTTCCGCGACGCGGTCGGTTCGGCGGCGAACCTCGGCAAGGGCAACAAGCACACCTACCAGATGGACGTGGGCAACAGCGACGAGGCGCTGCGCGAAGTGGAGCTTGATATCCAGGAAGGCGCCGACGCGGTGATGGTGAAGCCGGGCCTGCCGTACCTCGACGTGCTGCGCCGGGTGAAAGACACCTTCGGCGTGCCGACCTTCGTATACCAGGTCAGCGGCGAGTACGCGATGCTGAAGGCGGCGTCGCAGAACGGCTGGCTGGACGAGAAGTCGGTGGTGCTGGAGTCGCTTACCGCGTTCAAGCGCGCGGGGGCGGATGCAATCCTGACTTACTACGCAATGGATGCGGCGCGGTGGTTGCGCGGGGAGTAGGGATTGCCGCCTTGATGGTTTGAATCGAAGCGGCGGCGATATCCGATGTAGATTGGCGGCATCGGTCAGCGGTCGACGACGCGACCAGGCGGAGCAGAATGAAGTTTCTTCTATGGGGATTATGGATCCTGCCTGTCTCGGCCTTTGCCGCAGGTGACCCGTGTGTCGAGATGGTCCCGCCGGCACTTCGTCAGTCGCTGCAGCAACATTTTCCGAGTGAACGGCTTCCCTTGTCGACTGATGTATCGCCAGTTGATCGGCGGCAGGCCATGCGACACGGTAATGCATGTCTGCTCGTGGCCAGCGCAGACGTCGATGGTGACGGGCGTGCGGATGCCATGTTGGTGTTGCCGTCCGGAAAGCGGCACGGATACCGGCTCGTCGCGGCGATCAATGCACCGGCTGGCTGGCAACTCACGTCACTTCGTGAGTGGAAAGGCGCGTACGACCACGTGTACGCCGACGTGGCGCCACCTGGAAATTATCGGCAGACGGAAGCCTACGATTTCATTCCCGAGCCCGGGGCGGTAGAGCAGATAAGCGCAAAGCTCCCGGGTTTTTATGTGGGACAGGTCGAGTCGGCGGCGGATGCTTATTTTCTGGAGCAGGGACGTTGGGTTCACGTCCACCCGATTGATTGAAGCACGAACGTATCGGGCGGGTTCAGTTGTTGTGATTGGCCTGGGCTTTCCTCAGCAGCCGGAGCTTTCGCTTGCCTGCGGCAGCCGAGTCACTTTTTCTCTCGTGTGTCCCCTGTGCGGGCCATCCTGGCCCGCACTCGGTGACAAAGCCGAAAAAAACCGCGGCAAGGCATCGCTCTGCCGCGGTTTTGTTCTTGATCTGGCTTTTCTGAAAAGTACGCGCAGGATGCGCGTTGCTCTACCGGGACCCCTCTGAAGCGGCGGCCGGGTGGAGGACAAGCCCGCAGGGTGGTTCGCAGGGATGCGAACCAGTTTGTCGTCAGGGCAGGATGCCCTGTCGACAAACCCCGTAGCCCGGCCGCGAACCTTGTGGGCAGGATGCCCACAAGGCGCGGAAGCGGGGTGTCGTTTTCTCTTGGGTACTTCTCTTTTGGACAAGCCAGTACTGTCCGGTTAATCGGGGAAGAGAATCAATTGGTTAGCAGGGTCGCCGGTAGAACTCTGTGGTTCTTGCTGCTGCAGGGCGCATTCCAATGGGGTTTGTTCAAATAGCGTCACGCTCAGGATCTGTAGAATTTCGTAGAGCGAAGCCTTCAGGTGCAGGCGCTTGCGCACGATGGCGATGAGCACATAGACCGCAACGGCGATCCACACCTGGGTCTTCACGGCATTGAGTGAGGTGCCGAAGAA